>DASSTC010000016.1:0-81782 GCA_035708065.1 Candidatus Limnocylindria bacterium | reverse complement strand
ACCATCTCGAGCACGTCGTTGATGCGCTGCTTCCTGGCCGCCGCCGGCACGTCATAGATGAACGCGTGGAACTCGAGGTTCTCGCGCGCCGTGAGCTGCTGGTCGAGCGAGGGGTCCTGGAAGACCAGGCCGATGTGATGGCGAACCGCATCCGGCTCACGTTCGACGTCGAAGCCGGCAACCCGCGCCGAGCCGGACGTCATCTCGACGAGCGTGCACAGGATGTTGATGGTGGTTGACTTGCCCGCGCCGTTCGGACCGAGGAAGCCGAAGATCTCGCCCTTCCGCACCTCGAGGTCGATGCCCCGCACCGCCTCGACCGCGCCGTACTTCTTGACGAGGTCCCTGACGACGATCACCGGTTGGTCACTCACGATTGGGTTCCTCTGCAGATTCCGTCCGATGTCGTTCGATGGCGTCGGTTGCGACCCGGAACATGGCCCGCATTCCGTTCCTCAGCTGGGTCAGCTCGTCCACCGCCAGGCGGCTGAGCAGGGAGCTGAAGAACTGGCGACGACGCTCGTTCATGTCGTCGAGCATCCGCCGCCCCTCGTCCGTGATCGCCACGTTCACGACCCGGCGGTCGTCGACGTCGCGCTCCCGCTTGGCCAACCCGCGCTCCTCCATGCGTGTCACCACCCCGGTGGCGTTGGCCAGCGACATGTCGAGCGCCGATGCGAGGTCGCTCATCCGCATGCTGCCGTGCTTGTGGAGGGTGAACATGACGTGAACATTCGTCATGCTCAGTGAGTGGCCCAGCAGGGCACTGAAGCCCTCCGATGCCGCCGCGGCGCGCCAGCCGGCCATTCCCTGGAGGATCTCGTCGGCCAGCTCCCGCGCGACCGCCGCGTGGGCGTCGGCGCCCTCATTGGTCAAGTGGTCGTTGATAGTCAAGACGTCGTGAAGGATACGAGGCGGCGTGGGCATCGGTCAAGCGAACTAACCCGCCCGCCGGGAGTTCGCAGACTTCCCCACCGGGCATAACTGCCGTTTGTCCAACTGACCGGTTCAGGGCGTTTCCCGTCGTGCGGAGGACTCAGGGTTCATAGCGCCGCCGGATCCGGACGCAGATCGGTCGGAAATAGAACTGCCAGTCATATCCGCCGAGAGGTCGAGTGACGCGAAGAGTCAGCGACCCGCGGGTACCGCCGAGAGCGCCGCGAGCATGGCGTGCCGATGCTCCTCGAGCCAGCCATGCACCGAGCCGGCGACCTCGGGCCAGGTCCGCTCCCCCATCACGAGGCCGAAGTGGCTCGCGCCGGGGAAGTACTCGTAGGTCGCCTGCAGCAGGTCCGCGGTCTGCCGCGCCTCCGAGGGGTGGATGACGTCGTCCAGGCCGGCGCCGATCACCAGGCTGGGCACGTCGATCCGGCTCGTGTCGACCTCGACGCCGAGCATCCGCTCCTTGCGGGCGCTGCCCGACTCGCGAGCGCCGGAGAGCATCTCCTGCATCTTCTCGATGTCGCCGTCGCTCATGTCCGGCATGGCGTCGCGGAGCTCGTCGAGCGACGCCGACCAGCCCCACCACGCGGCGTCGTAGATGGCCGGCACCGACTTCAGCTCGTGCTCCGAGGGTCGCCGCGGCAGGGCGGCCGCAGACGGCGAGGGCGCGAGCAGCACGAGCCCCAGCACCGGGTGGCGAGCGGCATACATCATCGCCGCCAATGCGCCAATGCCCCAGCCGATGAGCACCGGTGGGCGTCCGAGCTGGCGGACCGCGACGCCGATATCGGTCGCATAGTCGGCCATCGACGTCTCGTCGAGATCGGCGAGGTCGCTGGTGTAGTGACCGCGAAAGTTCATCGCGTGCGCTTCCCAGCCGCGCTCGGCGAAGTAGGCTCCGAAGCTCGACCAGAGCCACGAGCCGGTGAGCGCGCCGTGCACGAGCAGCAGCGGTGGCTTGCGCGATCGCCGTTCGGGCTGTTGCGTCTCGACGTAGATACCCTCGGGCTCGATGTAGACCTCGTCGCGCTTGATCGCCTGCACCATCGGGGCTTGCTCAGTCCTCGGCTTCGGAGAGGGGGTTGAAGACCATGCCGGTCAGCAGCTTCGGGTAGAAGTAGGTCGACTTCTGGGGCATCACGTCGCCGGCATTGGCGACCTCGGCCATCTGGTCGATCCGGGTCGGGCGCACGAGAATCGCGGCGTCAGACGCTCCCCGCGCAACCGCCTCGATCGCAGCGGCCGAGCTTCTAGTGTACGTCAGCGAATCGCCGCGGCCGACCGCGTCGGCATCGATGCCCAGCCGGTCATCGAGAATCGCCGCGTGCAGCACCGCCAGGTCGAGCCGCTGGACCGCCGTCGACAGCCGCTCGCGTCGCATCCGCTCCCCGATTGCGTGGGCATCGCCCTCCAGCAGGTAGCCCGCGCCATCCACGACCAGCCCGAAGACCGGCGCATCGTCGTCCGCGGCAGCTTCCAGGGCGTCGGGCACTGCGTCGGGCGGCATCGGTACCGCGTTGAACAGTGGACCCGGGTTGGCGACGAACGCGTCCAGCGCGTCGCGCCGGAGCCGGTGCAGCAGCCGATGCGTGCCGAACACCTGGAGCTCCTCGAGCTCGGCGTTCACCAGCACGACCATGATCCAGTCGGCAGCCAGTGACCCCGGCTCGGCGGTGGCGTGCTCGGATCGTGAGCGCACCTCGGCCTGGTACGCCAGCCCGGTCTCGTAGCGATGGTGTCCATCCGCCACGAAGAGCGTCTGGCGCGAGAGGTAGGTCAGCAGCCGGTGGTCGGCCTCAACCGCCGCGACCTGGTGGAGCAGCCCGTCGGCGTCGCGCGCCCGCCATTCATCGGTCCAGGCGCGGCTCATGACATGTCGGTAACGCTCCGACCGGTCGAAATAGACCGCCAGGATCGGGCTCAGCTGCGTCGCGGTCGCCCGCAGCAGCGCCAGGCGATCCAGCTTCGGCGCAGGCAGCGTGTGCTCGTGCGGCCGCATGCCGCGACCCCAGGGCTCGAGCAGCACGTGCGCCAGCACCCCCTGCACCGACGGCTCGTCCGGCTCCGCGGCGGTCGCATGGTTGTAGTAGTAGACCGATGCGTCCGCCCGGCGCACCAGCGTCCCATCCGCCTGCCATTGCCCGAGCGTCCGGGCAGCCGATACGTGCGGATCAGCGTCGCCGTTGAGCTCCAACCGGACGGCGTTGTGCGGGTCGCGCGTGAGCAGTGCCGAGCGCTGCTCGTCGCCGATGACGTCATATGGCGGACAGGCGAGGTCGGTCAGGTCGGCGATCCGCCCCGGATGCTCCTCGCGCTCGCCGGGCATGCGCACCCGCTCCGGAATATGCGTGGTGCCGTAGCGCTCCAGCGAGTAGCCGAGGCCACGGAACGGGCGGACGAGTGGCATGTCCCCGAGTCTACCGATGCGGTCCGGCAGCCGCCGCGTGCCGTTCCGATAAGGCGGCGGTAAGGGCTTGGTAAGCGGCGTATGGCACAGTCTTCAAGTCATTTGATGACCTGCCGTGCTCGGCTGCCCGCGATTCGGTCGCCGTCGTGGCGGTCAGGCAGCGAGCGCTCGCTGAGCGTGGGCGCGAACCTCGGGTCGTGGATCGAGCAGGGCGCGGTCCAGGAACGGGCGTGCAGCGTCGGCGCTGCATTCGCCCGCGGCGACGGCATTGGCGGTCGCGCAGATCACGTTGCGCAGCAGCCGATGCCTGCCGGCACGTGTCAGCGCCGTCCCGGCGACGGCGCGACCAAACTCGCGCCCGCCGAGCCCCAGCAGCCACTCCCCGAGGGGGAGCAGCGGGACGGCCAGCGGGCCGTCGTCATCGGCCTCTGCGTTGACGGGGCAGACCTCCTGGCACACGTCGCAGCCGAAGATCCAGCGACCGATCGAGCGCGCTGCGGCCTCGTCCAGCTCACCGGGATGCTCGATGGTCAGGTAGCTGATGCAGCGCCGCGCGTCGATCGTCTGCGGCGCGACGATGGCGCCGGTCGGGCAGGCGTCCAGGCAGCGACGGCAGCTGCCACAGCTCGTCCGGACAGGTTCGTCGGCGGGAAGCTCGGCCGAAAACAGCAGGGCCCCGAGGAAGACCCACGAGCCGGCCCGCTGGTGCGTCAGCAGGTTGGCGTTCTTGCCGATCCAGCCGATGCCGGCGCGCGCCGCGAAGGCGCGCTCGGCGAGCGGCCGATCATCGACGTAGGCGACGGCCCCGGTGCCCGCTCCCTCACTCCGGAGGTCCGCGGCGAGACGGCCCAATCGCTCGCGCAGGGCGTCGTGGTAATCCGAGCCGAGCGCGTAGCGGGCGATGAGGCCGCGCGGCTCGGCGGGCTGCGCGTCGAGCAGCGGCGCCAGCGCGGTGCGGAGCCGATCAGGCTCGGGATCCCACGCTGCTCGATCACGTCCGGCGTACGGCGCGGCCACCACGATCACCGACCGCGCATCGGGCTCCAGTCGCCGTGGGTCCGTGCTCACCGCCGGCCGGTCGCCCCCCATCCACTCCATGCGCGCCATGCGCCCCGCGGCGACCGCGTCGGCAATCCGTTCCTGATCCTCGGGGAGCGGCTCGGCCGGCGCGACGCCGACCAGCTCGAGGCCGTGCCGCGCGGCGAGGGTCGCGAGCCGCTCGCGGTTCATTCGACCGTCTCCCGGCGTCGCACGACGAACGGCGGCGGCTCGGCGCTCAGCGGGCTGAGCCGCGTGATCGAGCGCACCGGGATGCGGAAGCTGAACACCGTCCCGGCGCCCGCTGCGCGGTTCGGCGCCGCCGAGATTGAGCCGCCGTGCGCTTCGACGATCGCACGGCTGATGTACAGCCCCAATCCCAGCCCGCCGGACCGGTGTCCGCCGGTGCCGCCGTCGTCATCGGCCTGAAAGAAGCGTTCGAAGACGAGGTCGATCTGCTCGGGCGGGATACCGGCGCCCTCGTCGGCGACGCTGACGATCAGCGAGCCACCGTCGGATCGGGCCTGGATCGCGATCGGCGAGCCCGGTGGCGAGTATTTCGCCGCGTTGTCCGCGAGGTTGGTGAGCACCTGCGCGATCCGGTCGCGGTCGGCCTCGATCTCGATCGAAGGCGGCGCGTCGAGCGACACCTTCCGATTCGGATGCTCCCGCTCGGTGCGTGCCACGATCTCGCGCAGCTCCTCGGCCAGGTCGAACGCGGCAGGCTCGATGCTCACGCCGCCGCGCTTGTCGATCCTGCTGACGTCGAGCAGGTCATCGACCAGCCGCCGCATCCGCGCGACCTGTGAGCGGATGATGCGCAAATGCGAGCGCTCCTTGGCGTTCGCATCGGTCGACCCCCGCAGGCGACCCTCCAGCAGCTGCGAGTAGCCCTGGATGCTGGTGAGCGGCGTGCGCAGCTCGTGACTGACGATCGACAGGAAATCGTCCTTGATGTGCTGGGCCTGCTGCTCGCGGACGACCTGGTCCTGCAGGTCGGTCCACAGCGCGGCATTCTCGAGCGCCGGACCGGCGCGCTCGGCGATCGCCTCGGCCAGGCGTCGCTCGCCGTCGGCGAGTGCGGCGGCGGACCGTGACCCGCTGAACAGGATGCCCTGGACCGCGCCCCGGCTGAGCATCGGCACGGCCACGACCGAGCGCAGGTCAAGCGCCGTCACCGCGTCCGGATCGCCGGGGAAGGCGGGGACCGGTGCTTCCCCGCCAGCGACGATCGCCGTCGCCGTCGCGGCCACCCGTCCGGCGATCCCCTCGCCGATGCGCAGCGTGCGACCGGTAACGTGCGCGCGCATGGCCTCGACGAGCTCCGGCTCGATTCCCTCCACACCAGCGGGCGCCAGCCGGTCGCCGTCAACGAGGTAGAGCACGGTGACGCTGCCGAGCAGCGGCGCGGCGGCGTCCAGGATCGCGCGCACCGTCGCATCGCGCTCCGGCGACGCGGAGAAGTCACGGGCCATGGCGGAGAGCACGTCGCGCTCTCGCAACTGCGCCGCCTCACGCTCCTCCTCGTCGAGCCGTGACTGCAACCGGGCGTTCTCACCCGCTCGACCGATGACCACCCGCGCGAACAGCCCAGCGGCCACGCCGATCCCGACGAGGTACGCGACCCGCACCGGCAGCAGCTCCACGACGAGGTTGCGTGGCCCGGGACCCAGCAGCACGACGGCGGCGTACATCGCGGCCATGAGCAGCGAGGACCACAGCGAGGCGCCCAGGCCGAAGCGCAGTGCCGCGCCGAGGATCACCGGGATGTAGAAGAGATAGGCGTCGAGCGCACCGGGCTCGGCGTAGATCGCGATGGTGACCGCCGCCATGTCGAGCGCGGTGGCCACGATCCCGACCTCGCGCGCCGGGAAGCGGTTGAGCAGCAGCGCCAGCGCGATGTCGTATGCGGCAACCGCGCCCAGCAGACCCAGGATCAGCGTGAAGGCGGTCAGCTGCTGGCGGAAGACGAGCACCACCACCAGCGCGACGGCCACCACCGCGGCGCGCACCACGATCAGCTGACGCTCCTGGGTGCGCATCTGGCGCTCGAGGTGACGCTCGAGATCGGAACGCCTGGCCGCGCCTGGTCCCATCCGCCCCTCCGCCTTGCTGGTCAACAACGACTGGACGCCGCCCCTACACTCACGCTACTGCAACCGGTTGGCTGCGTCACGCGTCAAGCGTGGCACCATCCGCTCGACGAGGGGAGATGACGGTCCGGTCCCGAGCCCTGCCGCGATGCGTCGCAGCCGTTGCCTGCGCCCTCTTCCTGCTGCCCGCCATCGCCGGTGTCGCGCTTGCGGCGGACCCGATCCAGCTCCAGGTTCGGCCTCTCGTCGCGGGCCGCTTCGAGGACGGCGGCTGGCTGGGACTGACCGTCTCGCTGACCAACGACGGCGCGCCGGTCAACGGCCGCCTCGAGGCGAGTGGCCAGGACGGCCCGGTGCGCCGCGCCGTTGAGCTGCCGGCCGGCGCTCGCAAGCAGGTGACCCTGTTCCTGCGCCCGGGCGCCTTCACCCGCCAGGTCGAAGTGCACTTCCAGACCGATGCCGGCACATCGCTCGCCACCGGCAGCGCCGAGGTCAAGGTCCTCGAACGTTCCGGCGCGAACGTCGCGCTCGTCGGCGATGCACAGGGCAACCTGCGCGCGCAGGTCACGACACGGGGCGACGGGCTGCCGGAGCCGGTTGGGCTTGCGGTAGCCGATCTCCCCGAACGGCCTGAGCCGCTGGCAGGCCTCGAGACGATCGTGTGGGCCGGCGACAGCAGCACGCTGACCGAGGCGCAGCGGCGGGCGCTCGAACGCTGGATCGCCGCCGGCGGCGACCTGATCGTGATCGGTGGCCCGGACTGGCAGGCGCGCACCGCCGCATTCGGCGACCTGCTGCCGGTCACCGACCTGAGCTCGGCGGACAACGTGCCGTTCGACGCGCTCGCGACGTGGAGCGGCAGTGACTTGCCGGCGGACGCCACGCTGGGAACCGCGGCGGCCGGCACGGTGCGCTCCGACGCGTTCGCGCTGGCACCCGAGCACCACCCGTTGCTCACCACGCGATCGAGCGGCGCCGGACGCGTCACGTTCATCGGCGTCGATCTGGCCACTCGTCCGTTCCGCGACTGGCCCGGCGCCGCGCCGTTCTGGTCGCGCCTGCTGCCCGACGACCGGCTGCAGCAGCAACTAACCGGCGGCGGGATGATGCAGCAGCAGCAGATCGACGCGCTGATGTCGCAGGCGCTCGCCAACCTGCCGTCGCTGCAGGTCCCGCCGGCCGAGCTGCTGCTCCTCGTCATCGGCGCATATATCGTCCTCATCGGCCCGGCCAGCTACTTCGTCCTGCGTCGATGGGACCGTCGCGAGCTGGCGTGGGTCACCGCTCCGGCGCTGGTCGTCGCGTTCTCGGCCGGGTCGTACGGCATCGGCTCGTCGCTGAAGGGCAGCGACATCATCGTCAACGAGGTGTCCGTGGTGCGGACCACGAGCGGAGCGTCGGCGGCATCGGTCTCGACCTATGCCGGCGTCTTCTCGCCCAGCCGTTCGACGTACGACCTCACGGTGCGCGGCGACGCACTGATCTCGTCCCTGGCAGATTTCTTCGACGGCAACGGTCAGCCGGTCGAGCACCCCACCGAGCAGGGCGATCCGTCGCACCTGCGTGGCCTGTCGGTGAGCGTCTTCGGCCTGCAGGGCATCCGCGCCGAGACGACGATCGCCTACCGGCCGTCGCTCGACGTGACCTGGCACCACGAAGGCCGGCAGATCACCGGCCGCGTGACGAACGTCTCCGAGGAGCCGTTGACCGACGTCGCGGTGATCGCCGCCGGTGGTGGCACGAAGATCGGGGATCTGGCGCCGGGCGCGTCGCACGAGTTCAACCTGTCGATCAGCCCGTTCGACGGCTCACAGGCGTCCGATCGGGTGTACGGCTTCCAAAGCGGCGAGTTCACCGGGACCGATCGCCAGCTGCAGATCCAGACACGGCGGCAGGTGATCGACACGCTGGTCGGCGCCGGCGCCGGCTTCGGCAAGCTCGGTGAGCAGCCCGGTGCCGCGGACGCCGCCGGGCCATACGTCATCGGCTGGCATGACGACGCGTCGCCGGTCAGCGTCGAGATCGACGGGCAGAAGGTGCAGCGTTTCAGCCAAGGCGTCGAGGTCGTCGCCGGCACGCCGACGCTCGGTCCAGGCAAGATCGAGCTCACCCCCTCCGAGCTGCATGTCAGCGTGGTGGCGACCGATGGCGACGTGATCAACCAGGACTTCGGCACGCTGCTCGGCAACGGGATGGTCGAGTTCCGCATCTCCCTGCCGCTCCAGGCGGTCGGCCTGCATCCTTCGTCCGCCGCGATCCTGACCGCCGGCGACCCGGGTTCGGTGATGTTCAACCAGTTCAACGCCAGCAACCCGCTGCCGCCGGGCTACCACGTGTCCGCCTACAACGTCGCGAACGACGCGTGGGTGGAGCTCGGCAACCCGAATGCGCTGAGCCGCTTCGAGCTGCCCGACCCGAGCGAGTTCATCGGTCCGGGCGACAGCATCCTGGTGCGGATCGTCGGCGACTCGGTGCCGGCCGATCAGGGCGAGACGCCGGTGTTCGCCACGGCCAGCCTCTCCGGAGTGCTCGTCCGATGACCCCGGTGATCGAGACCCGTGGGCTCACCAAGCGCTACGACGACCAGATGGCGGTCGCCGGCGTGGACATGGTCGTCGGACCGGGCGAGATCTACGGCCTGGTCGGGCCGAACGGCGCGGGCAAGACGACCACGATGAAGATCCTGGCCACGCTGCTCGCGCCGACGGCCGGCGAGGCGCTGGTGTGCGGCATCCCGGTCGATGTCGACCCGATCGGCGTTCGGCGGCGCATCGGCTACATGCCGGACTTCTACGGCGTCTACGACGATCTGCGCGTCTGGGAGTACCTGGACTTCTTCGCCCGCTGCTACGGCGTCCCCGCCCCCCGGCGCACGGCGATGATCGGCGAGCTGCTCGAGATCGTGGCCCTCGGCGAGAAGCGCGACGCCTACGTCGAGAGCCTGTCGCGCGGCATGCGTCAGCGGCTGTGCCTGGCCCACACGCTGGTTCACGACCCGGCGCTGCTGATCCTCGACGAGCCGGCCTCCGGCCTGGACCCTCGAGCACGGGTGGAGATGCGCGAGATCCTGCGCGAGCTGCGCTCGATGGGCAAGACGATCCTCGTCAGCAGCCACATCCTGCCGGAGCTCGGCGAGATGTGCACCGGCGTCGGGATTATCGATCGCGGCCGGCTGCTGCGCTCGGGCAGCATCGACGAGATCGAGCGCTCCCTGCGCGCGGGCGCCGTCCTCAGGATCGAGGTGCTCTCCGACTCGGCGCCGCTGATCGCCAAGCTGGAGGCCGACCGCCGTATCGGCGAGATCCTGGTCGACGGCTCCGCCGCGGGAGTCACGCGCCTCGAGCTGCCGTTCGACGGCACGCCCGATGATCAGGCGGCGCTGCTGCGCGACATCGTCGCCGCCGGCCACCGGCTGAGCAGCTTCGCGCAGGCGACCAGCGGCCTCGAGGAGATCTTCCTGAAGGTCACCGGACAGGACGCCGGCGCCGAGGAGGCCGCGTGAGCGCCGCTGCCGTTGCCGCGCCGCTCGAGCGCGGCCGCTTCCATGAGTTCGCCTCGGCGGTCGCCACGATCATGGTCAAGGAGCTGCGCTCGCGATTCCGCGGCCGGCGCGCGTTCGTGGTGCTCACCATCTACCTGGCGATCCTGGCCCTGATCGCCTACGGCGTATACACGGTGATGGGGCCGCAGGCGCGCTCGCAGGTGGCCGGCGGTGCATTCGGGGGCTTCGGCGGTCTCAATGCGGCCAACGCATCGGCCAGCATCGGTCAGGCGATCTTCGCCACGCTGTCGATGTTCCAGCTGCTGCTGGTCTGCTTCATCGCCCCGGCATTCACCGCCGGCGCCATCTCGCTCGAGCGCGAGAAGCAGACGCTCGACCTGCTGATCAGCACACCGATGCGACCGGGCGCCATCGTGGTCGGCAAGCTCCTCGCGGCACTTGCCTTCCTCCTGCTCATGATCCTGGCCGGCATCCCGTTGAGCGCACTGGTGTTCATGTACGGCGGCGTGACGATCGGTGATCTGCTGCGCCAGCTCGTCGTCCTGCTCAGCGCAGCGCTCGGCTTCGGCACGATCGGGCTCTTTTTCTCAGCCTTCGTGAAGCGCACGCAGGCCTCGACCGTCCTGACGTATTCGACGATGCTTGCCTTCACCATCGGCACCCTGCTCGTCTTCGTCTTCTGGACGGCGCTCGCCAATCGAGACACCTCGAGCCCGTTCAGTGAACGGCGCACCGCCCCCGAGCAGCTGATGTGGGTCAACCCGGCGGTCGCCATGGCAGACGTCGTCGCCAACACCGAGTCGGTGCCGGGTACGTTCAGCTCGTTCGTCAGCCAGTTCGGCACGGGCAGCCCGCTGGTGCCTACGACGGCAACCGACCTGTGCGGCGACGGTCCGTGCGCCGTCCCGGGCTCCGATCCGTGTCCGGCCGGCGCGATCTGCCAGGTCCCCGGCTCGCGCATCCCTGACCGAGCCACGGCGTTCGGCTTCAACACCCGTTACGACCACTTCTGGCCGCGCTTCGCCGCGACGTTCGCGCTGCTCGCGGTGCTGCTGACCCTCATCTCGATGCGCCTGGTCCTCCCCGCGGGGATGCGCTTCGTCTTCCGCCGTCAGCGTGGCGCGCGTGTCGCCAGCGCGACACAAGTCGCCGGCGACGGCGATCCACGCATCGAGGAAGCGGAAGCATGACCGACCGCCAGGACGGCAGGCGTGTGACCGATCGGCTCGGGCGCGACAGCGCAACACGCCTGGCCGCCCTGCGGCGACGGCTCTGGCTGCGGCGATCATTGCGCGGTGGTGGGTGGGCGACCGCGGCCGCGCTCATCGCGCTCGCCGGCGTGCAGCTGCTGGCCCGCAGCATCGCGGTCGAATGGGCGCCGCAGCTCATGCTCGCCGTCGTGGCCGCCGTCATCCTGGCGTGGGCCGCCTGGAGCTGGCTGCAGCGACCGTCGCTGGTCGCGACCGCCCACCGTGCCGATGACGAGCTGGCGCTCCGCGAGCGCCTCGGCACAGCGCTCGAGCTGATCGGATCCGGCGGCGCGACAGAGCGCGAGCTCGAGCTCGATCTCGTGCCGCGCCAGCTGGCGGATGCTCGCGCGCGTCTGGCCGAGGTCGACCTGCGGGGCGCCTTCCGACCGCGGCTCGAGCGCCGGCCCGCATCGGTCGCCGGCATCGCGCTGGTGCTGCTGCTCGTCCTCGTCGTCTGGCCGAATCCGCAGGACGGCGTGCTGGCCGATCGTCGCGCGGCGCGCGAGGCGAGCCGGCAGGTCGCCGAGCGCGTGGAGAAGGTCGCGGACGACGCCGAGCGCAAGGGCGCCGACACGAAGGATCCCGAGCGCGACAAGCTCGTGGAGCAGCTGCGTCGTTTGGCCAGGCAGCTCCGCGAACAGGGCGATGACCGGCAGGCAACACTGGCCCGCATCGGTTCGGTGCAGGAGCAGTTGGCGAAGCTGGCCGACCCGCAGGCGGCAGCCAGGGACGCCGAGCTCACGCAGCTGTCGCGCTCCATCTCCCGCGCGGTGACCGGTGACGACCAGAACAATGCCGAGGGCACGACCGATGCGGCGGCCAAGGACCTCGAGGACCTCGCCAACAAGCTCGGCAGCCAGTCACCCTCCGAGGCGAGATCGACGACCGATGCGCTGCGGCAGGCATCGCAGGCGGCGTCAGGACAGCCCGACCTGGCTCGACAGCTCAGCGAAGCAGCCGATGCCCTGGACCGCGCGGCGCAGTCCGGCGATCAGCATGACCAGCAGGCGGCACGCGATGCGCTCAACCGTGCCGCGGATGCGACGCGCAACGCCGAGCAGCGACGCCAGCTGCAGCGTGACGTGGCGGCTGCGCAGTCCGCGTTATCGGACGGCGCGCGCCAGGTCGCGCGCGCAGGTCAGCCGCAGCCGGGTTCGTCCGGCCAACCGCAGCCGGGGGCATCGGGCCAACCGGCACCGGGTTCGCCCGGCCAGCCCTCGCCCGGCGGAAGCGGCCAGCCGGCGCCCGGTGCCAGCGGCGCGCCCGGCCAGGGCAACCAGCCCGGCCAAGGCACCCAGCCTGGCCAGGGCAACAACACCGGCAATCAGCCGGGCGGCGGCGGCGGTACCCAGGTGCACCGCATCCCGGGCGGCGGCCTGCGGACCGGGAGCTTCAACGGGCCCTCGCAGGGCAACAAGCCCGACGCACCGAATGGCGACGACAAGCTCTTCGCCCCAATCAACCGCCTCGGCAATCCCGGCGACCCGAGCTACATCGCCGGGCAGGGTGGCAACGGCGGCCCGACCCAGAACGGCGGCGGCAACGGCATCGGCCTGGATAACCAGTCGGTCGTGCCGTATCGGTCCGTCTTCGATCTCTTCCGCAATTTCGCCAACAACCAGCTCGACCGGCAACAGGTGCCGGTCACGCTGAAGGACTTCGTGCGCGACTACTTCTCACGCCTCGAACCGACGGAGCAGCCATGACCGAGCAGGCCACCGAGCAGACGATTCCCGAGCGCATTGACCCCGAACGCTTCGCACACACGGCGCACGCCATCGAGGCCGAGGTCGGCCGCTACATCGTCGGCCAGCACCAGCTCGTGCGGCAGACGCTGATCAGCCTGCTCGCCGGCTCGCACGCGCTCCTCGAGGGCGTACCGGGCCTCGGCAAGACGATGCTGGTACGCACCATGGCCGACGCTCTCGAGCTCGGCTTCAGCCGCATCCAGTTCACGCCCGACCTGATGCCGGCCGACATCGTGGGCACGAACATCATCGTCGAGGAGGCCGGTGAGCGGCGGTTCCGTTTTCAGCCCGGACCGATCTTCTCGAACCTGGTCCTGGCCGACGAGATCAACCGCGCCACGCCGAAGACGCAATCTGCGTTGCTCGAGGCGATGCAGGAGCACCGGGTCACTGTCGCGAAGCAGCAGTACACGCTGACCGAGCCCTTCTTCGTGCTTGCTACCCAGAACCCGCTCGAGATGGAAGGCACCTATCCCCTGCCCGAGGCACAACTCGATCGGTTCTTCTTCAAGATCGATGTGCCATTCCCTTCGCAGGACGACCTCGTCGCGATCATGGAGCGCACCACCGGGACCGATGCGCCGGCAGTCTCCAAGGCCGCCTCCGGCGCGGACGTGCTGGCCATGCAACGACTGGCGCGCGAGGTCCCGATTGCCTCGCACGTGATGGCCTACGCCGTCCGCGTCCTGCGCGCCACGCATCCGGACACCGAGGGCGCTCCCGAGCTGGTGCGGCAGTACGTCCGATACGGCGGCTCGCCGCGCGGCGCCCAGGCGATCGTGCTCGGCGCGAAGATCCACGCGCTGCTCGAGGGCCGCTTCAACGTCGCCTTCGCCGACATCCAGGCGGTCGCCACGCCGGCCCTGCGGCATCGGGTCATCCTGAACTTCGAGGGCGAAGCGGAGGGCATCAGCACCGATTCGGTCGTGCGCGCGATCATCGCCGAGACGCCGACCGAAGCCGCGGCGTAGCCGTTCCGCATGACGCAGACCCGTTTGCGCCGAGCGTGATGATCGTCTCGGACCGCCCGCCGCTGTTTGACGAGGCGTTCCTGCGGCGCCTCGAGCAGCTCGAGCTGGCGTCGCGGCGGCTGACCGCCGGGCGGATGAAGGGCGAGCGGCGTTCCACGAAGCGCGGGCAGTCGGTCGAGTTCGCCGACTACCGCAACTACACGCACGGCGACGACCTGCGCCAGCTCGACTGGAACGTCTACGCGCGGCTCGAGAAGCTGTTCGTCAAGCTCTTCGTCGAGGAGGAGGACGTCACCGTCCACGTCCTGGTCGATGCCAGCGCGAGCATGAACTTCGGCGACCCGAACAAGCTCGAGTTCGCCCGTCGTGCCGCTGCCGCGCTCGCCTACCTCGGCCTGGCCCACCTCGATCGGGTGAGCGTCGCCTTTCTGGGAGACGGCCACGCGTCGACACTTCGGCCGCTGCGCGGCAAGGGTCGCGTGTTCGAGGTCTTCCGCTTTCTCTCCGAGCCGCGCACCGAGCGACTGACCGGCCTGGCAGCCGCGGCGCGCGAATACGCCGGCCGCCTGCGCGGTTCCGGGCCGCTGCTGCTCATCAGCGACCTGATGGATCCCGGCTACCTGGACGCGTTGCGCGACCTGGCCCGCACGCGCTGCCAGCTCAGCGTCCTCCACGTCCTGGCGCCCGAGGAGCTCGATCCCGACGTCCCGCCCGATGCACGGCTGGTCGACACCGAGACCGGCCAGGGCATCGAGGTCACCGGCGACGACGACCTCGTCGACCGATACCGCACCCGGCTGGGCGAATGGCAGGCCGAGATCGCGGCCTTCGTCGCCCGCCGCGGCGGCTCGTACGTCACCGTGCCGAGCGACCTCGACCTGGCGGACCTCCTCTTCGACGTCCTCCGACGCCGCCGCATCACCGCATGACGGCCACCACTCGACCCGTCGAAGGAGCGAGCCGTCCGACGAGGATGAGCGGCCGGCGGTCCCTTCACCGCCGTCCCAGTCACATGGGGCCGGAAAGGTGATCGCGCCGCTCGCCCTCATCGGCCTGCTGATCCTGCCGTTGATCGTCGCCTTCTACATGCTCCGGCTGCGTCGCCGCGACGTGCCGGTCGGTTCCACGTTCCTGTGGCAGCAGCTCGTCCGCGACGTCGAGGCCAACGCGCCGTGGCAGCGCCTGCGCTTCAGCTGGCTCCTGCTCCTGCAGCTGCTCATTGCCGCGCTCGTCGTCTTCGCCGCGACTCGCCCGTTCCTCAACACGACCTCGGATCTCGCGGCCAACGTCGTGCTGATCGTCGACACGTCGGCTTCGATGGGCGCCACCGACGACGGCCAGCCGCGGATCGAGGCTGCGCGCCGGTTGGCGCACCAGGTCGTCGCACGGCTTCCCGAGGGCGGTCGCGTGACGGTGGTGGCCGCCGACGACTCGGCGCACGTGCTGGCCAGCGAGACCAACGACCGCAGCAGCGCGGACCGCGCCATCGACGGCATCGACGCGACCCAGCTTCCGGGCAACCTGACCGATGCGTTCGCCCTGGCATCGGCGCTGGCTGCACGCGACGCGGACTCGACCGTCGTCGTGGTGACCGATGCGAACGCCGACCGGCTGCCACCGGTCGGCATCGGTGCACCGGTCAAGGTCGAACGGGTCGGCTCGACCGATGCGAACCAGGCAGTCGCCGCCCTCTCCGCCACGCGCCGCTCCGGCGGAGCGCAGCTCGACGTCTTCGTGGCGGTGGCCAATCCGTCGGCCGGCGACGTGACCCGCCGGCTGGAGATCTACGCCGACGACGCACTGGTCGACGCCCGCGACCTGCAGATCGCCGCCGGCCAGCGCGCGGAGGCGATCATCGCCACCGTGCCGCCGGCGGCGACCGTGATCGAGGCGCGCCTGGCCGGCAGTGACGCGCTCGCGGTCGACGATCGTGCCTTCGCGCTCGCCCCGCCGCAGGCCGCCGTCCGCACGCTGTTGGTCAGCGACGGCAACACGTACCTCGAGAACGCCCTGGCACTGCTGCCGCGCCTCGAGCTCTACGCGGTGAGCACCGACGGGTACAGCGACGCCGTGGCGAAGGCCGATGCCGACGGCACGCCCTACGGTCTGCTCGTCTTCGACCGGTTCGTGCCGCCCTCGCCGCCGAACGTCCCGGCGCTGTACGTGGGGCCGCACGACGATGGCGCATTCGGCACCGTGAGCGGAACCGTCGACGCGCCGCTCCTCGACCGCACCGATCCGGACGACCCGCTGCTGCGCTACGTCGACCTCTCGACGCTGCACGTCGGGCGAGCGGCGCGCCTCGTGCTCACCGATGGGATGCGGCCGGCGGTGGCAGCCACGACGGGCGACCCGCTCGTCGCAGCGGGGACGGTCGACGGCACGGCGGTCGCGCTGCTCACGTTCGCGCTCGGCGACTCCGACCTGCCGCTGCAGGTCGCCTTCCCGCTGCTGACCAGCAACCTCGTCGACTTCCTGCTGCCGCCGGTCGACGGCGTGCTGCCGCCCTCGCAGCCGCTCGGCGAGGCGATCCCGCTGGCGGTCGACCCGTCGATCACCGCGGTTTCGTTGACTGATGGCGCCGGGACGACGCGCATCCCGTTGATCGCCGGGCGGGGCACGCTGCCGGCGGCCGAGACCGTCGGCCTGCGCGAGCTGCGCACCGAGGACGGCACGTCGCTCGGTCGCACGGCGGCGAACCTGTTCGATCCGGGTGAGTCGGCCGTCGCGCCCGGCGATCCGGTGCCCATCGAGGAGATGGGTCGGCCGGCGACCGGTGCCGCGGTCGAGCAGCCGGCGCGCGTCGAGTGGTGGTGGCGGTTGGCGGTCATCGCGCTGGCCCTGCTGCTGGTTGAGTGGCTGCTCTTCCATCGACCGGGACGGCGAGCGCTGGCACGCGTCCTTCGACGGCCGCGGCCGGGGACATCGGTCAGGCAGCCGCGGAGCAGCAGCTGATGCCGGTTGCCTTCGCCACGCCTGCCTGGCTGTGGCTGCTCGTGCCTTCGGTCGCCCTCGTCGTCGGCGGCTGGCTGGTCGCGTCGCGGGTCCTGCCCCGCGGGAGGCGCATCGCGTCGCTCGTCATCCGGCTGGTGCTCGTCGGCGCGCTCGTCTTTGCCCTGGCCGGAGCCCGGCTGGCGCTGCCGTCCGACCGGCTGAGCGTCGTCTTCCTCGTCGATGCGTCGGCGTCCATGGTCGACAGCAGCCGCCAGGCGCTGCTCGACTTCGCGCGGGCATCGGTCCGCGACATGCCGGAGGCGGATACCGCCGGCGTCGTCGTCTTCGGCGGGAACGCGCTCGTCGACCGCCTGCCGTCACAGTCCGACGAGCTGAGCGAGCCGGCGTCGATCCCGGTGGTCGGCGCCAGCGACATCGGTGCGGCGGTGCGCCTGGCGACCGCCATCTTCCCCGCCGGGACACAGCAGCGGCTCGTGCTGCTCTCCGACGGCAACGACACGGCCGGCGGCGCCGAGCAGGCGATCCTGGCCGCCGCGGACCGCGGCGTGCGCCTGGATGTCGTGCAGCCGGCGACCGACACGTACGGCGAGGCGCTGTTCGACGGCCTCGACGCCCCGACCGGCGCGCGTGTCGGCGAGACGATCCACCTGACCGCGCGGGTGCGGTCGACGGTGGCGACGACGGCCACGTTGCGCCTGCTGGCCGATGGCCAGACGGTGGCCACGCGTGACCTCACGCTGAAGGCCGGCAGCCAGTCGGTCGACTTCTCGGTGAAGGCCGATGCGGCCGGCTTCCACGTGTTCCGCGCGGTGATCGAGCCGAAGACCGATCACTTCACCCAGAACAACGCGGCGGATGCGTACGTCCTGGTCAGCGGCGAACCGCAGGTTCTGCTGGCAACCGACGATCCGGCCCACGCCGCGACGCTGCGCGACGCGCTCGAGGCCGCGCGACAGCAGGTCACGGTGGTCCCCGCCGGCGGCGTTCCGTCATCGCTGGCGACGCTCGCGGGCTACGACGCGGTGGTCCTTGATGACGTCCCGGCCGCCGCGCTCGGCGATGCCGCGATGGCGTCGCTGCAGGTCTATGTCCGCGATCTCGGCAAAGGCCTGGTCATGATCGGGGGCAAGCAGAGCTACGGCGCCGGCGGCTACCTCAACTCGCCGATCGAGGAAACGATGCCGGTGTACATGACCGTGCGCGACAAGCAGCGCTCGCCAGACGTGGCGCTGGTGGCCGTGGTCGACAAGTCCGGCTCGATGGCCGATTGCCACTGCACCGGCGACAACCGCGACAACGCGACCGGCGGCAGCCGCGGCTTCGAGAAAGTGGACGTCGCCAAGGAGGCGATCCTGCGTGCGGCCGATGCCCTCGCGCCCTCCGATCAGCTCGGTGTGGTCACCTTCGACGGCGGCGCGCATTGGGCGGTGCACACCGCACCGATCGACCTCAATGCGCTGCAGGCCGGGCTCGGCTTCGCGGCCGACGGCACGACGAACATCTATGCCGGCCTCAAGGCGGCGTACGACGACCTGGTCCGGAACCCGGCCAAGCTGCGCCACATCATCCTCATCACCGATGGCTGGTCACAGTCAGGCACGTACGACGCCCTCCTCGCCGACATGAAGGCCGCCGGGATCACGCTGTCGACGATCGGCACCGGCGGTGGCTCGGCCCACATCCTCAAGTCGCTCGCCGAGGAATCGGGAGGCCGCTACTACGACGCGGCCGATGCCACCAAGATCCCCGACATCTTCCTCAAGGAGACGATTCGCACCGCCGGCGAGAAGATCGTCGAGGAGCGATTCCAGCCGGTTCCGGCGCAGCCCTCCGAGATCCTGCGCGGCCTGGATGCCGGCCGCCTGCCCGCGCTGCTCGGTTACAACGCCACGACCGCCAAGGGGACCGCCAGCGTGGCGCTGCTCACCGCCCGGGACGACCCGCTGCTGGCGCAATGGCAGTACGGCCTCGGCCGCGCGGTCGCCTGGACCTCCGACGCTCGGGCGCAATGGGCGACCGAATGGATCGGCACCGATGTCTACGGCACCGCGCTGGCGCAGATGGTCGGCTGGACGCTGCCCCCGCAGGACGCCCAGGGCATCGACGTGCAGTTCAGCCCGGGACGCGACGGGCAGCTCAACGTGAACCTCACCTCACTCGACGACGACGGCGCGCCGCGCAACTTCTACCGCACGGTTCTCCGGCTCGTGTCGCCCGACCTCACGCCGACGCAGTCGACGCTGACCCAGGTCGGGCCGGGCCGATACGCCGGCGCCATCCGCGCCGACGATCCGGGCGCGTACCTCGTTCGCGTGGCCCAGACGACCACGACCGATTCGGCCAGCCGCACGCTTGGGATCGTCAGCCCGGCCGCGCAGGAGTTTCGGCGGCTCGGGGTGAACGCCGACGCGCTGGCGCGCTTCGCCGCGACCGGCCACGGCCGATCTCTCGACCCGGCGGATCCGGCTGCCGCAGCCGCCGTGTGGCGCCACGACATCGCGGCCGATGCCTTCCCGACGCCGATCTGGCCGTGGCTGCTGGTGCTCGCCATTCTCCTCGTGCCACTCGACATCGGCGTGCGGCGCGTGGCGCTGTCGCGCGGGGACCTGGCGCGGGCGCGTGCCTGGGTGGCGCGCCGCGTTGGCCTCGGCCGTCGGGCGCCGGAGTCCGTGCCGGTGCTTGCCGAGCTGCGCGTGGCGCGCGACCGTCGCAGCCGGTTGAGCCAGCGATCGGGCGAGATAGCCGCCACACCGACCGCACCCGCAGCCACTGCCCCGCCACCTGCTCGGGCGGCCGAAACGCCGACCCCACCGAATCCGCCGGCAGGCGAGACGCTCGCCGAGCGTCTCGCGCGCCGCCGCCGAGGCGGCTGACTCAGTCGATCTCCTCGAGCCGCGCGTCGTCGTCCGGCGCGCGCGCCGGCTCGGGGCGTGGGCGCGGGGCGCGCAAGAACAGGACGACGGCCGCGGCAACGGTCAACGCCACGACGAGCGGGATCCATGGCAGGCGGCGATAGTCGACGAAGCCGACGACGCTGAGCACCTTGGTCGTGACGTTGCCGACCGGATCGGTCACGACCAGGTGGACGTCACGCGGGACGAGGCCGGCCGGCACCTCGGCGGCGAACGAGCCGTCCGCGGCCACCGACACCGGGCCGCCGTCGATCGTCAGCGCCGCCCCGGGCCGGGTCGTGCCGTTGACCGGCACATCGAGCGAGAACGGCGCGAGCGGCGTATCGGCGGCGAGCGGCGGCGGCTGGTCCAGGAGCTCGACGCGCCACGTGCCGGCGTAGCCGTGCCCGGCCGGCGTCACGACGCTGATGCCCAGGTTGAAGCGGTGCTCGCCGCTGGGCGGGGTGATGGTCAGTTGCACCGCGCCGTCGCGGAATGGCGTGGTGGTCGTGCCCGGATCGGCCACGGCCGTGGGACCGCCGGTGGCGCTGAGGGCAAACGAGCCGGGCGGACCGGATAGCGCCGCGGTGAACGGCCGGCGGCCGATCGCGAGCGCACCACCGCCGGCGTCCAGCGAGACCGCGCCGCCGAAACCGGGGCGCAGCTCGCCGGCATGCGACTCGGGCGAGAGCACGGTCGTGGTCAGTGCGACGGTGATCGACGCCGGGGCGCGGAGCATCGGGGCGGCGAGATCGCCGCCGTTCCGCGACGTGTCGACCGCCCCGTGGAGCAGCGCCGTCCAGGACTCGCCCCGGCCCAGCACGCCGAGCGGCGTGATCCCGGGCAGTGACGCGACGGCGGCCATGGCCAGCGGCCGCAGCAGGCTCGACGATGGCTGCTGATCGATCAGCTGCCCGCCGGCGATGTACGCCGCAGCCCCCGACAGGCCGCCCGGCAGCTCGCCGACGTACGGGTCGAGCCCGTTGCGCTCCAGCGCGGCGGCCGCCCCGTCAACGCTGGGGACCGGGACAACTTCGAGGTGTGGGCCGCTGATCCGGAAGCCGCTCTCCCCGTCGTGTGCCGCAATCAGGATGCGCGTGCTCGGTCCCTTCCCGAGCACACCGAGCAGGCGTCCGACGTCCGATGCGCCCGACTCGTACTCGATCGCGCCTCCGGCCGGCCAGCGCACGACCAGCGTCAGGCCGATCTCGGGTGGCACGATGACGATGCGCGGCCCGTCGCCGGCATCGAACGACGCAACGGCGCCGCGGGCGCGGACCGCCCATGACTCGGTCTTCAGCGCGCCGTCGGTCAGCCAGAAGCGGTTGAGCACCGCGCTGCCGCTGCCGCCGATCGGGTCGGAGCTGATCAGGACCTCGCCGCCGGGCCGGCCATCGGTGTCACCCGACGCGAACGCCTCCCAGCCGGGTGGTGCAATGAGGATCGAGCGCGACTCGCGGAATGCGCTGCCGTTCCAGTCATAGGCGCGCACCGGCACCTGATCCGGGCGGCCGGGGGCCGGCTCCTGGGTGATGAACAGCTCGTCGGGCCGGTCGCCGTCGAGGTCGAGCGAACGAATGGAGGTCGCGTTCCCCTGCGTGCTGAGCCGCAGCCTCAACGTGATCGGCGCGCCGGCCGACCGCTCGTCGACCTGCCAGACGGTGAGGCAGCAGGCGACCGGCTCGAGGCTGGCGGCGATCGTGGCGACCAGCAGCCGCTCCCGCGTGCCGTCGTTCCACATCAGGAAGCGGGCGGGTTCGCCGACGCCGACCGGGCGCATCGGGTTGCGCTGCGCCGGACGCTCACTGACGATTTCGTTCACGCTGGCTGCCCGGGTGAGCGGCACCTCGCCGAGAGGCTGCCACGAGCCGTCGGCGTTGACCCGCCAGGCGTCGACCGCCAGCACGCCGGGCGAATCGGCCTTCGGCACGAGCCGCACCAGCTCGCGAGCACCGTCGCCGTCGAGGTCCGCGACGATGCCGCCGAACGCCGCGCCATCGATGAACTGCGCGCCGGGCTCGCCGGGAATCGGGATCGCGGCTGGCGGATCGGCCGCGCGGACGTTCGCCATCGGCGCGACCAGCAGGCAGGCCAGCGCCAGGCAGGCCGCGCGCGGGAGCATGCGGTCAACGGTAACCCGGTCTGGCATCATCGGTCCATGGGCATCCCGAACGTGCTGTGGCACCCTCCAGAGGATGTTCGCGAGCGGACACGCATCGGCGACTACCTGCGCTGGATGGAGCGCGAACGCGGCCGATCGTTCGCCACCTACGACGAGCTGTGGCGCTGGTCGGTCGACGAGGTCGGGGCTTTCTGGGCATCGGTCTGGGACTACTTCGAGCTTGGTGAGCGTCCGTCCGAGGTCCTGCCGGATGACGCCATGCCCGATGCGCGCTGGTTCCCGGACGTCCGCCTGAACTACGCCGATCGTGCACTGCGCCTCGCCGGTCGAGCCGACAACGACGTGGTGATCGTCGCTCGCTCCCAGACCCGTCCGCCGACGGAGATGAGCGCCGCAGGGCTGCGCGGCGCGGTGGCACGGGCGCGCGCCGGCCTGCAGCGCTTGGGGGTCGGTTCCGGCGATCGGGTCGCCGCCTACCTGCCGAACATTCCGGAGGCAACCATCGGGCTGCTGGCGACCGCCAGCCTCGGCGCGATCTGGAGCTCCTGTGCGCCGGAGTTCGGCACGCGCTCGGTGGTCGATCGCTTCGCGCAGATTGCGCCGAAGGTGCTGCTCACCATCGACGGCTACCGATACGGCGACCACGTCGTGGACCGGACCGCCGAAGTGGCCGCCATTCGCGCCGCTCTGCCGTCGCTGAGCGCCGTGGTCTGCGTGCCCTACCTGGCGATCGGCCTGGCGGACAGCGTCAGCTGGGAGGAGCTGACGTCCGAGCCGGGCGAGCTCGCGTTCGACCCGGTCGAGTTCGACCACCCGCTCTACATCCTCTACAGCTCGGGCACGACCGGCCTCCCAAAGCCGATCGTCCACCGCCACGGCGGGATCCTGCTCGAGCATCTCAAGATCCACGCCCTGCACCATGACCTGGGTGCGCGCGACCGGTTCTTCTGGTTCACCACGACCGGCTGGATGATGTGGAACTACCTGGTTTCCGGGCTGCTCGTCGACTCGACGATCGTGCTCTTCGACGGCTCTCCGGCCCATCCCTCGCTCGATGCGCTGTGGGCCCTGGCGGAAGAGACGGCCATGACCTACTTCGGCACGTCCGCGCCCTTCCTGATGGCCTGTCGCAAGGCCGGGCTGACGCCGAGGACGACGTTCGACCTGTCACGGTTGCGTGGCATCGGCTCGACCGGCGCGCCGTTGCCGGCCGAGGGCTTTCGCTGGGTCTATTCCGCGGTCGGACCGTCGTTGCAGCTCCAGTCGGTCTCGGGCGGGACGGATGTGTGCACGGCGTTCGTCGGCGCCTCGCCGCTCGTCCCGGTCTGGGAAGGCGAGATCAGCTGCCGCCACCTGGGCTGCGCCGTCGAGGCGTTCTCTCCCTCCGGGGTGCCGGTGGTCGGCTCGCAGGGCGAGCTGGTGCTGACCAGACCGATGCCGTCCATGCCCGCCGCCTTCTGGAACGACCCCACAGGCGCTCGCTACCGCGAGGCCTACTTCGCCGACTTCCCCGGCGTCTGGCGCCACGGCGACTGGATCACGATCACGTCCCGCGGTTCGTGCGTGATCAGCGGGCGCTCGGACGCCACGCTGAACCGCGGCGGCGTGCGCGTGGGGACTGCCGAGTTCTACGCCGTGGTCGAGGGCTTCCCCGAGATCGCCGATTCGGTCGTCCTCCACCTCGAGGAGACCGACGAGCTCCTCCTATTCGTGGCGCTGGCGCCGGGTGCCTCACTCGACGCGGGGCTGCGCGATCGGCTGCGCTCGACACTGCGCTCGGAGCTGTCGCCGCGGCATGTGCCGGACCGGATCGAGGCGGTTCCGGGCGTGCCGCGCACGCTCTCCGGCAAGAAGCTCGAGGTCCCGTTGAAGCGGATCCTGTCGGGCGTTTCGCCGGAGGTTGCGGCGTCGCGCGGCTCGCTGGCGAACCCCGAAGCCCTGGACGCATTCGTGGCCCTGGCTGGGTCGCGCACCGGTCGGTGATTCTGCTCGGACTCAAACGACCGACAGCGACTGGCGCTCATGCACCTGACGGCGCTCGTGAATCAAGACAGCGCGTCTGAAGGGGAAAACCAGTGGGATCGGTCGATTTGCGGTCTTGGCTGAATCAGATGCACGAGAGCCCCGGGTTCCCGGTCATCTGAGTCCGTGGTGAATCACCCCGACGAAGCGCCGGACCGATCCCGAAACCGCCCTAGCCGGAGCGCACCCCGAGGAGGTTGCGCGCGATGACCATGCGCTGGATCTGGCTCGTTCCCTCGCCGATCTCGGTGAGCTTCGCGTCGCGCAGGTAGCGCTCGACTCGGTACTCGGTGATGTAGCCGTAGCCACCGTGCACCTGGACCGCGTCGTTGGTGACCTGCTGCGCGACCTCGGAGGCGAAGAGCTTGGCCATCGCCGCCTCGGTGCTGAACGGCTGCCCGCAGTCCTTCAGCCACGCCGCGCGATAGACCATCATCCGGGCGGCATCGGTCTGGGTGGCCATGTCGGCGATCATAAAGGCGACCCCCTGGAAGGCCCCGATCGGCTTGCCGAACTGCTTGCGCTCCTTCGCATAGGCCGATGCGGCCTCGTAGGCCGCCTGCGCCAGGCCGAGTGCCATCGCGCCGATGCCGATGCGACCCCCGTCCAGCGTCGCCAGGAAGAGCTTGTCGCCCTCGCCCTCCTCACCGAGCAGGTTCTCGGCGGGAATGTGGCAGTCCTCGAACAGGAGCTCGCCGGTGTTCGAGGCGTGGAGGCCCATCTTCTCCTCGATGCGGCCGATCGAGAAGCCCGGCGTGTCTTTATCGACGATGAAGGCGCTGATCCGACCGCTGTCGGCGCTCTTCTCGGTGACCGCGGTGACGATGTAGGTATCGGCCGCGCCGGCGTTGGTGATGAAGCGCTTGCTGCCGTTGAGGACCCATTCGTCGCCATCGCGCGCGGCGCGGGTGCGCGTTCCGCGCGAGTCGGACCCTGCGCCGGGCTCGGTCAGACCGTAGGCCCCGAGCTTCTGGCCACTGGCCAGCGGGCGGAGGTACTTCTCCTTCTGCTCGGGCGTCCCGGCGAGGTAGAGCGGGTAGCAGCCGAGGGAAGTGTGGGCGCTGACGATGATCGCCACGCTGCCCGACACCCGTGCCAGCTCCTCGATGGTGATGGCGTAGGCCAGGTTGTCGAGCCCGGTCCCGCCGACCTCCTCGGGATACGGCACGCCCAGCAGCCCGAGGCCGGCGGCCTCGCGGACGATCTCGTACGGAAACGCGCCCTTGCGCTCCAGCTCGTCGGCGACCGGCGCGATCCGTCGCTCGGCGAAGTCTCGCACCGTGCGACGGATCTCCTCGTGCTGTGCGTCGAGCGCAAAGTCCATGGGCGACGGGCACTCCGGGCTGCGAGATTGCGGGGCGTTCGGAGTGTAGCAAGAACGCCGGTCGGGACTCGGCCGGCGTTCCTCGAGCTCAGCTGCGGCGCCAGCGCTCCAGCTCGCGCCGGGTTCGGCGATCTGCCGCGCGCCGGGCCGATGAGCGGAGCTTGCGCGAGCTCACCGGGCGAGGCCTCGATCGCTTGGCGTGGTTTGGCTTGGCCATGTACCGCTTCAGACGCGCCGAGCGACCGAAGGGTTGCATCCGTTCTGCCGTGCCGGCCTGTGATGGTGCTTACCGATCCCCACGGGATTCGGTATTCCAGACCGATGCCGGTCGTGAGCCGCTCATGAGATCGCTGGGAGCCGTTATCCGCATCCGATCGGGCTGGCCCAGTGTTACCGACTCCCAGCAGGACCGTTATTCGGTTCGCACCTGCCGACCGACGGATTAGCGGCGCCTACGGGAACCGGTACTCATGATCCTTCGTTCCCTCGCCGCACGCCGCGACGCCCAGAACCCGTTGACGCGGCGAGCACAAGCGCCGCTATACTGCCGCACCAACCCTGCAGCAACTCGACAAGGTTCACCCTCTCCCCGAGGTCCTGAGTGCCACAGGTCGACGTCCGCCTCGATCACGTCACGAAGCGATTCGCGGAAGTCGTTGCCGTCGACGACCTCTCGCTCGAGATCATTCGCGGCGAGTTCTTTTCCATGCTCGGACCGTCGGGGTGCGGCAAGACGACCACGCTGCGGATGATCGGCGGCTTCGAGGACGCGACGAACGGCCACATCTTCCTGGCCGAGAAGGATGTCACCGGGCTGCCGCCGTTCAAGCGCGACGTCAACACCGTCTTCCAGAGCTACGCCCTCTTCCCGCACCTGACGGTCTACGAGAACGTGGCCTTCGGGCTGCGCCGTCGCCGCGTCCCCGACTCCGAGATCCGCCACCAGGTCGCCGCGCTCCTCGAGCTCGTCGAGCTCCCCGGCTACGAGCGCCGCAAGCCGTCGCAGCTGTCCGGCGGGCAGCAGCAGCGGGTCGCACTCGCCCGCGCGCTGATCAACCATCCGCAGGTCCTCCTGCTCGACGAGCCGCTCGGCGCCCTCGACCTGAAGCTGCGCAAGCAGATGCAGATCGAGCTGAAGCGCATTCAGACCGAGGTCGGCATCACCTTCATCTACGTCACGCACGACCAGGAAGAGGCGATGACGATGTCCGACCGCATCGCGGTCATGCGCGCCGGTCACATCGAGCAGCTCGGCGCACCGGAGGAGCTCTACGAGCGGCCGGCCACTGAGTTCGTGGCCGGCTTCCTGGGCGTCAGCAACCTCCTCGAGGGCGACGTGGCCGGCACCGACGACGAGCTGACCACCGTGCGGCTCGACGACGGAACGCTGCTCCGCGCACCGAAGGCCACGGTCAACGGCTCCCCGCGGGTGCGCGTCGGGGTCCGACCCGAGAAGCTGCGCGTTGCCCTCCACGACGACACGACCACGAGCACGCACGGCCTCAACGTGCTCGACGCCACGATCCTCGACGCCAGCTACATCGGCGTCAGCACCCAGTACCTGGTGGAGACGCGGGATGGCCAACGGCTGAGTGTCTACGCCCAGAACCTGGAGACGAGCGGCGCCAAGGAGGCGCTGGCGGACGGCCAGCGTGTGCGCCTGACCTGGAAGCCACAGCACACCTTCGTCATCGACGCCGGCTCGGCCGGCGATCCCATTTCGACCGATGCCATCGACGCAGACGCACAAGGAGCCACCGATGCCTGACGACCACGACCAGCTGAGCCGGATCGAGCGTGCCATCGAGCGCGCGGTCGCCAACGAGCGACTTTCGCGCCGAAGCTTCCTGCGGCGAGCGGGCCGCGGCGGCCTGATCGCCGGGTCGGCGCTGTCCCTGCCGGCGATCCTCGCGGCGTGTGGCATCGGTCCAGCCACGACGCCCAAGCCATCCAGCGCTGCGCCGAGCGTATCCGGCAGCGCCAGCGTGGCGCCGACACCGCAGCCGAGCGCGGCGGGCGTGCTCAACTTTGCGAACTGGCCGCTCTACATCGACACCGATGAAGAGGACGAGACCAAGCACAAGACGATCACCGACTACGAGGCGGCGACGAACTCGAAGGTGAGCTACACCGAGGACATCGAGGACAACGTCTCGTTCTTCGGCAAGATCCAGCCGGTCCTCGCGGCAGGGCAGGACACCGGCTACGACCTCATCGTGGTCACCGACTGGATGATCACCAAGATGGCCGGGCTGGGCTACCTGGAGGAGATCGACGTCGCCGCCAACGTGCCGAACTTCGGCGAGCACGCCGGCGACAAGTACCAGAACCCCGGCTACGACCCGAACAACCTGCACAGCGTGCCGTGGCAGTCCGGGATCACCGGCATCGCCTACAACCCGAAGCTCACCAAGCGCGAGGTCACCAGCTGGAAGGACCTGTTCGACCCCACGTTCAAGGGCAAGATCGGGATGTTCACCGAGATGCGCGACACGATGAACCTGGCGCTGCTGGGCATCGGTGTGAAGCCGCTCGACGCCACCATCGACGACGTCAAGCGCGCACAGCAGAAGCTGCTCGAGCAGGGGCCCCTGGTCCGAGACTATTACGACAACTCGTACGCGGATGCGCTGGCCAACGGCGACCTGGCGGTCACCATGGCCTGGTCCGGCGACGTGTTCCAGCTCCAGTTCGACAACCCGGACCTCAAGTTCGTCGTCCCCGAGGAGGGCGGCATCCTGTGGGTCGACAACATGGCGATCCCGGCCCACGCGAAGCATCCGGTCGACGCCCAGCAGATGATGAACTTCGTCTACCAGCCCGAGATCGCGGCGCAGATCACCGAGTACGTGAACTACATCTGCCCGGTCCCAGAGGCGAAGGCGATCATCGAGCAGCACGCCAAGGACGCGTCGGACGAGGGCGACTCGGAGACGTCGGACTACCTGAACACCGTGGCCGCGTCGCCGCTCGTCTTCCCGACCGAGGACATGCTGGCCAAGGTCTACAGCTACAAGGCGCTCAGCGAGGACGAGGAGTCGCAGTGGAACGACCTGTTCCAGGAAGTGGTCCAGGGCTGATCGCGTGCCGGCGTTCCTGCGGCGCCACCGCTGGGCGATCCCCTACCTGCTGCTGATCCCCGGTGGTCTCTGGCTGATCTTCTTCTTCCTGCTGCCGATGCTGACCATGGCATCGGTCAGCGTCCAGGAAGGGACGCTCAGCCAGGGCTATCGGCTGACCTTCAACTTCGGGATCTTCCCCGAGGTCCTCGCCAAGAACTCGACGCAGTTCATCCGGTCGCTGGAGTACGGGCTGATCGTCACCGCGCTCACGCTGGCGATCGGCTACCCGATGGCCTACACGATCGCCTTCCGTGGCGGCCGATACAAGAACATCCTGCTCCTGCTCGTCATTTTGCCGTTCTTCACCAGCTTCATCATCCGCACCATCAGCTGGAAGTTCCTGCTCGCCGACCAGGGGATCGTCCTCGGCACGCTCAAGAGCTGGGGGCTGTTGGACGAGGGCTTTCACCTCCTTGCCACGCCGGCGGCGGTGATCAGCGGCATCACCTACAACTTCCTGCCGTTCGTCGTGCTGCCGCTGTACGTGGCCCTCGAGAAGATCGACCATCGCCTGGTCGAGGCGGCCACCGACCTGTACGCCAGCCGCTGGCAGGCGTTCCGCCGCGTGACCCTGCCGCTCAGCCTGCCCGGCGTCTTCGCCGCATCGCTGCTGTGCTTCATCCCGGCGGTCGGTGACTTCATCAACGCCGACCTGCTCGGCAGCCGCGAGACGACGATGATCGGCAACGTCATCCAGTTCCGCTTCCTGCAGTCGAACGACTACCCTGAGGCGGCGGCGCTGAGCCTGATCCTGATGGTTGCCATCCTGTTCGGCGTGGCCGTGTACGCCAGGGTGCTCGGCGGCGAGGAGCTCACCGGCGGATGAGCGCCACGGCCGCGGCCCGACCGGTCCCCTCCGCACGCGCGGGCTCGCGCGTGCGCATCGGTCAATGGATCCTGCCCGTCTACACCGGCCTGGCGGTGGCATACCTGTTCATCCCGATCGCGGTGATGATCCTGTTCGGGTTCAACAACCCGCAGGGCCGCTTCAACTTCACGTGGCAGGGCTTCACCCTCGACAACTATGCCGAGCTCTTCTCGGTGCCGGGTTTGGCCGATGCGCTGATGACCAGCCTGCTGGTCGCCGTCGTGTCGACGATCGTGGCGACCGTGCTCGGGACGCTCATCGCACTGGCACTGACCCGGTACACGTTCCGCGGACGCGGACCGCTGAACGTGCTGATCTTCCTGCCGATCGCGACGCCCGAGGTCGTGCTCGGCGCCAGCCTGCTGGCGCTCTTCGTGTCGCTCGGCGTGTCGCGCGACCTGACCACGATCGTGATCGCCCACATCATGTTCAACATCAGCTTCGTGGTGATCACCGTGCGCGCGCGGATCTCCGGGTTCGATCGGCGCCTGGAGGAAGCGGCGCAGGACCTCGGCGCCGACGAGTGGACCACGTTCCGCAAGATCACCCTGCCGTTGATCTTTCCGGGCATCCTGGCCGCGGCACTGCTCGCCTTCGCCCTGTCGATCGACGATTTCGTGATCACCCTGTTCGTCTCCGGCCGGACGAGCACGTTCCCATTGTGGGTCTACGGCGCGTCGCGGATCGGCATCCCGCCGCAGGTGAACGTGATGGGCACGCTGATCTTCGTCGTGGCAGTGGTCGGGATCGTCGGCTGGATCCTGCTGCAGCGGCGCGAGCTCACCGCGCGGCCGTTCGACGAATGACCGATTCGACCGCCTACCGCATCTCGGAGGCCGCGCGTCGGGTGGGCGTCTCGGCATCGGCGCTGCGCCAATGGGAACGCCAGGGCCTGGTTCGACCGATGCGCACGACGAGCGGCTACCGCCTGTACACCGACGACGACCTCGCCCGGCTGGATCGCGTGCAGCGGCTGCGTCGGGTCGACGGCGTCAATCCTTCGGGCATCCGGCGCGTGCTGAGCGGCCATGCCGGCGCGGCGTCAGCGGACGGCCGCCGGCTGCGGGAGCTGCGCCGGGGCTCGGGGCTGTCGCTGCGGGCCGCCGCCGAGCGCTCCGGCCTGTCGTCGGGCTACATCAGCGCCGTCGAGCGCGGTGCCGCGGCAGCCAGCGTCGGGACGATGCGCCGTCTGTCGGCCGCCTACGGGACGACCCTGCTGGACCTGATCGACGGCGACGCGGGGCGCGGCGAACGCATGGTGCGCGGCGACGCGCGGCCGGCGCTGCAGCTGGGTGACGGCGTACGGATCGAGCAGCTGGCGCAGGGCAGCACCCAGCTCGAGCCGCAGCTCTTCGTCCTGGCGCCGGGCGCCACCAGCGACGGCGCCTACACCCACGCCGGCGAGGAGGTCATCTTCGTCCTGGCCGGATCGCTCGCCGTGTGGCTCGGCGCCGACGAGCACTACCAGCTCAGCGAGGGGGATGCGCTCACCTTTCCCTCCACCCTGCCGCATCGCTGGCGCAACGAGGCCAGCGGGGAGACCCGACTGCTGTGGATCAACACGCCACCAACGTTCTGAGTTCTGCGCCCTGGACCGCACTGCGCGACGGCGTGCCGGCGGTCTGGGCCCGATACACCGACCTTGTCATCGAGCGTGGCTTCGGCTCGTGGCTGGAGACCGTCGATGGCGAGCGGTACCTCGACTACACCTCGGGCATCGGTGTGGTCAGCACCGGGCATGCGCATCCGCGGGTGGCGGCGGCTGTGGCGGAGCAGGCGGCCAAGCTGATCCACGGCCAGCAGAACATCGTCTACCACCAGCCCGGCTTGCTGCTCCACGAGCGGCTGCCACGCTACTTCCCCGGCGGCGACGCTGCGCTGTTCCTCTCGAATTCGGGCGCCGAAGCGGTCGAGGCAGCCGTCAAGCTGGCCAAGATGGCGACGCGCCGCCCGGCGGTGATCGCCTTCCGCGGCGGCTTCCACGGCCGCACCCACGGAACCATGTCCTTGACGTCATCGAGCGTGAAGTACCGCGGCCACTACGAGCCGCTGCTGGGCGGCATCCACTTCGCTCCCTATCCCTATCCCTTGCGCTACGGGTCGGAGGAGGCGGCGCTCCGGGCGGCGATCGACGGCGTCGAGGAGCTGTTCGCGACGCTGATCTACCCCGACGACGTGGCCGCGTTCCTGGTCGAGCCGGTGATGGGCGAGGGCGGGTACGTGGTGCCTCCCGACGGCTTCCTGCCTGCGCTGCGCGAGATTGCCGACCGCCACGGCATCCTGGTCATCGCCGACGAGGTGCAGTCCGGCTTCGGCCGCACGGGACGCTTCTTCGCCTCCGAGTGGACCGATACGGTCCCCGACGTCGTCGTCATGGCCAAGGGCATCGCCTCCGGCATGCCGCTGTCGGGCATCATGGCCCGCCGATCGCTGATGGAGGCGTTCGCCCCGGGCGCGCACGGCGGGACCTATGGCGGCAACGTCGTCTCGTGCGCCGCCGCGCTGGCGACGCTCGACGTCATGGAGGACGAAGGGCTGGTGGCCAATGCCGAGCGCCAGGGCGAGCGGCTGCTGGCCGGCCTCCGCGCGGCAGCCGAGCGGCACGCCGGCGTCGCCGAGGTGCGCGGCCGCGGCCTGATGGTCGCGTTCGAGCTTGCCGACCCCGAGACGCGCGCGCCTCGCCCGGATCTCGCCAAGCAGGTGATTGGGGCCGCCTTCGATCGGCACCTGCTGCTGCTCAACTGCGGCACCTACGGCAACGTGGTGCGGATCATTCCTCCGTTGGTGACGACCGATGCCGAGGTCGACCAGGCGGTGGAGATCATCGGCCAGGCCCTCGCATCGGTCTAGCTCAGCCGGCCAGCTCCTGGGCGAAGTCGCGGAAGGTCGAGACGTATCGGTCGATGTCGGCCTCGCTGTGCTGCACCGACAGCGTCCACTGGTCGTCCGGGCCGGGCGGCAGCAGGATGCCGCGGTTGGCGAGGTAGAAGAACGACGCCGCCCACAGGTCGCCATCGAGGCCGATGAAGTCGCGGTAGTTCGTCACCCGGTCCGGCGTGAACATCACGCAGCCCTTCGGGCCGACATTGATCGCATAGCCGGGCAGGCCGAAGTCGGCGATGACCGCCGCGCAACCATCGGTCAGCCGCTGGGCCAGGGCGCGGAGCTGCGGGTAGACATCGGGCGTGAGGATGCGCGTCAGCGTGGCAACGCCGGCGGCCATCGACAGCGGATTGCCGTTGAACGTGCCGAGGTGCGCGACGCGCGTCGCCCCGCCGGGGATCGTCGTATGCTCGAGCGCCGTCCCGTTGCCGCCGCCCTCGGGGAGTGCCTCGATGACGCGCATCACCTCGGCGCGGCCGCCGAACGCGCCGATCGGCACGCCGCCGCCGATGCTCTTGGCGAGACAGAACAGGTCCGGCTGCACGCCGAAGAACTCCGTGGCGCCGCCGTAGGCCAGCACCACGCCGGTCTTCACCTCGTCGAAGATGAGCACCGCGCCGTGCTCGGTGGCCAGCTCCCTGACCCGCTCCAGGTAGCCGGGGAGTGGCGGCACCACGCCGATGTTGAACTGGACCGGCTCGATGATGATCGCCGCGATCTCGCCGCGGTGCGCCTCGAGGATCGCTGCCAGCGCATCCGGCTGGTTGTACGGCGCGATGACCGTCTCGGCGACCCGCGAGCGCGGCATGCCGGCCGTGGCCGGGACCGTGTTCGGCGCCTCGGCAGGACCCATCAGGTCGCGCGGCGGCTGGATGCTGACCAGCACGTCGTCGTGGTGGCCGTGGTAGCCGCCCTCGAACTTGACGATCTTCTCCCGACCGGTGTACCCGCGGGCGACACGAATGGCGTCCATCGTCGCCTCGGTGCCCGAGTTGGAGAAGCGCACCAGGTCGGCGCCAAAGCGACGCTTGATCTCCTCGGCGAGCACGACACCGTCCTCGACCGGGAACGTGTAGCAGGTGCCGTTCGCCACGCGACGCTGAAGCGCCTCGGCCAGGATCGGGTGCGAGTGGCCGGCGGCGAGCACGCCGAAGGCCATGTCGAAGTCGACGTACTCGTTGCCGTCGGCGTCCCAGATGCGCGACCCGCGCGCATCGGTCATGAACAGCGGATAGGGGTCATACGACTGGAACGAGGAGGCGACGCCGAGCGGTAGTGAGCCCTGCGCTCGCTCGAAGAGCTCCGCCGAGCGTGGCGTGCGCTCGCGGTAGGCCGCCTCTTCCCGCTCGTGAATGGAAGCCAGTCGTGCCCGGTCGATGCCGGCCGAGATCGTCATTGGATCGGTCCTTTCAGGCGGAGGCGGGCCGGTGCGCACCGGGCTCCATCTCGACCATGTCGTGGTGAATGCCGTACTTGTCGAGCAGGGCAAGGTAGGGATCCGGGTCGAATGGCTCGGGGCCGAGCACGCCGCTTCCCTTCCATGCGCCGGAGCTCAGCAGCTCCATGGCGATCACCGGGTTGAAGCCGGTCTGCCAGGCGACCGCACCGAGGCCGTGGTCCTGCCAGGTGCGCACGGCATCGGTCATCTGGTAGAGGAAGACCTCGCGAGGCTTGCCATCCTTGCGGCCGATGACCCAGGTGCCGACAATCGCCCGGCCGACCATGCGATCCCCGACCGTGGCGGGGTCGGGCGTGATGGCGGCCAGCACGTCGCGCGGCGCGACCTCGACGCCCTTCACGTTGACGCGATCGGTGCGGTCCATGCCGAGGGTGTGGATCGTCTTGAGCTTATCGATGAAATCGCTGCCCAGCGCGTACTTGAACGTCACCTTCTTCGCGTCGATGTAGCGCGGCACGAGCAGCACCTCCTCGTGCTCGACGTTGACGCACTCGACCGGACCGATGCCCTCGGGGAACGGGAACATCTCCGGCGCGGAGAAGGGCCTCGTCGTGTGCCAGTCGCCGTCCTGCCAGACGACCGGCGGGTTGAGGCACTCTTCGATCGTCGTCCAGATGCTGAACACCGGGGCAAACGCGTAGCCCTCGATGCGCAGGTCGCCGCCGTCGCGGACGTGGACTTCGTCGATCTCGTCGAAGAGGTGCTTCTTCGCGTACGCGGCGAACACGTCGGTGAGACCGGGGTCCATGCCCATGCCCAGCAGCGCCAGCTTCCCGGCGCGCGCCCAGAGCTCCATCATCGCGAACTGCTCGTCGCCGAGCTTGACGCCGGTCTCCTCGAACGGCCGCTCCGGGTTCGGCTTCGACAGGCTGGTCGCCATGTCCATGTAGTTCGTCTTCGCCTCGAGCGCGGCGCGGAAGATCGGCATGACGAACTGCGGGTCGACCGCGTTCATGACCAGGTCTGACTCGTGCTTCCGCGCCAGCTCGGCCAGCTGCTCGACGTTCGAGGCGTCCGCCTGAACGGCGGTGAAGCGTTCGGGTTGCCCGATGTCCTGCGCGACGGACGTCGCGCGGCTGAGGTCGTAATCGGCGATCACCATCTGCTCGCACCAGTCGCGATCGGCGGTGATCCTGGCGATGGCTTCGCCGACGGTGCCGGCACCGATGAGAAGGATGCGCATCTGCGTCTGCTCCGCTGCGTGTTCCGACGTGGCACGCGTCTGCGCAACAGGATCTCGGTGCCGATGCCGCACGGTCCGTGGTGATCCGCGCGGCTCGACGGCAAATGTACCAGAAGCGCGGTTTCGCGCCCACCGCTGCGGCCGACCCTGCTGGCGGATCGCCAGCCGGTGGCTACGTGCGTCGGCTGCCCGGCGGGCCAGCCTCGGTCCGCCGCCGCGCCGGCTCGACCTCGAAGTTCGACCAGTCCGATTCGATCCACCACGTGGCGCCGGCATCGGTCCATGGCCGGACCGCATCCGATGCGGTCGCCGGCTGGGTGGTGCCTCTGATGATCACGCCGTACTTCATGGCGCCGATGCTACCCGGCGGAGACTGCGCGGTCGGACAGGCGGCGCGTCCAACCGCCACGTGGACGACCGACGCAGCAGCCGCTCCCCGCTAGCTCTGCGGCGTGCCCGCGATGTTCACCATCCACGGCGTGCCGAATCGGTCCTTCAGCATGCCGAAGCTGTCGCCCCACGGCGCCTTCTCGAGCGGCATCGTGATCGTGCCGCCCTCGGCAAGGCGATCCCAGTAGCCGCGCAGCTCGGCATCGTCGTCGCCGCTGAGCGAGATCGAGAACGCGCCGGGTGCATCGGCCTGTTCGCCGGACGGACCGTCGGCGGCCATGAGGGTGAAGCCGGCGGGGGTCTCGAGCTGGCCATGCATGAGCCGATCGGCATCGGCAGGATTGTCGGCCATGCCGCCCTCGGCGTACGAGGAGGTCGTCAGCTCGCCGCCGAAGACGTCGCGGTAAAACTCGATCGCCTCGCGCCCGTTGCCGTCGAAGTTGAGGTAGGGGTTGAGCTTGGATCCCACGTGTCTGTCCTCCTGGTGGCTCGTTGTATCTGATGGACGGCCGATGCGCCGCAAACTCATCGCCATGGATCAGCAGTCCTCGCGCCTGAGCAGATCGGGACCGATGTCGTCGAGACGCGCGCAGCCGGCAAGCGCCATGGTGATGTCCAGCTCGGCCATCAGGTAGCGCATCACCCCGACAATCCCGTCGCTGCCGTCGAGCGCCAGGCCGTGGACCCACGGTCGACCGATGCCCACCGCCCGTGCGCCGAGCGCCAGGGCCTTGAAGACATCGGCGCCCCCGCGGATGCCGCTGTCGAACAGGACCGTGAGGCGGTCGCCGACGAGCTCGACGATTTCCGGGAGGACCGTCAACGCGCCGATCGCGCCGTCGACCTGCCGGCCGCCGTGATTCGACACGATGACGCCGTCGACGCCATGGTCCGCGGCGAGCTGCGCGTCATGCGGGTCCTGGATTCCCTTGAGGACGATCGGCAGCTTCGTCCGTTCGCGGAGCCAGGCGAGGTTGTCCCAGGTCAGCGAATGGCGAGCGAAGATGTCGAGGAACGTCTCGACTGCGGCCCGCGGCACCGGCGAGCGTAGATTGCGCATGAACGGCCCGGGATGGGTGCGTGCTACCGAGGCGAGCGTGGCGATGGCCGCTGGCGTCGGCCGCGGCGGCGGTCCGGGTTCCGGGGAGGGCTTGCCGCGGAGTCGCGCGCGAACGAGCTCCATGAAGACCGGGTCGCTGGTGTACTGGGCGATGCCCTGGCCGCGCACGAACGGCAGGCTGCCGAGGTCGAGGTCGTGCGTTCGCCAGCCGAGCAGCTGCGTATCGAGCGTCACGACCAGCGCCGTTGCCCGAATGGCCTCGGCCCGACGGACGAAGCTCTCGACGAGCTCGTCGCTCGTGCTCCAGTACAGCTGGAACCAGCGTGGCGCGTTGCCGAGCGCTTCCGCCGTGCGCTCCATGGGCTTCGAGCCCTGGGTCGAGATGAGCATCGGCAGGCCGAGTGCGGCCGCGGCGCGGGCAACGGCAAGGTCGGCATCGGGATGGACCATCTCGAGCGCGCCGATCGGCGCGAGCAGGAACGGCGCCGGCAGCCGCTCGCCGAAGAGCTCGACGGCCGTGTCGCGCGTCGAGATGTCGCGCAGGACCCGGGGCACGATGCCCCAACGCTCGAACGCGAGCCGGTTGGCCCGTTCGGTCTGCTGCTGCCCGGCCGATCCGGCGACGTACGACCACGCCGCCGCACTCATCTTCCGACGGGCTGCCTGGGCCAGGCCATCCGGCAGGACCGGCACGCGAGGCCGATGCCCGAAGGCCCCGCGCCGGTAGATCTCGCGCTGGACGACTCGCCCGATGCCGCCGCCTGGCGGCTCACCAGCCATGCGGCGGATGCTAAACGACGTGGAACACACTCATCCTGAAACCGAGGACGGCCCGCACCGCCGCCCGCCTCAGTCGACGATCTTGGCCATCACGTGCTTGACGATCGTGTAGTCCTCGATCGAGTAGCTGCTCATGTCCTTGCCGTAGCCGGACTGCCCGAAGCCGCCGTGCGGCATCTCGGACGCGATCGTCAGGTGGTCGTTGATCCAGACGGTGCCGTAGCGCAGCGCCTTGGCAGCGCGCAGCGCACGCTTGACGTCCCTGGTCCAGACCGATGCGGCCAATCCGTACGGCACGCCGTTCGCCCAGCGGATCCCCTCCTCCTCGTCGGAGAAGCGCTGGACCGTGACGACCGGGCCGAAGACCTCGTTCTGCACGATCTCGGCATCCTGGCCGACGCCCGCCACGATCGAGGGGCGGTAGAACCAGCCGCGGTCGCCGAACGACTCGCCGCCGGTCGCAATCTCGGCGCCGTAGCCGCGGGCCCGATCGACGAAGCCGGCGACGCGCTCACGCTGCGCCTTCGAGACGAGCGGACCCATGTCGAGCTCCGGGTCCGACGCCGGGTCGCCGACCTTCAGCGACTCGACGGCCGGCACGAGCGCCTCGAGTGCGCGGTCGTAGCCATCGCCCATGGCGATGATCCGCGTCGCGGCCGTGCAGTCCTGGCCGGAGTTGAAGAAGCCGGCGAGCTTGATCGTCTCGGCCAGGGCATCCATGTCGGCATCGTCGAAGACGAGCACCGGCGCCTTGCCGCCGAGCTCGAGGTGCACGCGCTTCACCGTCTGCGCAGCGGCGGCGGCGATCTCACGACCCGTCGCGGTGTCGCCAGTGAGCGAGACCATGTCGACGTCCGGATGGGTGATCAGCCGATGCCCCACGCGCTCGCCCGGCCCGGTCACCACGTTCAGCACACCCTTCGGGAAGATGTCGGCGGCAATCTCGGCCAGGCGCAGCGCGGAGAGCGGCGTCATCGATGCCGGCTTGAGGACGACGGTGCAGCCGGCGGCCAGTGCCGGGCCGAGCTTCCAGATGGCCATCATCAGCGGGTAGTTCCACGGCGCGACCTGTCCCACCACGCCGGCGGGCTCGCGGCGCACCATCGAAGTGTGGGTCGAGACGTACTCGCCGGCTGCCTTGCCCTCGACGACGCGCGCCGCGCCAGCGAAAAAGCGGACGTTGTCGACCGTGAACTCGACGTCGAAGTCGGCCGTGCCCTTCGGCTTGCCGACGTTGGCCTGCTCGAGCGCGGAGAGCGTCTCGGCATCGCGCTCGATGGCATCGGCGAAGGCGTACAGCGCCTTGGAACGCTCTGCCGGGGTGGTGACCGACCACGACGCGAACGCGGCACGCGCGGCCGCGACGGCCCGGTCGACATCGGCGACGTCGCCGCGCGGGACCTGCGCGATCTCCTGCTCGGTGGCCGGATTGACGACGGGCGCGGTCTCGCCGCTGGCCGCATCGGTCCAGTCGCCGTTGATGAACATCTTCTTCGGTGGGGTGGCGGTGGCCGTCATAGCCCGAACCTCATGGCTGCACGAACTCGGTATCCCCCCTGGCGCGGCAATCGTAGCCGAACCGACGCGTCGGACCCTACAGGTCGTTTCTGGCGAAGCCGATGCCCGCGCCGAGGAGCACGATCACCACCCAGGCGACGCTCCAGGCGATGAAGGCCGGCGCCGGTGGCGAATCCGCAAAGAACGGAAACGCGGCGATCTGCGGACCCGCCCCGGCGCCGGCCAGCACCACGCTCGCAGGCTCGAGGCTGTAGATCGCGCCGCGCCACAGCCCGTCGCTGGGCAACATCACGCTGACAAGCGGCGCGACCCACGACATCGCCTGGTCGCCGAAGGCCAGACCGATCCCCCCGACCACCCCGCTGAGCCACGCGATTCCGAACAGCAGCATGGCGACGACGCCGGAGGTGACCGCCGACAGCCGCGTGCCGAGCAGGAAGGTCAGGCTGAGCACCACGATCCCTTCGGCGGCGACGTACAGGATCGCCTCGGCCGGCTGGACAGGGACGTAGCCGGTGATGAGCGCCACGACGACGAGCTCGGCGATCCCCGAGGCGGCGGCGTAACCCACGACGACCAGCGCGAGGGCCAGCCACTTGCCGAGAAGGATCGATGAGCGCGGAACGGGCCGGGCGGCGATCGCCTGCAGCTCGCCCGACTCCCGCGCTCCCGCGATCGCCGGCGCGGCGGCCAGCACGGCGAAGAGCGCGAGGATGAAACTGAACATGAAGGTCACGCCGATGAGCAGCTGCGAGGCCACGAGCTGTACCTGGTCGATGCTGACGTTGCCGGTGCTGACGCCCGGCACGTTCTGCAGCTGGCCGTAGCCCCAGGCGGTGAGCAGCACGGCGACCCCCGACAGGCCGAACAGGGCGAGCAGCATGCGGCGGCGCATCGCTTCGCGGAGCGTCAGCCGGGCGATCACCCAGGTCGCGCCGAGGTCGATCACGCGTGGCCCTCCGGCGGGACGTGCAGCAGCTGGCGGAAGCGCTCCTCGAGGGTGGGCTGGATCGGTTCGACCGCGTGGACCTGCGCGCCGAGCTCGACCAGCGTGGCGACGAGCTCGGGCACGCGCCGCTGATCGAGCCCGCGGAACAGGAAGAGGTCGGCATCGCGTTCGACCGGTCCGAATCGGTCGAGCGGCGGCGGCAGCGGCTGCTCCAGGCCGGTGACGCGCACACGAATGCCACCAGCGCGCAGCAGCTCGTCCAGGCGACCGTCGGCCAGGACGTGGCCCTGGTGCAGGATCGTGACCCGGTCACACACCTGCTCGACCTCGGAGAGCTGGTGCGAGTTCAGCAGCACGCTCGTGCCGCTCTCGCGCAGGCCGCGGATGGCGCCGCGCAGCTCCTCGCGGCCGATCGGGTCGAGGCCGGTGGCGGGCTCGTCGAGCACCACGAGCGCCGGCCCGCCGAGCAGCGCCACGGCCAGGCCGACGCGCTGCTGCATCCCCTTCGAGTAGCGGCCGACGAGGTCGTCGGCGCGGTCGGTCAGGTCGGCATTGGCCAACGCCGCGTCGACGACGCGGCCGCGCTGCGCCGCCGGCAGGCCGAGCAGCTCGGCGTGATACCGCATCACCTCGCGGGCGGTGAGCCAGGGCGGGTTGCGGAACATCTCGGGCAGGTAGCCGACCTTGCGGCGTGCCTCGGGGTCGCCGAGCGGCCGGCCGAATAGACGCCCCTCGCCGGACGATGGGCGCACCAGGCCGAGCACGACCTTCACCGCCGTGGTCTTGCCGGCGCCGTTCGGCCCGAGCAGCCCCACCACCTCGCCGGGGCCCACGCTCAGGTCGAGCGCCTCCAGCGCCGTTTGTCGCCCGTAGCTCTTGGCGATGCCGCGCAGCTCGACGACCGCGGCCATCAGACGGCCGGCTCTTCCTCGGCGAACGCCGCCAGGACCGATACGGGCACCGGCACGAGCGGCGGCCGCGGCGTGATCTGCGCCCGCGGGTCCTCCCGGTCGAGCTCCAGGCGCGCCGCCAGCCAGGGCACGCAGCGCCGGCCCTGGCAGACGCCGAAGGCGACGCGCGTCGCACGCTTGAGCTGGTCGACGGTCTCCCAGCCGTTGGCGACGGCGCGATACACGACATCGGCGGCCACTCCCCGGCAGGCGCAGGCGAGGTGCTCGAGCTCGCCGAGGGTCGCCACCACGCCCGATCCGGCGAGCAGCGCCTCCAGCCGTCCGTCGCTGTTCTCGATCTGCAGGCGGCTGGCGCGAATCTGGTACGGCGTCACGCGCACGTCGTCGAGCGCAGCCGCGCGGATGACATAGCCGCCCGCAACGATCCAGGCATCGAAGACGGTGGCGGCGAGGTCGGGAATGTCACCGTCGACCACCCGCAGCAGCTCGACCCCACGGTGCTCGACCGGTCGCACGTCGAGCGGCCGGCGGTCCGGCGCGCGCAGCCGCTCCCAGACGGGCAGCCGGCTCACGACGGTGCCAGGCGGCGGTAGCCCGAGCCGAACCAGATCAGCGGCTCGACGCCCTCCTCGTACCCCGCGGCAACGATCGCGCCGATGAAGATCGTGTGGTCACCGCCGTCGTGCCGGTCGACGAGGCGGCAGTCGAAGTAGGCGATCGCGCCGTCGAGGATCGGCGAGCCGGTCTCGGCCTCGTGCCACGGCGCGTCGCAGAAGCGCTTCAGCTTCGTGGCGGTCGTCGGCTGCGCAAAGCAGTCCGCCAGCTCACGCTGCTCGAGCGACAGGACCGATGCCGCGAACGAGTGGCTCTGCACGATCGCCTGGTGCGTCTCGGATCGGCGGTTGACGCTGGCCATCATGAGCGGCGGATCGATGCTGACCGAGGCGATCGCGTTGGCGGTCATCCCCGCCAGGAGCGGTCCGTACCGGGCCGAGATGACGGTCACCCCGGTCGCGAAGCGGGCCATCATCTGCCGCAGCCGCCGCCCCTCGGGCGTGCTCTCGAGTGTCATCTGCCTAGCGGTACCGCTCGAGCTTCTCGAGGATGGCGTTGGCGGTCGCCCATTCCGCATCGGTCGGCTGGTCGCCGCGATGCAGATGGATCAGCGGCACGGCGTTCCAGCACGGGCCGTCCTCGCGCGGGATGTGGATCGTCATGTCGCCGCGGTCGAGCAGGGCGGTGAGCGTCGCACCGCGCTCCCCTCCCTTGGCCAGGGCGTGCTCCAGGTTGCGCGAGAACTCCTCGGGCGGTCCGAACTCCAGGCCGATCCGCATGGCGATCACCCCGCTGCTCGGCGGACGAACGTGGTGCTCGTGCGGTCGCATCGGCCTAGCGGATGATGCCCAGGCTCGTGAAGAGCCAATCGAAGAAGGTCAGGCTGCCAAGGATCGCGAAGCCGATGACCACCAGCAGCAGGACCATGCCCGCCGCCGTCGCCCAGCCGGCCAGGCTCGGCCGCTCGGGACGGAGCGAGCCCTGGGTGAGCCAGATGGCGAGCGCGTCGCCGTCGACGCGCATCTCGCTGCGATCGTCGAGCGGGATGAGGACCAGGTGATCCTCTTTCTCGGTCGTCAGCAGCGCGCGTGGCTGCTCGCCCTCGCGCACCAGCACGGCATGGTCGCCGTTGCTGTTGGCCAGCGGGGCCGCCTCGAGGCGGCGGGCGCGGCCGAGGGGAAGCGGCACCAGCTCGTTCGGCTCCACGCGGCGATGGTAGCAGCCGCAGTGGTCGGGCTTATCCGCCGCGCCGGCCTCCACGGAGTTCCTCGAGCATGGGCGCCAGGCGCTCGATGGACTCCACGGTGATCGGGTCGACCACGAGCTGGACGTGCCCGACGCCCGCGTCGGCGAATGCGGCGAGGTGCCCGGCCAGGGGTCCCGGCTCGGACGGCAGCGGCTCGACGACGGCGTCGTCCGCCGCGGTCTTGCGCCCAACGGCATCGGGGAAGGCGACGAACAGCGCGACCGTGCGTTCCAGCGTCGCCGGGTCGCGGCCGACCGCCTCGCAGGCGGCGTCGACGGTGTCGCGCATCGGTCGGTATCCCTCGACGCGGTTGCCGAACCAGTTGTGCCAGGCGTTCCAGGCATCGACATGGGGAAGCGTGATCTCGAGCATGCGCGCGCCGATCGAGCCGACCATCAGCGGCGGACCGTTCGGCCGCGGGCCGCGCGGCAGCAGGACGCAATCGCGCGCGGCGTAATAGTCACCCGCGAAATCGACCTGTCCGTCGCGCAGGAGCGAGCGGATGATGGTAAACGCCTCCCCGAAGCGACTAACGCGATGGTCGTACGGCACGCCGAAGGCGCGGTACTCGACCTCGTTCCAGCCTGCACCGAGGCCCAGGATCAACCGGCCGCCACTGATCTCGTCGAGTGTGGCGGCCTGCTTGGCCAGGACCGCGGGATTGTGGAAGCCGGTGCAGGCGACGAGCGGGCCGATCTCGACGCGCTCCGTCACCGCGGCCAGCGCCGACATCAGCGACCACGCCTCCCACGGACCGCGTTCCTCGCCGTCGGCGTATCGGTACAGCAGGTGCTCGCCGACCCACACGGAGTCGAGACCGATGCGCTCCGCGGCCTCCGCCATCGCCCGGAGCTCCGTCCAGCGGACCACGCGCTCGACCTCGGGAAGCTGCACGCCGATCTTCATCGGCCCATGATGACGCGACGGCAGAGTCGGGATTCATCGTTCAACCGCCTGGTGCTCGAGTTCCTCGCGCAAGTCTCGGCGCGGCCGGGTTGGCGACAGATTCCGGCCAGCGCGGAGTACGGCAGAAGTGCAGCACAATTCGTGACACATTCCTGCCAGGCCGGAGTTAGGCACGCTCAGGCCACCGAGCGAATCGGCTCGCGGTCCATTCCACGCTCACTGCCGGCAGCCCATCAATCCGACACGCCGGGCGACGATGCCTAGCCCCGCCCCGATGGGAATTTGTCAATCCGAATCGACGATCGCTCGCTCCAGGCTCTGCGACGCCTCGCGTTTCAGCGCGGGCAGGTCCTCGGCGTCCGCGTAGAGCGCCAACGTTCCGCTCAGGAAGACGGCCAAGACTCGGGCGCGAAGGAGCGCGGCATGGTCCAACGCTCCGTACGCCTCGACGAACGCCGGGCGCGCAGCCGGCGGCAGCGCGCTCCAGTACAGCGGTAGGTCGATCGCCGGGTCGCTGCGACCGAGATCGCCCCAGTCGATGACGCCGCCCAGCGAGCCGTCGTCGTGGACGAGCACGTGCCGGAGGTGAAGATCCCCGTGGGTCACGGCGCTGCGCGAGGAGGCGGGCAGCGACTCGGCCTCGGCGAACCACGGGACGGGGCGCGGCTGCCACAGCCCGCGGCGGTCGAGCTCGGCGAGGCGCTCGCGGGTCATCGGCACGCGGAACGTCATGTCGGCGCGGCGGTTCGGGTCGACCGGCAGCTGTTCGCCGAAGGCGTCGAGCAGCTCCGGCGCGTGGAGCACACGCAGGAAGCGCCCCAGCTCGGGTGCCAGCAGCAGGCGGGCGGCATCGGTCAGGTCGGCGTCAGCCAGCTCGCGTCCGGGAACCAGGCGGGCGCCGAAGAACGGCCAGGCGAACGCATCGGTCGGTCGGCCGATGAGCAGCGGAGTCGGGATCGCCGCGGGCAGTCGAGGAGCCAGCGCCGGCAAGATCGTGATCTCGCGTTCGACGCCCGGAATGGCGATCGCCCGGCGCGGAAAGCGGAACACGAGGTCGTCGTTGACCAGCCACACGGTGTTGTCCCAGCCCTCGGCGAGGAGCCGCAGGCCGGCGACGGTCAGCTCCGGGAACTGCGCCTCGAGAAGCTGGCGAGCGAGGCGCTCGGAGACCACGACCTCGGGATCCCATTCGGGCATGGCGCGGACGGTAGCAGCCCGCGGTAACTACGCGACGCGTTTGGTCTTCTTCGAAACGTAGTCGACCAGCACGTACTCGCCCAGGTTCTCCGGCTCGACGTAGAACGCGCGGCCGCGATTGATGCGGCTCATCAGGTCGACGAACTCGGAGAGATAGCGCGAGCGTTCCAACATGAAGGTGTTGATGACGATGCCTTCCTTCGTCGCCCGACCGACTTCCCGCAGCGTCGACTGCATGGTGCGGATGGTCGGCGGGTAGGCGAACTCGACCTGGCCGTTGGCGATGTGCGCGGTCGGCTCGCCGTCGGTGATGACCACGATCTCCTTGTTGCCGCCGTGCCGCCGGCCGAGCAGCTGGCGAGCAATGATCAGCGCGTGCTGCAGGTTGGTGCCGTACTCGAACTCGTACGGGCTCAGCGTGGCGATCGCCTCGGGCTTGATCTGGCGCGCGTAGTACGCGAAGCCGACCACGAACAGCCGATCCCGCGGGTACTTCGTGTGAATGAGCGTGTGGAGCGCCATGGCCACCCGTTTCGCGGCGGTCGAGCAGCCACGCAGCAGCATGGATCGGCTCATGTCCAGCAGCAGGACGGTCGAGCTGACCGTCGTCTCTTCGGAGCGATGCACCTCGAAGTCGTCGGGTGAGATGCGCATCGGTGTGCCCGGCCCTTCGCGGGCCATCGCGTTGAACAGCGTCCGGTTCAGGTCGATGGCGAACGGGTCGCCGAACTCCAGCGGCTTGGTCTCATCGGTCCGTTCGCCGCCGAAGCCAGAGCGGGGAAGCGTGTGCCCGCCGAACGAGTCGCGCCGCAGCTTGGAGAAGATCTCCGTCAGCGCGCGCATGCCCAGTTTGCGGGCGGCCCTCGGGGTCAGCTCCAGCCGGCCGCCGTCGCGCTCCAGGTAGCCTGCCTCCTCGAGCGCGCGGGTCAGCTCGCGGAGCTGCTCCAGGTCCTCGGCGCTGTCGTCGCCGGCAAGGTCACCCAGCAGCTCCTCGTCGATCCGCTCCAGGCCGTCCGGGTCGCGTGCCGCGCCGAGGGCCTCCTCCATCTCGTCGAAGCGCTGCTGCCGGTCGATGGCGGCCATCGCCTGCGGCAGGCCCATCGGCTCGTCACCCGAGAAGGGATACGGCTCACCGAAGTTGAGATCCGGGCGCAGCGCCTGGAGGTTGCCCGCCAGGCGGGCCATGTCCCAGCGCAGCCGGTCGTCGCGCAGCAGGTCGTCCATCATCTGCTGCAGCTCCGCGCGCATCTCGGGGCTCATGCTGTTCAGCAGGCTTGCCATCTGGCTGGCCTGCCGATGCATGTGGTCGATGAGCTGGTCGACGTTCTCGATGCCCGGCGGGAAGTAATGGCCGTGCTTGGCCATGAACTGCGCGAAGTCGTCCGGCGTGTCAGAGCCGGCCGCGTGCTTCTCGAGCAGCTCGTTGAGGTCCTTGACCATGTCGCGCACGCCGGCGAGCTGCTCGGGCGTCACGCCCTGCACGCCTTCCTTCAGCCCCTGGAAGTACGTCTCCAGCATCTGCTGTCGGAGCTCGTCGGAGAGCAGTTGGAAAGCATCGCGCGCGTCGGGATCCATGAACTCGTAGTCGCGCAGGCCGTGCATCTGCCCGGCGACGTCGCGCGGCAGTGAGTCCAGCCGGTCCGTTCGCTGCTGGGCCGTTCGGCGCAGGACCTGCTCGGCCATGCGGGCCTGGTCTTGATCCGCTCCCGGCGGCGCATCGAGCGCCCGGTTCTCGGCGTCGTTGACGCGTTGCTCGATCCCCGCGCGCTCCGCCTCGACGATCTTCTCCAGCCGCTCCTTGATGTCGTCGAGCACGCCGCCGAGGTTGCTCTGCTCGAGCTCCTCCCGCCGCCGCTGCCGCAGCCGGTCCATGATCTGGCGCAGCCCCGGCACGTCGCCGCCGCGCCGCCCCTGCATCCCGCGTTGCATCAGTCGCTGCAGCGCCCGCCGAATGTCGCCCTCGGCCAGGACGTCCTCGCCCAGCGCCTCGAGCACGTCGTCGGCGTCGAACGGCGGCAGGTTCTGCGTGCCGTCCCAGCGGGAGTATCGGTACAGCGCCATGGTGCCTCGCTACAGTGCCAGACCGATGCCCCGGCGTCCATCGGCGCCGTTGCCGGTAAAACCCGGCGGTAATCGCCTGGTAACGACCGGTGTGCGATGGTCGGCGTGTGGATGACGCACGCATCGGTCGTTCAGTCCTCGTCCTTCGCCAGCGCCGCGGCTGGCGCCAGGTCGATCTTGCAGCGCGTGCGAATGTCAGCACCGGCGCCATCTCGGAGATCGAGCGCGGGCGCGCCGAGCGGTACACGCTGGCCACCGTTCGCGCGGTGCTTCGCGTCCTGGATGCCTCGGCATCGCTCGACGTGCGATGGCACGGCCGCGGCGACCTCGACCGATTGTTGGATGGCGACCATGCGCGGCTGGAAAGCGAGTGGGCGAGGCGTCACCACGGCGCCGGTTGGCAAGTCTGGAACGAGGCGAGCTACAGCATTTACGGCGAGCGAGGCCGAATTGATCAGCTCGCGTTTCATCCGGAAAGCGGAATCCTCGAGGTCAGCGAGTGCAAGACGGGCCTGTGGGATACCCAGGAGACGCTCGGGCTACTTGACGCCAAGGTGCGCCTCGGGCCGCGCGTTGCGGCGGAGCGGGGCTGGCGGGCGAAGTGGGTCGTCGGCGCGCTCATCTTCCTCGAAGGCCGAACGGTCCGACGCCGTGTTGCGGAGCACGAAGCGCTGTTCGCCGGCTACTCGGTGCGCGGCCGCGCCGTCGAGGCATGGGTGCAGCATCCCCATCCGGTCGACGGGCTGTTGTCATTCGTGTCGCTGCCCAACTCAAATCAGACGGGGCTAAGGCGGGCAGGACAGCAGCGCGTCCGCGTTTCGCAGGCGAGATGAACGTGCGGTCGTGCTTCGGCGGCCGCGGCGACCGTCGTAAGCCAGTCCTGATTGAAGTTGCGCGCGACGAGAGGCGCTCGGCTCGCCTAGGGCGTTCGTGATTTGAATTAGTCCAGACCGATCGCATGGCGGGGCGCCAGCGCCCTACCGCCGCAGGTCCGATGCGCGCCGGACGCCAGCGGCGACCGCCCGCCCGGCACCGCGCAGCAGCGACGCGCCGAGGCGACCGCCGCGGCGCAGCAGCCAGCCTGCGCCCGTACGAACCGTCGCCAAATCCTCGTCGAGGTGGTGCGTGGACAGACCCACGTCGGCAAGCAGCACGGCACGGTCTCCGGGGGCGAGCCCGCGCAAGGCGAAGCGCAGACCGATGAGGGCGACCGCGGCATCGTCGAGCTGTCCGGCGAACGGGATGATGCCGGGCACCAGGTCGATCGGCGACGCGAGGTACGCGGCCGCAGCGAGGACCGCGGCACGGCGGCCGCCGCTCAGCCGGTCGTCGCGTCCCAGCCGCCAGGCGAGCCGCGCGTAGTGCGGGAAGCGGCCGACGAGCGCAGCGAAGCGCGCCGTGGGAAAGGGATCAGGCCGCGTCGTCCCCCGCATGCCAGCCCGCGAACCGGCCTAGCGTGCGTAGCGCACGCCGCCGGCGCGCCGCTCCTTGTTGAGCCGCCGGTTGAGATGCAGACCCTCGAGCACGAACTCGACCGCAGACGCCAGCCCCGCCTGCGACTCGCCCACGTCCAGGCGGCTCACCGCGCGCCGCAGCTCGGGGATCTGCTCGACGAGCAGCTCGTGCGCGGCCGACGGGGCCGTCTCCCCGACCTCGGCCTCCACGCCGGACTCGAAGCGCTCGAGCAGAGGCACCAGCTCTGAAAGCGCGTAGTGCCGGTTGAAGACGTTCACCACGGCGCGCTGGACGAGCTTGTCGACGACCCGGTCCTCGCGCGACTCGTCGCCGAGCGTCTCGAGCTCGATCTTGCCCGCGGTCGAGGCGACCACCGCCGGCAGATCCGACACGCGCGGCGCCGCCGTCGACTCGTCGAGGCGCACCGCCCGCTTCAGCGCGGCGGCCAGCAGCGTCTCCTCGTTGGCGATGGTGACCCGCACCGACACGCCGGAGCGCTGCGACACCTCCGACGACCGCCGGGCCAGCTGCGACAGCTCGGCCACGATCTCCTGCATGAATGCCGGCGAGTGCACCGGCACGGCGGACGAGACCGGATCGGCGAAGCGCATCCGCTCGGCCTCCATGATCGCGATCTCCGTCTCGGCCTCTTCCGGGTAGTGCGTCCGGATCTGCGCACCGAATCGGTCCTTGAGCGGCGTGATGATCCGGCCGCGCGAGGTGTAGTCCTCTGGGTTGGCCGAGGCCACGACAAAGAGGTCCAGGTTCAGCCGCACCCGGTAGCCGCGGATCTGGACGTCGCGCTCCTCCATCACGTTGAGCAGGCCGACCTGGATCCGCTCGGCCAGGTCAGGCAGCTCGTTGAGCACGAAGATGCCCCGATGCGTCCGCGGCAGCAGGCCGTAGTGGATCGTCAGCTCGTCGGACAGGTAGCGGCCTTCCGCCACCTTCACCGGATCCACCTCGCCGATGAGGTCGGCGATCGAGATGTCCGGGGTGGCGAGCTTCTCGCCGTAGCGGTCGTCGCGGTGCAGCCACTCGATCGGCGTCGCATCGCCCGACTCGGCCACGACGGCACGAGCGTACGGCGAGATCGGCGCCAGCGGGTCGTCGTGCAGCTCGGCACCGGCGACGAACGGGATCCACTCGTCGAGCAGTCCCACCAGTGAGCGGGCGATGCGCGACTTCGCCTGGCCGCGTTCGCCGAGCAGGATGATGTCCTGTCCCGCCAGGATCGCGTTCTCGATCTGCGGCAGCACCGTCTCGTCGTAGCCCAGGATGCCGGGCAGCAGCGGCTCCTCGGCGCGCAGCCGCTCGACGAGGTTGCCGCGCATCTCCTCTTTCACCGATCGCGAGCGATAGCCCGACTCCCGCAGCTCGGCGAGGGTGGCGATGCTCGGGTGGGTCATGACGCGGCTCCTTCGGACGGATCGGGCGGTGCGGACGGATCGGTTGCATAATCGGCGAGGGCGTAGGCGACGGAGACAGGATCGCAGATGCCGCGCTCGCCCAGACTGGTCAGGTAGCCAGACCGATGCAGGAGCTCTGCCTCGAACGCATCGGCCTCGAGCCCAAGGTTGCGTGCGAGGATCGCGTAGGCGGCGGCGTCATGCACGAACGGCCGATGCCGGCGGCCCGCATCGGTGGCCAGCGTTGGTGGAGCCGGAAGCCGTTGCGCACCGGTCAGGATCGGTGAACGATCGCCCTCCATCGCGGCGAGCTGCACCGGCGCCAGGCAGCCGGACTGGTCGAGGCGGAGGTGCCAGGCCTCCTCGCAGCGCCGATACATCCCGGCCGGCGTGCGATAGGCGCTGAACTGGAGGTAGACCGTCAGGCCGGCGAGGTCCGCATCGGTCGCACCAAGGTCGGAACGCAGGGCGGCCAGCGCCTCGCCGAGCGAGTCGGCGTGCATGGTCGCACCGAGGCCGTAGCCCTTGCCGGCGAGGATCAGCGCGCCGCGCGCGTTGCGACCCCAGACGTAGATCGGCAGGTGATCGCTCATCTCGTTGATGAGCATGTAGGCAGCATCTGGACCGATCTCGTCGACCCAGCTGTCGTCCTGGCCCCAGCCGCGCAGGAAGACGCCGGTGGTGCCGGGCGGCAGGAAGTCGACGAGCGCCGAGAGGGTGGTCGTCTTGCCGGCCATCGGCGCCTCCGAGGCGAGCATCACGCTCTTGCGCCTGGACACGACGGCCCAGAGGGTTGCCATCAGGCGCGCGTCGAGGCTGCCGGACTGGACGATCTCGACCGCCGACATCGGCCGCGGCGCGGTCCAGTGGTATCCCCACCAGCCTTCGGGGAATCGTCCGTACCACGCCGCGAGGGAGTCGGTCATCCTGCTCGCCACGGTACGGCGTGCCGAGGTCCGCTGCAACCGAGCGGATCTCGGCGCTACTTGGGCCCTGCCTCCCAGTCCGAGCGCACCAGGCCGAACCACAGCGCATCCGCGAGCTCGCCCGCTGTGTCGCGGTCGTAGTTCCGTAGCAGCGCCTCCTGGTTGAATCCCGCGCGCCGAGCGACCGCCGCGCTGCGCTCGTTCCGCGCGTCGCACCAGATCTCGAGCCGCTCCGCGCCGAGCTCGCGGAACGCGAAGTCGGTGATGCCCCGCACCGCCTCGGTCGCGTACCCCTGTCCGCTGTAGCTCGTCCGCAGCCAGTAGCCGATCTCCAGGCGCGGCACTCTCCAGTCCATCCGATGCAGCCCGATCGACCCGACGAACGTGGCTGGGTCGTCGCGCAGGAACAGGTGAAAGCGCAGATCCTCGCGCAGCAGGAAGCGGGCACGCGCCCGGATCAGGCTCTCGCGCACGGCATCGAGGTCGAGCTCCTTGTCGGCCCACGAGATCCAGGGCACCAGCTCGGCGCGCGACTCGTTGACCGCCGCGTTCGCCTGCTCCGCGTCGTCGGGCGACGCCGCGCGGACGAGCAGGCGCTCGGTCTCGAACGACTCCGGAAAGGAGCGCAGGAGCTCACTGCCCATCGGCTACATCCCGAACGGGTTCATCGGCTTCGGCGAGGTGCTGACCAGCACCGCCTTCTGCTCGGTGTACAGGTCGAGCGCATCGACGCTCATCTCGCGGCCGTAGCCGGACTCCTTGAAGCCGCCGAACGGCACGCCGGGGAACGCCGCGAACGGCTGGTTCACCCCGACCGTGCCGGCCCGGACGCGCGCGGCCACGCGCAGGCCACGCGCCGAATCGCCGGTCCATACCGTCGCCGCCAGCCCGAAGCGCACGTCGTTGGCGAGCTTCACCGCCTCGGCCTCGTCGGCGAACGTCGTGACCGTGACGACCGGCCCGAACACCTCTTCCTGACCGATGCGGCTGTCGTTCTCGACGCAGTCGATCACCGTCGGACGCACGTAGGCCGATGCATCCAGCCCCTCGCCCAGCTCGCCATCCGCCGCGCCGCCGGTCACCAGCTGCGCGCCGTCCTCGACGGCGGCGTTGACGAAGCCCAGCACCTTCTCGGCGTGGGAGCGCGAGATCATCGAGCCGACCTGCGTGTCGTCGGCCAGCGGGTCACCGATGCGCAGGGCGCGCGCCTTCTCGGCGAACGCGTCCACGAAGGCGTCGTGCAGCGACTCCTCGACCAGGATCCGCGAGCGCGCCTCGCACGACTGGCCGCCCGAGTAATAGATCGCCCACAGCGAGCCGAGGACCGCCGCGTCGAGATTGGCGTCGGCGAAGACGAGGTTCGGCGACTTGCCGCCGAGCTCGAGCGAGACGCGCTTCAGGCCGTCGGCGGCGATCGCGGCAATCCGCCGGCCCGTGCCGGTCTCGCCGGTGAAGGCGATCTTTTCGACGCCCGGATGCGAGGCGAGCGCCTCCCCCACCTCGGCGCCCGGTCCGGTGACCACGTTGACGACGCCCGGCGGGATGCCGGCCTCGAGCGCCAGGCGCCCGAGCTCGAGCGCGGTCATCGGCGTCGCGGAGGCCGGCTTCAGCACGACGGTGCATCCTGCCGCCAGCGCCGGGGCAACCTTCCAGGCGGCCATCATGAACGGGTAGTTCCACGGAATGATCGCCGCGCACACGCCGACCGGCTCACGCAACGTGTAGGACAGCACCGACGGGCTGACCGCGAACGATCGGCCGTAGATGTGCTGCGCGGCGCCCGCGAACAGGTCGAGGTCGCTGACCGCCTGGCGCACCTCGAGCAGGCACTGCCACTTGGGCTTCCCGTTGTTGCGCGACTCGAGCTCGGCGATGGCATCGGCCTGTGACTCGATCAGCTGCGCCAGCTTGGCCAGCATGCGCGAGCGCTTGGCGGGGGACGTCTTCGCCCACGGACCCTCGAACGCCGCGCGGGCTGCGGAAACCGCGGCCGCGACGTCGTCGGTCGTGGCGCGTGCGACCTCGGCCAGGGAGGTTCCGCGGGCGGGCTCGTAGGTGGTGAAGGTGCGCCCATCGGCGCCTGGGCGGGACTCGCCGTTGATGAGCATCTCGACTTCGGTCATGGGCGAATGCTACGCGGGAGCGTGAGTATCATGCCGCGGTGACCGAAGGCAGACCGATGCCAATGCTGCGCGGCGAGCACGTCTGGCTGCGCTGGCTCGAGAAGGCCGACGTCAGCAGGCCCCTCGACGACCAGGAGCTGGCGCACTATGCCGGCTTCAAGTCGCCGATCGGCGGCGAGGCCTCCGAGGCCTGGTTCGAGAAGCTGCGACCGCAGCTCGGCCAATCGGTCTTCCAGTTCGCAGTGTGCTCGCTCGGCTCGAACGACGAGATCGGCAGCTGCGGACTGCGCTCGGTTGATCGCACCGACGGCAACGCGGAGCTCTCGATCTTCATGTTGCGCGGCTCGTGGGGCCGTGGCCTCGGCACCGACGCGGTCAACACGCTCCTCGACTTCGCCTTCGGCGAGCTGCGCCTCGAGCGCATCTACCTCCACGTCTTCGACTACAACCCGCGCGCGATGCGCTCGTACGAGAAGTCCGGCTTCGTGCGGGAGGCGGTGCTGCGTCGAGCGCGGTTTCACCGCGGCGCACACCATGACGTCGTCCTGATGGCGATCCTGCGATCCGAGTGGGAGGCGTTGGGCCGTAAGCGGAGCTGGGAGTTCGAATAGCCGCTACGGGCTAGGTGACGCGTGGCAGCCGGATGAGAAACGTGGTGCCGTCCGGACCGGTCCGCTCGACCTCGATGGAGCCGCCGTTAGCGGTCAGCAGCTCGCGTGCGATGGTCAGACCGATGCCGCTGCCCCCCTTCGCCCCTGCCCGCGACGGGTCGGCGCGGTAGAAGCGCTCGAAGACGTACGGCAGATCCGCTTCGGCGATCCCGGCGCCAGCATCACTGATCCGCAGCCGCACCTCGCGGCCGGCCGCATCGGCGCTGGCGCTCACCGACAGCGAGCCGCCGCCATGCTCCACCGCATTGGCGACGACGTTGCGGATCGCCCGCGCAAGCTGACCTGGATCGGCGATCACGCGCAGGTCGTCGGGGACATCGGCGGTGAACGTCACCGCGCGCTCGCGGAGCAGGCCACTCAATGCCGACTCGGCCGACGAGACCAGGTCGGCGAGAACGATCGGCTCGGGACGGCGCACCAGCGCCGCCGACTCGGCATCGATCAGCTCGCCCATCCGCGACACGACGCCGCTCATGGCCGCCGCGGACGCGCGCGCCGACTCGAGCTGCTGCCGATCGACCGGCACGACGCCGTCGACCATGGCCTGCAGCTGCGACTCGAGGACGGTGGCCGGCGTGGCGAGGTCGTGCGCCATGTCACTCGCCGCCCGACGTCGGAGCGCCTCGGACTGCTGCAGCCGGTCGGCCATGGCGTTGAACGCGCCGGCCAGCTCGCGCGACTCGCGATCCGAGCCGCCCGACGCGCGCGCGCCGAGGTCGCCGGCACCCAACCGCCGCGCCGCCGCCGCCACTCCGCGCAGCGGGCGAGTCAGACGCTCGGACAGCAGTCCCGCCGCGGCGATCAGGACGAGCACGGTGACGATGCCCGCGACGACCAGCGCGATGTTGAAAACGCGCAGGAACGCCCGCTCCGGGCCGGCAGCCGGGCGTGCCGGGAGCTCGACGACGAGCTTCGCCGCGGGACCGCTGCCGCCGACCGCCTGCTCGAGGCGATCGACCGGCCCCGCAGGCGGCCGTCCGCCCGAGGCGATGACCCCGCCGGAATCGTCGAGGACCGAGACGCGCCCGCCGGTCGCCGGGGCGAGGCGCGCGAGCGCGGGCCGCAGCCGGTTGGCCGGGAGCGAGCCGATCACGGCCGCGGCGTCCTCCAGCCGGCGCTGCTGCTGCACGCCGAGCTGCTCCTCGAACGACCGGCTGACCACCGCGTTGACGACCAGGCCGGCGACGAGCAGGACGACGAGCACCGCGCCCGACAGCAGCAGCGCCATCCGCGTGGCGAGCGGCTGGCCGGCGATCACCGGCACGGACGAGCTCACGCCGGATCCAGGGGCGCGACGAGCCGGTAGCCGGCTCCCGACACCGTCTCGATCAGCCACGGCTCGCCGGCATCGTCGCCGAGCTTGCGGCGCAGGTTGGCGACATGAACGTCGACGACCCGGCCATACACCTCGTCGGGCCGGCGCGCCACGTCTTCCAGCAACGCGTCGCGCGAGACGACGCTGCCCGGGCGACGCGCCAGCGCGGCGAGCAGCGCGCACTCGCCCGGCGTCAGCCGCCCGCTCTGCCCCGATGCGAGGAGCCAGCGGCGGGTCGACGTGTCGAGCACCAGCCGGCCGGCATCGAACGACAGGATCGGCGGCACGAACTGCTCGACAGGCTGCGCCCGACGGAGGATGGCGGCCACGCGCGCGGTCAGCTCGTGCGGATTGAACGGCTTGGCCAGGTAGTCGTCGGCGCCGGCGCGCAGGCCGGCGATCCGCTCTGCATCGGTCCGCTTGGCCGAGGTGATGAGCACCGGCACCGAGTCATGCGCTCGCAGCTCGGCGAGCACCGTCTCGCCCTGCATGGCGGGCAGCATGAGGTCGAGCACGACGAGGTCGGCCGGATCGGTTTCGAAGGCGACGAGCGCGGACGCGCCGTCGCCCGCATCGGTCACCCGGTGGCCCTCACGCTCGAGGTAGAGGCGCAGCAGCGCGCGAAGCTGCGGCTCGTCCTCGACGACCAGGATGTGGGCCATGCCGCATGCTAGCCACCCCGCGATTCAGGAAATGTCAAGACGCAGGCGGCCGATCTTGACCCGATCTTGACGTCGCGCCGTCATCGTCGGCGTCGTCAACTCGTTCATCGGAGCCATCCAAGCATGCAGGCCATGAAACTCTTCGGCGCCATCGGCGCGCTCATCGTCGCGGCACTGTTCGGAGGCGCGTTGATCGGCAGCGTGGGAGCCGAGACGCCGACAGCCTCGGGCACGCCGTCGACCGCCACCCACGACACAAACACCGGCCAGTACTGCCAGACCTTCCGCAGCCACCTGGCCGATGAGCTCAAGACCGATGCCGCCGGCCTTGAGTCGGCCTTCCGTGCCGCAGCGGCAGCCACGCTCGACGAGGCGGTCGCCAACGGCGACCTGACCAAAGAGCGGGCGGACGCGATCAAGTCGCGACTGGCCGATGCCGATCTCGACGGCTGCTTCGGGCTCGGGCGCAAGCTGATCGGGCACCCGGGTGCCGTTGCCTACGGCGTCGACCTCGGCGCCGCAGCCGCCGATGCGCTCGATATGCAGCCCTCGGCCCTCGCGGGCCAGCTGCGTTCGGGCAAGTCGCTCCAGGAAGTCGCCACGGCGCAGGGCGTCGACTACGCGGCCGTCAAGAAGGCGGTGCTCGATGCGGCGAAGATCGACCTCGACAAGGCGGTCAGCTCCGGCAAGCTGACCGCGGACCAGGAGCAGAAGATGCTCGACCGGCTGTCGGACAACCTCGACTCGGGCGACTGGCCGCCGGCGCGGCCAGGTCACGGCCATGGACCCGGCTTCGGCGGTCCGGGCATGGGCCTCGGCCCCTGGAACGTGGCGCCGAAGGACGACGGCGCGCAGGCGAGCCCCGGCTCAGACCTCTGAGCGCCACCTGCGGTCAGCGCGGCTGACCTCGGCCTCGGCCGGCGCGCGATACGGCGCGTACGCCGGCCACCACATCGCGGCGTCGATCTCCGACTCGAGGTCGGCGCCGCGTTCGATCGCCGCCACGCCGGCGTCGATCGCCTCGCGGGCGACCGCGATCGCGACCGATCGAGCGACAACCCGCAGGTCGGTCACCGGCGGATACAGCGCGCCGGCGGCGACGCGCGCCGGCGACGTCGCATCGGCCAGCGCGCGGGCAGCGGCAAGCACCATCGCCGGCGTGATGCGGCGCGCCTCGGCGACGATCGATCCCAGGCCCAGCCCGGGGAAGACGAACACGTTGTTCGCCTGGCCGACCTCGTGGCGCACGCCATCGGACACGACGGCCTCGAACGGGCTACCCGTGGCGACCGTCGCCGCGCCGCCGGTCCACGCCAGGATGTCGCGCGGCACCGCCTCGGCAGCGGAGGTCGGGTTCGAGAGCGGCATGATGATCGGCGCCGGCGTCCCGGCTGCCACGGTCCTGATCACCGGCTCCGAGAACGAGCCGGCCATGCCGGTCGTGCCGATCAGGATCGTCGGGCGCATGCGGCCGACGACCTCGAACAGGTCCGATGCGCCTCCACCGAACCCGAGCGTCGCTCCCTCCTCGGCCCCCAGCGCGAGGTCACGCTTCACCGGCTCGAGATCCTCGCGCCCGGCGTGGACCAGGCCGCGCGAATCGACGAGCACGACACTGCGCCCGGCCTCCGCTGCCGACGCTCCGTCCTCGATCATTGCCATGCGCAGCAGACGAGCGATCCCGATCCCCGCCGCGCCGGCGCCGGCCAGCACGGCTCGCTGGTCACGCAGCCGCTCCCCGCGGTCGCGCATGGCGGCCAGGATCCCGGCGACGACCGTCGCTGCGGTGCCCTGCACGTCGTCGTTGAAACTGAACACGTCCTCGCGATAGCGGTCGAGAATGCGCAGCGCGTTGTGCTGCTTGAAGTCTTCCCACTGGATCAGGCAGCCGGGCCACACCTCGTTCACGCCGCGCACGAAGGCATCGACCAGCGCGTCGTACTCCGCGCCGCGCAACCGTGGCGCCCGATGCCCGATGTACAGCGGGTCGTCGAGCAGCGTCTGGTTGTCCGTCCCGACGTCGAGCGAAACCGGCAGCGTCACCGCCGGGTGGATGCCGCAGGCCGCGGTGTACAGCGCCAGCTTGCCGATCGGGATGCCCATTCCGCCGGCCCCCTGGTCGCCGAGCCCCAGGATCCGCTCGTTGTCGGTGACCACGATGAGCCGCACGTCGGGGTACGGGCTGGCACGCAGCAGCTCGGGGATGCGATCGCGGTCCTCCGGCGTGATCCACAGCCCGCGGGTCCGCCGCAGGACGTGGCTGAACTCCTGGCAGGCGAGGCCGACCGTCGGCGTGTAGACGATCGGCAGCAGCTCCTCGAGGTTCTCGGCCAGCACGCGATAGAAGAGCGTCGCATTCCGATCCTGGAGGGCGATGAGACCGATGTACTGCTCCAGCGGATCGGCCTTGCGGCGGACGTGGCCGAGCTCCACCTCGACCTGCTGCTCGATGCTCAGCACCTGGTCCGGCAGCAGCCCGCGCAACCCGAACGCCACGCGCTCGTCGTACGGGAAGGCGAGGTCCTTGTTCAGGAGCCGCGAGCCGAGCAGCGCGTTGCCGCTCAGCGGGATCTCGGTCGGCAGTCCGGCCGCGATCGTGTCGAACGGTGGGGGCAGCGGTCGCATGTGCTGGAAAGCATAGGTGCCACGGCCGATCAATCTCGACCGATGGCAGCGATGTCTGTCCGGCGACTAGCCGCCGATCTGGCTCATGTTGCGCGCCGGCGGGACGAACCCGGGATCGCCGATCCGGTGCTTCAGCTCCTTGCGCCAGGCCGCGCCGCGCACGATCTCGCCAAGCTCGCTGTCGGAGGCACCGGCCCGCATCGGTCCTCGAAGATCGGTCTCCGTCAGGCTGAAGAGGCACGTGCGAAGCGTGCCCTCGGCCGTCAGCCGCAGCCGATCGCACGCGTCGCAGAACGGCTCGCTGACCGGGTTGATGAAGCCGATCTCGCCGATGCCGTCCGCAAACCGATACACCCGGCTGGTCTGCGCCGCATCCTCACGCTGAACCGGCACCAATGGCAGCCAGGCCGACGGGACACTGGCCTCCAGCGCCGCCTTGAGCTCGGCGCCGGTGAGCACCGCGTCGGGCGACCAGGCGCCCCCACCATCGAGCGGCATGACCTCGATGAATCGGACGACATAGCCGTGCTCGCGGGCGAGCTGAGCGAACGAACGGATCTCTCGGTCGGTCGTGCCACGCAGCGCCACCGCGTTGACCTTGATCGGCCGAAGGGTCGGCTGGCGGGCGGCCGCCTCGAGGCCGGCGAGCACCTGCGCCAGCGCATCGCGCCGGGTGATCTCGCGGAAGCGCTCGCGAACGAGCGAGTCCAGGCTGACGTTCAGCCGCTTCAGCCCGGCGGCGGCCAGCGGCTCCGCCATGCGCTCGAGCAGGAAGCCGTTCGTCGTCAGGCTGAGGTCCTCCAGGCCGTCGCGCTCGAGTGCCGCGAGCCGGCGCACGATCTCGGGCAGGTCCTTGCGCACCAGCGGTTCGCCGCCGGTCAGCCGGATGTTGCGGACGCCCATTCCGACGAAGAGCCGCGCCAGCCGGTCGATCTCGTCGATCGTCAGCAGCTGCTTCGCCGGCAGGAAGGTCATCTCCTCGGACGGCATGCAGTACAGGCAGCGGAACTGGCAGGCATCGGTCACGCTGATCCGCAGCGAGCGCAGCATGCGGCCATGACCGTCGACCAGGGCGGCATCGGCCGAGGTCGGGAGCGGCGAGAGCGTCGGGAGCGGCGAGAGCGGGCGGGCCACGGCGGTCATCGGCCTAAGGGTGCCACGCGTGCGCCGGTCGTGCACGGAGGTGCCGAGTTGACTGGCCACATGCGCGGTGCGCATACAGATCGGCGCCCGGGTCTCATCACGCCGGGCGTCCGGCCTGGCGCACAGAGCGTGGTGGGGTCTGGACACGGGTATCTACTATGTCGCGAGGTCCGCGCCCACGGCCGACCTGGCGTCGGCCGGACGCTGACCAACGGAGGCATCGGAGGCCAAACCCGTGACCGCTGCAGTCGATTCTCCGGGGGGCGCGCCCACCCAGCTGGAACGCAACGCCATCGGCCTGCCCGAGGTGCTGTTCCAGTCGGTCACCCACATGGCACCGGCCGTGGCGACTGCGCTGTCGATCGGCGCCGCGACGGGCTTCGCCGGCGGCATCACGCCGCTGGCCGTGCTGTTCGCCATGATCGCCGTGCTCTTCACGGCCTTCTCGATGGCCGAGCTGGCTCGCCACCTTCCCTCGGCGGGCGGCATGTTCACCTACGTGCGCCGCGGCCTCGGCTCGTTCTTCGGCTGGCTGGTGGCCTGGAGCTTCGCGCTGGCCGAGCCGCTGGTGATGCCGCTCCTGCTCGGCGGCTTCGGCTTCTACGGTGCGATCTTCCTGTCGGAGTACCTGAACGTCGACTTCAACCTCGCCTGGGTGCCGCTCGCAATCCTGTGCGGCCTGCTGGTGTGGTGGCTGAACTACCGCGGCGTTGGCCTGTCGACGCGGACCGGGCTGGTGCTGGGGATCATCGAGATCGCAATCTTCGTGCTGATCAGCCTGCTGCTGATCGTCAACGCCGGCTCGCGGAACACGCTGAGCGTGTTCGTCCCGGGTGCCGACGGGGTGCGACCCGCCTTCCAAGGGATGATCTTCTGCCTGCTGGCGTTCATTGGCTTCGAGGCGGCGGCACCGCTGGGTGAGGAGACCAGGGAACCGAGAACGACCATCCCGCGGGCCGTCATCTGGTCGGCGATCGTGGTCGGCCTGTTCTACGTCTTCAACTACTACGCCGCGACCGTCTTCTTCGGCCCTGACAAGATGGGCGACTTCCTCAGCTTCAACGACGGCGATCCGTGGGGCGGCATGGCGACCCAGGTGCTCGGCACGCTCGGCGGCCTGCTGGTCGTGTTCGCCATTCTCAACAGCTCGATCGCCAACGCCAACTCCGGCGCCACGGCGGCCACGCGCTCGCTGTTCGCCATGGGACGCGTCCGCCTGCTCCCGCGCTGGTTCGCGGCGGTCTCGCCCGAGACGCGGGCGCCCATCAACGCGGTCCACTTCCAGGCGATCAGCGCGCTGATCATCGCCGTGATCCTCGGCTTCGTGCTGGCCAACGACCCGTATCCGACGCCCGAGGGCGCGGCGAGCTTCGGTCCTCTCAACGTGTACGTCTTCCTGGGCACCATGCTCGGGCTGATCTTCGCGTTCATCTACATGGCGGTGAACTTCGCCTGCATCGGCTACTTCTGGCGCGAGCGGCGTGACGAGTTCAACGTCATCAAGCACCTCGTCGTGCCGATCCTGGGCGTGCTGGCCATGATCCCGGCCGCGCTGGCAGTCATCGGCGGGGTGACCATTCCGTTGCTCGACGTCACGCTCGACCCGTACACCAACGCGCTGCGCTGGTGCGCGCCGATCGTCGCGGTGTGGGTGCTCATCGGCATCGCCCTGTACTTCTACCTCCGCTCGACGAACCCGGAGAGCCTGGAGCGCATGGGCGAGGTCTACGGCGGCGAGTCGACCGACTAGGCCGTCAGCCGGGCTTGACCGATGCGGGCCGGCGACGACGCCGGCCCGTTTCCTCACGCGAAGATCCCCAGCGGGCAGTGGGCGGTGACGATGAAGTTCGGCTGGTCGACGATCTCGCTGATGCGCAGGTCGATCGCCGTGCTGCACAGCAGGTAGGCCTCGATCGGCTCCAGGCCGTGCTCGCGGCCGAGCCAGTCGATCATGCGCTTCACCGCGTCGCGTGCCGCGACCATCAGGTCCGGACCGATGCCGTCCGTCGCGTAACGCTTCCCGTTGCGCAGCTCGGCATGTGGGTCAGGTGCGGCAACGAACTCGGGGCCGGTGACCTTCAGGTCCTTGCGGACGGTGACCCGCACCCGGACACGCATGGGCGTCTCGATGGCCGTGCCGCACACCTCGCCATCGCCCTGGGTGGCGTGGCCGTCGCCCATGGACAGGCGGGCGCCGCGGTGGAACACCGGGAGAAAGAGCGTCGAGCCGGCGACCAGATGGCGCGTGTCCATGTTGCCGCCGTGGACGTCCGGCGGGATGGTCGACAGCGGCCCGGTCCGCGGCGCCACACCGATCTCACCGCAGAACGGCGCCAGCGGCAGGTTGATGCCCGGCCAGAATTCGGCGCGTTGCGCGCCGGGTGTGAGGCGCGTGACCTTGTAGAAGCCGTCTGGAAACTCGTCGGCCAGCAGACCAAAGCCCGAGATGTTCGCCGTCCAACCCCAGTCGGCGTGCTCGAACTCGAGCAGGTCGATCTGCAGGGTGTCCCCCGGCTCGGCGCCCTCGACCTCAACCGGCCCGGTGACCTGGTCGACGCGGTCGAAGTTGAGGGTCGCCAGCGAATCGGTCGTCGAGTCTGCGGTGAGCTCGCCGTTGGACGCGTCGAGGCAGTCGAACTCGATGATCTCGCCGGAGGCCACGCTCGCCACCGGCTCGATGGCCGGGTCCCAGGCGAGATGATTCTGGTCGCGGTTGACGTGGATGCTCGGGGCGTTGCCTACCATCGGCCGCATTGTCGCACCGGGCGCAATGTCGGTCGCGGGGAGGCGCCGTTGCGCCAGCTGGCATGCCTCTGGTGCATGCGCCGCCGAGCCAGAACGCGTGGAACGACTAGTCGCCGCTCGCCCAGAGATCCCCGACGGTGAAGCCCTCGGGGAAGGGATCCTCGGCGTCGACGACGTACGAGGCAATCCCCGTGATCCACGCGGCGCCGGTCAGCTCGGGCACGACCGCCGCGTACTCGCCGACGCGCGCCTCGCGCAGCAGCCGACCCGTCCACGTCGTCCCGAGGATCCCCTCGTGGACGAACGGCTGCCCGATCCCCAGCTGCCCGCGGGCGTGCAGCGTCGCCATCCGGGCGCAGGTGCCGGTCCCGCACGGCGAGCGATCGAGGACGCCGGTCCAGGTCGACGGCCGCTCCCAGTCGAACGCCCCCGACGAGACGACGACGGTGTTCTTCATGTCGGCGCCGTCGACCGATGGCGGCCCCGAGAACTGCATGATCGAGACGCCCTCGATCCTGTCGTTGTCCGGGTGGCGCACCGGGTACTGCTCGCGGGTCGCCGCCTTGATCATCTCGCCGATGCGCACGAGGTCGCGGCCCTCGTCCGGCGTGATCGCAAAGCCCAATGGCGCCGCCTCGGCGATGGCGTAGAACATCCCGCCCCACGCAACGTCGACGGCAACGGTGCCCACCTCCGGCACCTCGACCGGCACGCCGAGATGAACGGCAAAGGCCGGCACGTTCTCGAACGTGACGCCGGTGACCTTGCCGTCGGCGCACGCTGCACGGACGCGAATCAGCCCGGCCGGCGCCTCCAGGATCAGCACCGTCTCAGGCTCGAGCATCGGCAGCATCCCCGTCTCGAGCAGAACGGTGACGGTGCAGATCGTGTTCGACCCGGACATCGGCGGATACTCCGCCTGCTCCATGATCACGAAGCCCGCATCGGCCTCCGGATGCGTCGCCGGGAGGATGAGGTTGCAGCACAGCGCCGGGTAGCCGCGCGGCTCGCGCAACATCAGCCGACGAAGCGAGTCGCCGTGCTCGCGCAGGTGCACCATCTTGTCGAACATCGTCGCGCCGGAAACGTCGAGCACGCCGCCGGTGATCACCCGGCCGGGCTCGCCGCCCGCGTGCGCGTCCACCGCCGTGATGAGTCGCCCTAGCTTCACGACGCCTCCTCATCGGTCCACCTGAGAAGCCGGTAGGCTGTAAGCCTACGCAGACGAGGGACGGATGACCAAGATCGGTTACGCGGCCATGCTCGAGCAGTTCCACCCGACCGACCTGCTCGACTGGTGCGCCCATGCGGAATCTGCCGGATTCGACGCCGGTTTCCAGGTGAGCGAGCACTTCCACCCGTGGACGCCGCAGCAGGGCAACGCCGCCTTCGCGTGGAGCTTCATGGGCGCGCTGGGCGAGCGCACCAGCCTGCCGTTCGGCACCGCGGTCACCTGTCCCGGATTTCGGTACCACCCCGCGGTCATCGCGCATGCCGCCGCCACGCTGGGCGCGATGTATCCCGGGCGATTCTGGCTGGGGCTCGGCGCCGGCGAGGCACTCAACGAGCACGTCATCGGCCCGAACTGGCCGGAGGTCGGCGTGCGCAGCGCGATGATGTTCGAGGCGATCGAGGTCATCAACAAGCTGTTCACCGGCAAGGTCGTCAAGCATCAGGGCACCTACTTCACGCTCGAGTCGGCGAAGCTGTACACCCGGCCGGAGCAGCCGGTGCCGGTCTACGTGGCGACCGCTGGCCCGGTCAACGCCAAGCGCACCGGCAAGTACGCCGACGGGATCATCACCGTCGGGGCCGCCGACGAGAAGATCAACATGCTGTGGGACAAGTTCCGCGAGGGAGCGGCGGAGGCGGGCAAGGACGCATCGGCCATGAAGACGCAGCTGCAGGTGCACGTCTCCTGGGCGCCGACGCAGGCCGAGGCCGAGGAGCAGGCGGTCCTCGAGTGGCCGAACGGCGGCATGCCATTCCCGAAGCAGGACATCAAGAACCCGGAGGACTTCGCCAACATGGCGAAGCTGGTGCAGCTCAAGGACTTCAAGAACCGGATGCTGATCAGCGCCGACCTCGACGCGCACGTCGAGCAGCTGCAGAACTTCGTCGACATGGGCTTCGACGAGATCTACCTGCACAACGTCGGGCGCGACCAGCCGACGTTCATCGCGACCTTCGCCGAGAAGGTGCTTCCCCGCCTGAAGCTCTCCTAGCCCGCACCGATGCGCCTCACGGCCGCGGAGGCACGCCGTCGCCTCGCCGCATCGCGCGTGGCGTACCTCGCCACCGTCCGGACCGATGGCCGGCCGCACGTCGTGCCGATCGTCTTCGCGCTCGAGGGTGACCGTCTCTATTCCATCGCCGATCCCAAGCCCAAGGACGCCCTGGACCTGCTGCGATTTCGCAACATCCGCGCGAATCCGGCGGTCTCGTTGCTGGCCGATGCGTACGACGAGGACTGGGATCGGCTCTGGTGGGTGCGCGTCGCCGGCTCGGCGCGGATCGTCGAGGACGGGCCGGAGCGCGAGCTGACGATCCGGTTGCTCCAGGCGAAGTACGAGCAGTACCGGACCTGGTCGACACCGTTCGGCGCGGCGATGGTTCTGAGCATCGAGCACTGGACTTCGTGGGCGCTGGGGCCGAGCACCGCGGGCGCTTGAAGCGTCAAATGTCGCGGATCTGCGCGCTAACACCGCCGGGATGGCTCTGACGACCGGTCGCCACGCTCCGCGGAGCTGAGAACCTGCCGCGCGGGGGTGCCCCGAGGCAGATACCGCGCACAGCAGCGACAAATGCGCGCTCGACGCAGCTGCGGCGAGCCATTGCGCTCCGGGTGCGCATCAGCCCAGTCGGGAAGCGCCACCTCCCGCGCCAGCTCCCTCCGGCAGCTCGACGCCGCGGAACGTGCCCAGCAGCAGCAGGTCGTAGACGACCTTCAACCCGCCGGCGATCACGAACGGCAGCCCGACGGTCACGGTCATCGCCGCCGACGCCAGCGCCGGACCGACCGGCCGGGCCACGTAGCGCGAGGCGTTGGTGTATGCCGCCGCCGCCGTCCGCTCCTCGGGGTCGACCATGGCCGCGACGTACGCCTGGCGGGTCGGCACGTCCATCTGCGACAGCGCGGATCGCGCCAGCAGGAACAGGATCGCGAGCGGCAGCGACGGTGCGAACGGGATGACCGCCAGGAACACGTTCGACGGCAGGTGGGTGAAGACCATCGTGTTCAGCAGCCCGATGCGCGCCGCAACGCGCGCAGCGGCGATCGACGAGGCAGCCTGCAGCAGACCGACCCCGAAGAAGACGAGCCCCATGACGTCGCTGTTGACGCCGAACTGGCGGCTGAACCAGAAGACCATGAACGCCTGGACGACGAACCCACCGGCGAACGCGTCGAGCGCGAAGAGGCCCGACAGGCGAAACACGATCCCGCGCGAGCGCTGCAGTCCGCCGGCGGGCATCGCAACCGGCGACCTCGAGGGTGCGACCTCCGCAGCGGGCGACAGGTGCGCGGCGAGAACCACGCAGGCGACCGCGCCGAGCGGCAGCACGAGCAGCCAGCGCTGGTCGGGCGGCAATGCCGGGATGAGGTTGCGCAGCCCTGCCGGCCCGCCCGCCAGCAGCGCGCCGACCGCCCCGGCCAGATACGCCAGGGCGTTGTAGCGGCCGTAGACGCGGGCGCGTTCGGTCGGCGGAGTGCCGGCCAGCATCGCCTGCTCGAGCGTGGTGATCGGGCCGGACTCGTTCGGATCGGTCGAGAGGCAGCCGGTCAGCGCGGCGAGCAGGAGCAGTGGAACGCTGTCCGTGAGGGCGAAGAGGGCGCCGGCCACGCCCATGACCGCGAGGAGCACAACGTAGGCACGCCGCCGGCCCAGCCGCTCACCCCAACGTCCGACCGCCAGGGAGGACACCGCCATGCCGACCAGCATCGCCGTGAAGACGAGTCCGACGGCCGCGGCGTCCAGGCCGCTCTGCGCCAGAGAGGCGCCGATCAGAATGCTGCCGAAGCCGTACAGCGCGGCGCGGACCGCCTGGATCGCGAAGATGAGGGCGACGTCGGACAAGCGCCGGGTTACCTTTTGGCGAACCCGTCGACGCGCTCGTCGACTTCGACCGGCGCCCCGGACGCCCGCAACCTGTCGACCGTCGCCTGGTGAGGTGTGCCGAGGATCCGGATGGCGGTGACCTCCACCATGGCGCTGCCGACACGAATCTGGTCTGCCGCGGCCGACAGATGCTCGTCCAGCGAGTCGGCGTCAGGGTGGACGTAGACGACCGTGCCGCGGCTGCGACCCTCGTCGACATAGGCATCGAACGACAGGACTCCCGGAACGCGTTCGGCCACGAAGCGTGTCATCCCCTGCATGGCGGGCAGCCAGGCGTCGTAGTCAGGGATGCGGAACGAACCGATGAAGGTGATCCTCGTATCCATGAGGCCGAGTCTGGGACTTGCCGCCGCCGACCACAATGGCTCGGTGGATGAGCGTGCGGCGGCCGCAGAGCTTTGCGGCAAGCGCCAGAAGCGGTTGCGACGGATCTGGCGTTCGATGCCGAGCGCGCCGCGCTGCAAGATGTGCCACCGCCCGTTCGGCGGCATCGGCGGCGCCGCCATGCGCGCGATCAACCTCGGGCCGTGGCCGGGAAACCCCAAGTACTGCCGTGGATGCTTCGCCGCGCTGTATCGAACGCGCGCGGGCGCAGAAACCGATTGCGCGCTGCTGTTCGCCGACGTCCGAAACTCGACGGCCCTCGCCGAGGGAATGCGTCCGGCCGAGTTCCGCCAGCTGCTCGATCGCTTCTACCAGACGTCGTACGGCATCCTGGTGGCACACGACGCGTTCGTCGACAAGTTCGTCGGTGACGAGGTGATCGGGATCTTCCTGCCCTCGCTGACCGATGGCCCACCGGCCGGCGAGGCGGTGCGGGCCGGACTCGAGCTGCTGGCGGCGACCGGTGGCCGGGACGCACACCGGAGCGTTCCGATCGGCATCGGGGTGAACGCGGGGATCGCATACGTCGGGGCAGTGGGCACCGATGAGCACGTCGAGTTCACCGCGCTCGGCGACATCGTGAACGTGACCGCGCGGTTATCGGCGGCTGCGGCGGCCGGCGAGCTCCTGGTGACGCTGGCGGCGATGACCGAAGCCGGGTTGAGCCTGGACAGTCTCGAGCGACGCGAGCTCGCGCTCAAAGGCAAGACCGGTCGAACGCGGGTGGTGGTGATGCGTGAGGACGCGGTGGTGACGACCCCGCGGTAGACCCCGGGACGACTACCGCCGGCTGCGCGGCGCGCTGCTCACGTCGGCCTCGCCGCTGAAGACGATCCCCGGCTCGGGCTCCGTCATCCCGTTACTCGACCGATTCAAAGACGGCAGCGATGCCCTGTCCGACACCGATGCACATCGTGGCCAGCCCGTACCGCGCGCCGCGTCGGCGCATCTCGTGGAGCAGCGTCGTCGCGAGGCGAGCACCCGAGGCGCCCAGCGGATGCCCGATGGCGATCGCGCCTCCGTTCACGTTGGTCGTCTCCGGATCCAGGCCAAGCTCGCGCATGACCGGAATCGCCTGCGCGGCGAACGCCTCATTCAGCTCGACGAGGTCCATGTCGTCGACGCTGAGGCCCGCTCGCTCGAGCGCGAGCCGTGAAGCGGGGATGGGGCCGAGGCCCATCGTCGCCGGGTCGACACCGGCGACGCCGGACGAGACGAGCCGCGCCATCGGGCGCAGGCCAAGCTCGCGTGCGCGTGCCTCGGACGTGACGAGCAGCGCGGCGGCGCCGTCGTTGATGCCCGAGGAGTTGCCGGCAGTCACCGAGCCCGACGCGTCGCGCTTGAACGCCGGCTTCAGCCGGGCCAGGTCCTCGAGCGTCGTTTCCGGTCGTGGGTGCTCGTCGCGCTCCAACGTGCGGGTCTCGCCACGGCGGCCGGACGGCACCTCGATGGGGATGATCTCGTCGGCGAAGCGCCCGGCGGCATCGGCTGCGGCCCAGCGCTGCTGTGACTGCCAGGCGAACGCGTCCTGGTCCTCGCGCGAGACGCCGCAGCGCTCGACGACGTTCTCGGCGGTCTCGCCCATGGAGTACGGGTAGTGGGCATCGGCCAGGCGCGGGTTCGTGAAGCGCCAGCCGAGGGTGGTGTCATACAGCGTCTGCTCGCCGCGGGGGAACGCGGCGGACGGCTTGGCCATGACGAACGGCGCGCGGGACATCGACTCGGCACCGCCGGCTACGAAGACGGATCCGTCGCCGAAGGCGACCGCATGCGCCGCGCTGACGACTGCCTGCAGGCCACTGCCGCACAGGCGGTTCACCGTCTGGCCCGGCACGTCGATCGGCAACCCGGCCAGCAGCAAGGCCATGCGGGCGCCGTTGCGGTTGTCCTCGCCCGCCTGGTTCGCCGCGCCGAGGATCACGTCGTCGATCTGCGCCGGGTCGACCCCGGTCCGGTCGACGAGTGCACGGATCACGTGCGCCGCCATGTCATCTGGACGAACCCCGGCCAGCGCTCCGCCGTATCGGCCGAAGGCGGTGCGCAGCCCGTCGACGACGACGGGCGTGCGCGCAGGGTCAGTGGGCGTGCGCATCGGTCCGGCTGCGGCCTGGATGGGTAGCGATCACGGCGTCGAGCAACCGGCGTGACGCGGCCGCCACTTCGGCCACTGCGTCGTTGAAGGCGTCGGCGTTGGCGCGGCTCGGCTGCCGGTAGCCGCTGACTTTTCGGACGTACTGGAGTGCCGCCGCGGTGATCTCCTCGTCGGTGACCGGCTCGGCTCCGTCACGCAGGGTCTTGATGCTTCTGCACATGAGCCGAGCCTATCAGGCGCATCCGTCGTGCGCGAGCGGTCAGCGAGCGATTGCCACCAGCAACAGCATCACGATCACGAAGCAGACCACGAGGACGCCGATGAAATACAGGGCGTTGCCGGGAAGCTGTTGCTGCCACTCCTCGTCGAGGATGACGTCTGCGTCCTTCTTGTGATCGTCCATGAGCCGGCGCTCCCGCTCCGTGATCACTTCTTCGTCCCTTCCTTCGGCTGTGGATGGCTCTCGGCTGGTTCGCCGCGAAGCGCTTCGAGCTGCTCCTCGATGTGCAGGATCGCGATGCGCAGCTCTTCCTGGCTGTCACGCGATTCGGAACTGCCGCGATGGATCAGGAACGCGGTGAGAACCACCATCGTGAACAGCTGCAGGAACTCCGATTGCCAGTTCTCGAACGTGGCCTCGAGCCAATCCCAGATGTACCCGGAGCTGCCGAACAGCTGCGCGGTCTGGTCATGGCTCTGCTGGTCGGCGGCGAACGCGACCCAGCCGAAGAGGGCGTGCCCGATCCAGGATCCGAGGAACAGTCCGGCGAGCACGATGCTCAGGGCGTGATCGCGAACAAACTGTGCCACCTTGCTCCCTCACGCTGCGAGTGTTGCCTCGGCCGCTACGCACGCCGCGTGCCGACGCCACCCGCGAGAACGTCCGGCTGGGCGGCCGCAATCTCCACGGCGGGGCCGGCGAGGTTCCTGGCGAGTTGGTCGGGGCGTGCCGTCCAGTCCACGAGGACTAGACCGGATCGCTCGGAGCGGGACTGAGGCTGGGCGCCGGCGTCGGCGTCGGAGCCAGGGTCAGCGTCGGCGTCGGCGTCGGCGTCGGCGCCAGGGTCGGCGTCGGCGCCAGGGTCAGCGTCGGCGTTGGATCGACCGATGCGCTGGCGGAAGGCGTCGCCGAAGCGGAAGGCGTCGGCGTTGCGCTCGGGCTCGCGGTCGGCGTCGCGGTAGCCGTCGACGATGCCGATGCGCTTGGCGCCACTGATGGCGTCGGCGAAGGCTCGGGCGTCTCGGTCGCATCCGTCCTTGCCCGGCCGTCCGACGAGCCGTCGTCGACCAGCTCGCAGTCGACGTAGGTGTCCTTGGTGTTGCCGTAGCACGCATCGGTACCGATGCCGCCGTCCAGGCGGTCCTTGCCGTTGCCGCCCTCGGCGATGTCGTTGTCGTCGCCGCCGACCAACGTGTCGTCGCCGTCCTCGCCGAGCATGACGTCCTTGCCATTGCCGCCGATCAGGAGGTCGTTGCCCTCGCCGCCGACCAGGCAGTCCTTGCCGTTGCCGCCCTCCAGGCGGTCATTCCCGCCAAGGCCGAAGATCAGCGCTCCACCGTTGGCGGCGGTGATCGTGTCGTCGCCCGGCGTCCCGACGATGACCTCTGCGAAGTCGAGACCCTGGCAGACCGATGGAATCTCGGGCGGCGACGTGGTCGGGGCTGTCGTTGGGCCGGGGAGCGTGAACGCCTGGATCACGCGACCGTTGACGAGCAGCAGCGCTGCCGAGCTCGCGGTGGCGACGATGACCGCGACCACGATTGCCAGCAGCGCGAGCGAGGGAGCCGTTCGTCTCACGGCCGAACCGCCTCGTGCGGTTTCGATCTCGGCTTCGGATCGCCGCCGAGCAGGATCAGGAACACCACGATCCCGGCGACGAGCGGCGCGAACACGGCCGGCGAGCGCAACGCCTGAAGGTATTGACCCGCTCCGGGGATCATGACCCACATCTTTCCGACGACATCGGTCTGGCGTGGTTGCCACTCATCCGGAGCGTTCTTGTTATCGCCCTGCAGCCTGAATCCGTCAGTCGGTGATCCGCCGATAAGGCGGTGGATGACAACCGCTCCTGCACCAGGCTGGCCCTTGGGGATGCGATAGGCGAGCACGTCGCCGACTGCGTAGGTCTGCTGCTGCTGCGTGACCACGAAATCCCCGGTCTCGAGGGTCGGCAGCATGCTCTTGCCGTTGACCCACAGATAGCTCGCCGGTCCGCCCAGGCTCACCGGGCGCAGCACGAAGAACCATGCGCCAAGTGCAAGGACGAAGACTGCCGAGCTGATGAATCGGGACGTTGACATCATGTGCTGATCGGTCGGCGGTGACCTTCACGGCCACCACCGACCGATATTGGAGCTACCCCTCGATCCAGACGCGGATGCTCGAGATCGACTCCGGCGACGGGTACGGCGACGAGAAGTGGAACGTTGCCTTGCCGTCGGCGATGGTCACGGGGCCCATCGCGTCACCGGTCGCCTCGTTGACCTTCAGGAACGCATCAGCACCGTTGCACGCGGGATCGATGTTCTCGATCCGGACGTAGCGAACGGTGTTGTCGCTGGTCTCGAGACCGTAGGCGGTGTCGACGCCGTCGGTGTCGCACTGGACGTTGCCGTCGACGCCGGCCTGGATGACGTTGCCATTGACGCTGAGCGTCGCGGCAGAGGCGAACGCGACAGTGAAGACGGTCGCGCCGGCGATGAGTGCAAGAAGAAGACGCTTCATCTCGGGATTTCCTCTCTCCGTTTGATCTGAGGCATCACCTTGCGCCGCGAGATACGCAGACACACAGCAGGTGACGTCGAAGCAAGCGTCCTATCGGATCGGACCCGGTCCATCCCCTCTGCGGCGCTCGGGCAGCGAGTGCGCACGCCTGGATACGAGATCGCGACGCGTGCTCACGTCGGGACGTCGCCTGATGGGCGACAGGACGAGACCGACGCGGAGCAGAAAAAAGAACCCGGATGATGATGGCGATAGGAACCGGACTGCGCGCGTCAATACGGCAGCAGCCAATGCGTGGCCAACGCGTGCTCGGGCCTCCACCCCTCCGTGCTTTGACCGCCTTGGGCGACGGTCATCGCCTGGACGCTGGGCAACTGCGTCCGCTGAGGACCTTACACCCAATGGTCCTGGTACTTCTGGCCCATCCTGCAAGGAGTTGAGTCTCCGCACCAGGTGCCTGACGCCAGCCCGCATCCGCAGCAGGCCTAGCGCTCGGCGAGCAGCTCCTCGAGCGAATCGATGACCCGATCGGCGACCGAGACATCGGTCTCCGCGAACTGCGGCACGGCGATGCAGGTCATTCCCGCCGCCTTGGCGGCGGCAATGCCGGGAGCAGAGTCCTCGAGGGCCAGCGCATCGGCCGGCGCAACACCCAGCCGCGCGCACGCTTCGAGGTAGATATCGGGCGCCGGTTTGGGCTGGGCAACATCCGCAGCCGTGACGATCGTGTCGAAGGCATCGGTCAGGCGCGCGGTCGACAGCGCCGCGTCGACGAGCAGCCGCTCGGAGTTCGAGGCAAGACCCAGCGGAACCTGCCCGCGCAGCCGGTCGACGAGCTCGACCGCGCCCGGCCGGGCATGTACGTCACGCTGGAGCTCGGCGAGCATGTAGCCGTGCATCTCCTCGACGAGCGTCGCGCCACGCGACTCCGGCTGACCAAGTCGCGACGCGTAATACCGGCCGCTGAACTCGACGCCGGTGCCCATCACCGCCAGCTGGTCTTCGCGGCTGAACTCCTCGCCATGCCGCCGAAAAAGCTCCGACTCGGCGCGCAGCCACAGCGACTCGGTCTCGAGCAGCAGGCCGTCCATGTCGAAGATGACAGCCCGATACTGCCCGGGCAGCTCCCCGATCACTCCCCCTGCTCGAAGAACGAGCCGTCGCGCTCCGCGAGGGAGCGCAGCAGCGGCACGACCCGGTAGCGCCCGTCCGGCACCAGGGCATGCAGCGCATCGAGCGTCCCGACGACGTGGGCCAGGCCGATACGCTCGCCCCATTCCAGCGGCCCTGAGGGATAGTTCGTGCCGAGGCGCATCGCGGTGTCGACCGCCTCGGGCGTGGCGACGCCTTCGCCGACGGCCGACGCGGCCTCGTTGACGATGGTGGCCAGCACGCGGGCCTGCACGGCCTCGCCGGTGAGCGGCTCCAGGCTGGGGCCGTCGGACATACGACGGATGCCGGGCCACGCCGCGCCGCGAGCTCCATCGGTCTGGTAGTCGTAGAAACCGGCGCCCGACTTGCGGCCCAACCGCCCAGCATCGACGAGCATCCGCTGCAACGGATGTGGCCGGTAGCGCGGGTCGTAGAAGAACTGCTCGTAGACGCTCTGGCTGACCGCGAAGTTGACGTCCAGGCCGATGGCGTCCACCAGCTCGAAGGGTCCCATGCGGAAGCCGATGCCACGCATGGCGCCATCGACCTGTTCCACGCTGGCCAGCCCCTCGCCGACGATGCGCAGCGCCTCCAGGTAGTACGGCCGCGCGACGCGGTTGACGATGAAGCCCGGCGTGTCAGCGGTGGTCACCGGCGTCTTCCCCAATCGCTCGGCGGTGGCGCGGGTGCGCCCCAGCGTCTCGGTCGACGTGGCGGGTGCGGCGACCACCTCGACCAGGCGCATCAGCGGCACCGGGTTGAAGAAGTGCATGCCGACCACACGGTCGGGGTGCTCGGTCTCGCGCGCGATGCGCGTCACCGACAGCGATGAGGTGTTCGTGGCCAGGATCGTCCCTGCCGGCGCCGCGGCATCGAGCCGCCGGAACGCGTCGCGCTTCAGCTTCAGCTCCTCGGGGATTGCTTCGATGACAAAATCGCCGGTGGCAAGCTCCTCGACGCTCGACGCGGGATGCAGCCGCGCGAGCACGCCCCGCGCCTCGTCTTCGGTGAGCTGCTCCTTCTGTACCCGCCGCGCCAGGAAGCCGGCGATCAGCGTGCGTGCACGATCGAACGCGCCGTCGACCGGGTCGTGGACGGCGACCTCCAGCCCTGCCTCGGCAGCGACCTGCGCGATGCCGGCGCCCATCGTCCCCGCCCCGAGCACGCCGATGCGCCTGACGTCGTCGCTCATCTGCCTTCGAAGCGCGGCTCGCGCTTCTCGCTGAACGCCGCGAGACCCTCGGCGTGGTCTGCGGTACGGCCGGCGAGTTCCTGGAGCGCGGCCTCGCGCTCCAGGGCCCCGGCCAGCGTGTCGTCCTCCGCCGCGTTGATCAGGCGCTTGGCGTAGCCGAGCGCCTTGGTCGGACCTGCTGCCAGGCGTCGGGCGAGATCGCCGGCCGCGGCCTGCAGCTCGTCGTGCGGCACGACGGCGACCACCAGCCCGGCGTCCGCCGCTCCCCGCGCGGTGAGCGGCTCGCCGGTGAAGATCATCTCGGTCGCGGCGTGCCGGCCGAGGGCCGCCACCAGCGTCCGCGTGGCCGCCGAGTCGGGCACGAGGCCAACCCGCACGAAGGCCATGAGGAATCGCGCCTCCTCGGCCGCCACGATGAGATCGGCGGCAAACGCCAGGCTCGCCCCGGCACCGGCGGCGACGCCGTTCACCGCGGCGATCACCGGCTTCGGCAGCTCGCGGATCGCGGTGATGAGGGGGTTGTACTCGGCAGCAATCACACGACGGAACTCGCGCTCCGAACTGCCGCCGCGCAGGTCGGCGCCGGAGCAGAAGCCCCGGCCTTCTCCGGTGAGGATCACGGCTCGTATGGCGTCGTCGCGGGCCGCAGCCTTGAAGGCGGCGAGCAGCTCGCGACGCATCGTGGCGTTCAGCGCGTTCAGGCTATCCGGCCGGTTGAGGGTGATCGTGGCCACTCCATCGGCCAGCGTGTGGCGGATGGTCTGGTACGCATCGGTTGTCTGGGCGGCGGGCACGCGGCGATTCTACGCGGGAGCGCTTGCCCACTTCCCCTACTTGTAGCCGCTCGCCTTGCCGATCGCGCCTCGCGCGGGCGCCGGCGCTGCGGTCTCGCGCTGCGCGTCATCGACGTGGATGGCGGGCATGAAGCGGATGGCGAGCAGCCACGCCGCGACCGCGGTGATGAGCAGGATGACGAAGATCAGGCCCAGGCCGTTCGCCAAGCTGTCGCGGATCGCCGCCAGCTGATTGGCCTCAATCGAGCCGCGACCCACGGGATCGAGCACGGCGCTGGCCTGCGGACCGACGGCCGACGCAAGGATCGCGCCCATCAGCCCCGTGCCGACCGCACCGCCGATCGTCCGGCTGAATTGCACGAGCCCGGTGGCCTGTCCGCGCTTGTTCCAGGCGACGACGGTCTGAATCGAGACGAGCAGCGGCGTGGTGGTCAGGCCCATCCCGAAGCCGGTGATGCCGGCGCCGATCGCCGAGTACCACAGCGGCTGGATCGGTGCAGCCTGGGTCAGGAGCGCCGATCCGACGACCAGCAGCCCGGTGCCGACCAGCACCACCGGCCGCGACCCGAAGCGCAGCATCGCGCGGCCGGCGATGATCGAGCCGATCGGCCAGCCGATCGACATCGCGCCGACCGCCAGCCCGGCCTCGAGCGGCGAGCCACCGTGCACGCCCTGCACGACCGGCGGCAGATAGGCCGTCAGGCCGAACATGATCACGCCCGCCAGCGTGCCGATCGCCAGCCCGGCGGCGATGATCGGCTTCCTGAGCAGATCGACGTCGATCAGCGGCTCCTCGGCGGTCATCTCGTTACGACCGAACACCAGCAGCAGGGCGACCGCGCCGACCAGCATGGCGACCACCGCAAGGTTCGCGAAACCGATGCGGCTGCCCTCCGAGACCCCCAGCAGCAGCAACGCCACGCCACCGGTGAGCGCCACGGTTCCCAGCCAGTCGAGCCGATGCTGCCGGTGCTCGACGTCCTCCCTCAGCGCCAGCCCGATGAGCAACGCCGCCGCCAGCCCGACCGGCACGTTGATGTAGAAGACCCAGCGCCAGCCGACCGTCGCAGTGATCAAGCCGCCGAGCGCCGGCCCGATGATGGCCGACACGCCCCACACGCTGCTGAAGACGCCCTGCATCCGCGCTCGCTGCCGCGGCTCGAAGATGTCGCCGACGATGGTGAAGGCGATCGGCTGGACGGCGCCCGCACCGAGTCCCTGGATCGCGCGGAAGATGATGAGCTGCAGCATCGACTGGGACACACCGCACAGCATCGAGCCGCCCACGAACAGCGCGAGACCGATGAGGAAGATCGGCTTGCGCCCGTGCACATCGGCCAGCGTCGAGAAGACCGGCACCGTGGTCGTGGCGGTCAGCAGGTAGGCGGCGAAGACCCAGCCGTACTGGTCGATGCCGCCGAGCTGCCCGATGATCGTGGGCATCGCCGTGCCGACCACCGTCGAGTCGAGCGCGGCCACGGCGATCCCGGCCATCACGCCAGCGGTCACCAGCAGCTGGTCGCGCGTCATCCCGCGCTCGTTGGTGAGGGGCATCCGCCGATTGTAGGCCGCTGACCGGACGACGCCGTCTCGGCCGCTGAGCGGACCAGCAGGTGAGCCGGTCAGATGTGCGGCCGGTCCGGCGGGGCAGATGACTGCGGGTTCCATGGTTGACCGATCCGGCGGCAGATCGGTCGTCGCGACCACCCGACGTTCATATCGGCGTCAGACCTGGCTCCAGACGCGTCGGTTGTCGAACTGCTGGTTCTACGACGGCGCCGCCCCGTCACCCGGTTCGGCCATCGCCTCGGCCACCACACGCAGGTTGGCGCGCCACTCGTCCTCCGGAAGCTTGGGCAGCAGGTCGTCCCAGACCGCGAGCATCGCGCCGCGCATCTGCCACTGGCCGCGCGGTCGCGCCAGCAGCCAGACGTGGAAGTGCTCGCTGCCGTCGCCCCAGCGGTTGACGTGCACCCGACCGATGCCCGGGATCCGCATCATTGCCGTCGCGACTCGCTGGAGCATGATCCCGAGGTCAGCGGCGACGTCCGGAGGCAGGCTCTCGAGGTCGCAATGGGCGCGCGGAATGAGCGTGAGGACGAGCGGCAGGCCACTCGGCTGGCCGCCGTGCCGAACCAGCCAGCGATCGTCGCTCCACAGCACACCGGTCTGCTGATCCGTGCAGTTCCAGCATCCCTCGCCGCCACCTTCGCCCCGGCGCTCCGGCTCGGGGAGCACCGCGGGCGCCAACGGCCGCAACCGGATCTCGCCCTCGAACGGAAACAGGTCGTCGTGCGCCAGCTCGCCGACCGGCAGGCGATCTCCCACCGGCAGCCGAGCCGCAAACGCCTCGGGCGTCGTGGGGCCGCTCACGACGGGTAGACGTAGAAGCTGCCGACGTCGTCGAAGCCGGCCGCCTGGTACAGCCGATGCGCCGACTCGCGCTGCGGCCCGGACTCCAGCACCGCCGCGTAGGCGCCACGAGCCGCCGCCTCCGCCAGCGCCGCATCGAGCAGCGCGGCACCAATCCCCTGCTCGCGCTCGCGCTCGGCGACGACGAACTCCGGGATCCAGGCCTGGGGGGCCAGCGTGAAGAACGGCTCGCGCAGCTCGAGGGTGCAGGCGCCGACGACGCCTGACGGACCGACCGCCACCAGCGACGCCGTGTCGGGTCGCCGCACATGATCGACGAACGTGCGCCGCACCGCGTCCATGCGCTCGTCGGAGGGCACCGGAACGCCGAGCTCGCCGAGCACGCGGGTGACGGCCTCGAAGTCGTCGATCTCCATCGACCGAATCGAAATCCCCGCCGGTGCCGCGAGCCCGCGCACCACGACCGGTCGCAGCTGGAAGTGCTTCCCGGCCTCGACGAAGCCCATCGACTCGTACAGCGAGCGCGCGGCGACGTTCGAGGCGCCCGTCTCGAGCATGATCGAGACGCCCTGCCGCAGCCGCCACTCCTCGATGCAGGCCTGCACCAGCACCCGGCCGATCCCGCGACCGCGAAATGCCGGCCGCACGTACAGGTCACTGAGCCAACCCTGGAATCGGGCAAAGCCGAGCCGCCGCCGGAACCGGAAGACGGCGATCCCCGCCGGCTCGCCCTCGAACAGGGCCAGGAACGGCGTGGCATCGACCGATCCGATCAGCGCGTCGTAGCGCGGGCGATGGGCGTCGGCATCGGTCTTCGGAAGTTCGTACAGCTCGCCGACGAGCTCGAGGGCGACGGCAAGATCGTCGCGCGCGAGCGGTCGCAGCTCCACCCCTGGAGGTGTTCGCACCGACAGGCCGCCAACCGGCCGGTCGGGGTTGCCGAGGTTCATCGACCGGTGAAGTGGGGCGCCCGCTTCTCCAGGAAGGCCGCCATGCCCTCCTTCTGGTCCTCGCTGGCGAACAGGAGGTAGAAGAGGCGGCGCTCGTGCGCCAGCGCATCGGTCAGGCTCATCTCGAAGGCCGCATTGACCGATTCCTTCGCCAGGCGCAGCGCCAGCGGCGACTTGGTGGCGATCTTCGCCGCCAGGGCCAACGCATCCTCCACGCACAGCTCGTCCTGCGCGAGCTGCGCGACCAGGCCGGCGTCGAACGCCTCGCGCGCGGTGATCGGCTCGCCGGTGAGGATCATGCGCATCGCCTTCGACTTGCCGATCGCGCGCGTCAGCCGCTGCGTGCCGCCGGCGCCCGGGATGACGCCGATGCCGATCTCCGGCTGCCCGAACTTCGCGCCCTCGCCGGCCACGATCAGGTCGAGCGTCATGGCCAGCTCGCAGCCGCCGCCCAGGCACCAGCCGTTCACCGCGGCGATCACCGGCTTGCTGATGCGTCGAACGCGATCCCACTGACCGATGCGGTTGCCCTTGAGCATGTCGATCGGGCTGGCGCCCGCCATCTCGCCGATGTCGGCGCCCGCGGCGAAGGCGCGCTCGTTGCCGGTGACGACCATGACCCGGATGGCGTCGTCGCGGTCGAGGCCCTCCAGCGCGTCGCACAGTGCATCCATGGTCGGGCCGTTCAGCGCGTTGAGCTGCTTCGGCCGGTTGATGCGGACGAGCGCGGTGCGTTCTTCGTCGCGGCGCTCGATGAGCACGAGCGGCTCGTCATTCATCGCTCCGCCTCCCAGGCGGGCTCGAGCGGGGCGCCGCACACGCCGCAGAAGCCGTGCGACGCGGGAAGCCCGGTCGCCCCGCAGCGCGAGCACGTCCGCGGGAAGGCCTGCATCCAGCGCAGCTCGTCGTAGCGCGGCGGCCGCTTCTCGTGGAAGGCGGTGACCGCTTCCTTCGTCTCGTCGGCCGTCGAGTGCACCGCCAGCCAGTCGCGCGCGTGGGTGATCGTCTGCGACCAGACGAGGTCGCGCCACCAGTTGAGCTGCGCCTTGGTGTAGCGCAGCGCCTCCGGCAGCTTGCGGCGGAACTTTTCGGCCAGCTCCGCGACGGTCGCGTCGAGCTCCGCGCGTGGCACGACCCGCGACACGAGTCCCCAGTCGAGCGCCTGGGCCGGCGAGATCGGCTCGCACAGCATCACGATCTCGCGGGCGCGACGGTCGCCGACGACCAGCGGCAGCCACTGGGTCGCACCGCCGGCCGGCACCGACCCGTGCTCCGGTCCGACGTGCCGGATGTAGGCGTCGTCGACGATCACCGACAGGTCGCAGGCGAGCTGCAGCTCCTGGCCGCCGCCGACACATACGCCGTTGATGCGGGCGATCGTCGGCTTGCCGATGTGCCGCAGCCGGTCGTGCATGTCGATGAAGGCGCCCATCCAGCGCCAGTACTGGCCGCTGACCGCACCCATGCGCGCCTGCTCGTCGAGGTCCGCGCCGGTGCAGAAGGCACGCTCGCCGGCGCCCGTGACGACGACGACGGCCACGCTGTCGTCCCACGAGGCGTCCTCGAAGGCGCGCGCCATCTCGCGCAGCGTGCCGAAATCGAAGCAGTTGAGGACCGCCGGCCGGTTGATGGTGACGGTCGCCGTCGCCGTTTCGGGCGACTTGGCGTAGAGGATCCGCTCGAAGCCGAGATCGTCCGGTGCGGACGGCCTCGGTGCGTCGAGCTCAGCCATCGGTCGGCGCGTTGCTGTTCGCGTCGTCGACGATGAACACGTCGACGCCGGCCTGGGCGAAGTTGCGCAGGTCGCGCGCGGTCTCCCTTCCGGGATCGGATACGAGGGCCGCATCCAGGTCGGCTCGCGAGTCGAAGCTCATCTCGGCCATGAGGTAGTAGGCCGGGAGGCGGTCGCTCACCGATTCGATCTTCGTCACGCGCAGATCGCGGAGTCCCGGATAGCGACGCACGATTGGGCCGTGAACGTCGGTGTAGTGACGGTCGAAGGCTCCGGGGTCGGCGGGCTGGTGGTACAGCGCGATCAGGCGAACGGCCACGCTACTTGTTCGCGAAGTAGTCGGCGTTGATCTGGATGTAGTTCGTCCACTGGTCCGGGACCGCGTCCTCGGCGAAGATGGCGGTCACCGGGCATTCCGGCTCGCAGGCTCCGCAGTCGATGCACTCGTCGGGATCGATGTAGAACTGCGGGTCGTCATCGGTGGCGTGAATGCAGTCCACCGGGCAGACATCGACGCAGCTCGCGTCCTTGACGCCGATGCACGGTTCGGTGATGACGTAGGTCATAGCGTCTGGCGGATCCTCGTGGTTGGCCTGCGACGGTACGTCCCTGAGTCTACACCGATGCGGCCTCGCGGCTCCTCTGCCATGAATTGGTTGGGTTTCTGCCGAGCGGACGGGGTAATGCGCCGTTCGGGGATCACTATCTCCTGATTGGCGATGGTTCCCGTCGGTATCGCCCCCGCAAGGGAGCGGTATCTGTGGCCGAGGGGAGCATTGCGGCGGTCGACGGCGATAACGCTCCTCTCGGGGAGCGGTACGTCAGGCGTGGTGCCGCCGGGTCGAACTACGGCTCCTCGAATGGATCGTTGCGAGCGCGACCGCACGCAACGGCGGTCGCGAGGTGCAGGCGCTACCCTTCGCGATATGCCCGATCTGATCGTCGCCGCGGCGACACCCCTGCGCGATGGCGGCTCGGCAGTCGACCTCGAGGCGATCGCCGGCTACGTCGCCTTCCTCGAATCCCACCGCAGCCAGGGCGTGTTCGCCTGTGGCACGACCGGCGAGGGCGTGCTGCTGGATCTCGACGAACGGCGGGCGGTGGCTTCGGCGTTCCGCCGCGCGGTCTCCGGCCGGCTGATCGTGCACGCCGGCGCGCAGACGACCGCCGACACGGTGGCGCTGGCCGCCCACGCGCGCGACATCGAAGCCGATGCGGTCGCCGTCATCCCGCCGCCGTACTTCACCCTCGACGCCGACGCGCTGACCGCCCACATGGTTGCGGCCGCCCGCGCCTGCGCTCCGCTGCCGTTCTACGGCTACGCCTTCACTCCCCGCTCCGGCTACCCGCTCTCGGTCGAGGTCGTCGAGCGGGTCCGTGGCGCCGTCGACAACTTCGCCGGCCTGAAGGTCAGCGAGTCGCCGTACGAGCGGGTCGCGCCCTACCTGTCGCTGGGCCTGCCGGTGTTCATCGGGTCGGAGCCGCTCATTCCGCGCGGGCTGGATGCGGGAGCCGTGGGATCCGTGTCCGGCATGGCCGCAGCGTTCCCCGACGTGCTGCGCGCTGCCGTCGACGCCCCGACCGACGCCGAGCCGCGGCTCCGCGCGCTGCGCGATGCGCTGGAGCGTGACGGCCAGTTCATCGCGTCGATCAAGCACGTCCTGGGTCGCCGGGGGGTGGGTGTGGGCCCGGACGTCCGGGCGCCGCTGCGCCCATTGACCGCGGACGAGGCAACCCGCCTCGACGCGGCCCTCGGCGACCTGGGGCTCGCGCGCTGAGTCGACGCCTCAGCCGCCCTCGCCCACGTCCGCGGCCGTCCCGATCCCGACGCTCGTGCCCTTGGCACGCCCATGAGGCGCGATGGCCGCGTCCTTCATCTCGAATCGGCTCGGCGGCGCGGCGGCCGCGAGGCGCGCGATCTCGTCCTCGCTCAGGTCGTAGCCGAAGCGAATGGCCGCGACGTTCTCGTCCTTGAAGCGCGCCGGCAGCGAGTCGCGGATCGCGGCCTCGTCGAACTGGATGCCGGCAAGCCGCAGCAACCGGCCCAGCGCGATCATGTTGCCGAACAGCTCTTTGCCGAAGTGCTGCGAGCCGAGCGACGCGAACGGGATCTGCTCCTGGCCGTCGCCGCCCAAGCCGAGATCGGTGACGACCTTCCGCCCGTGGATGCGCAGGTGGCCCTTATCGGCGAGCTTGAGCATGATGTCCGCCTCCTCGATCACCGGGTTGGCGATCGGCGCGTCGTCGAAGATGACGAACGCATCGGACATCGAGCCGCGCACCGAGGAGTCGTAGTCAAACAGGATCGTCACCTGCTTCCCCATCCGCGCCAGCAGCGCGCCCATCACGCCGGCGATGACGCGCACGCCCTGGCCGCCGACGCCGTCGAGCGCGATCGAGGTGGCCATCGCTAGACCGATGCCGCCGGCCGCTGGTGACGCCGCGAGGACGCGCTCGCGGAGTCATCGCCCCCAGCGTCCCTCGATGGGATCGGTATTGCGGGGGCCTCTCGAAGTGCGGGATGTATCGGCTCCTCTCGGGACCGATATTGCCGGGTCAGACACGACTGCAGCGAGTAGCGCTCCCCTCGGGAGCCGGTATCGCGCGCTGGACCTTCGCGACGCGAACTAGCGAGTCCGACAGGGATCGATACGGGTCCGTGACCGCGCTCGCTGCCTTTCACAACCGCGACTCGTCTACGCCCGCTTCGCGGAGCGCGTCCTCGAGCGTGATCTCGCGCTTCGCGACGCGCAGCTTCAGCTCCGGCGTCAGCTGCTGCATCAGCGCCAGCTTGCGCTGCGCCTCGGCGCGGCGCGCCTCTTTCGCATCGGCCGCGACGATGG
>DASSTC010000015.1:0-14234 GCA_035708065.1 Candidatus Limnocylindria bacterium | reverse complement strand
TGCGGAGGAAACGTAGCTCTTCAGCTGCGTGCCGACGGTGGTCGATACCGATCCCGTGCCGCCGAGGATGACGATCTTCGTCGGATGGAGCCGCGCCAACTCGGTCTTGGTCGCCTGCGGCAGGCTTGCCGGTGTCGTGAGCAGGACCGGCCCGACGAAGCGGGGCGTCACCGCGCCACCGGCCAGCGCATCGGGGAAGTTCAGGCCGTTGGCGATGAACACGGTCGGCGTGTTCGGCCAGTCCACCGCCGCCGAGATCGCGGCGGCGGTCGCGTAGCGGTCGGGGCCGGCGAGGCGGTAGGGGCCGCCGGCATCGGTCTTGTACGACCCGAGCTGGCTGAGCACCGCATTCGACACCACGCCGGTGCCGCCCAGCACGAAGATCTGCTGAGGCTTGAGCCGCTTGATCTCGTTCAACGTCACCGTCGGGATGGACGTCGGCTTCACGAGCAGGAGTGGTGCGCCGAACTGCGCCGCGACGGCGCCACCGGCCAGCGCATCGGGGAAGGAAAGACCGTTGGCGACGAACAGGTAGCGCACGTGCGGCACATAGGTCGCCGCCGAGATGGCCGCGGCCGTGGCGTATCGGTCCGCGCCGGCCAGCCGCCGGATGTCGGGCTTGCTGACGACGGCGCCGCGCGCGTCGAGCATGCGCGCATTCGTGATCCAGCCGGTGATGCTCGGCAGGGCACGCGCGGTCGCGACCAGGTGCGCCCGCAACGCCGTGCTGTCGAGCAATGGATGCGCCGAAAGGGCCAGCGCGGCCACGCCGCTGGCGTTCGCCGCCGCCATCGACGTCCCCGAGTACTCCTCGTATGCGCCGTCGGGCACCGTGCTCAGGATGTCCTCGCCGGGCGCGGCGATCGCCACCGTCCGCGGGCCGAAGTTCGAGAAGCTCGACAGGTAGCCCTGGTTGTGCACCGATGCCACCGACAGCAGCGTGTTCATCTGGTACGCCGCCGGATAGACCGGCGACAGGTCGTTGTTCGTTCCGTCGTTGCCGGCCGCAGCGACGAAGAGCAGGCCGCTGTCGCGGATCGCCGCCTCCAGCGCGCCGCTGTTGTCGTAGCCGCCCCACGAGGCGTTGATGATCCGCGCGCCGTGCTGCTTGGCGTACTCGATCGCAGCGATCGCCTGCGTGTCGGTGCCGCATGTCGGGTCGTCGGGGTTCGCCGAGTCGATGAATTTCAGCGCCATGATGCGGACATTCGGCGCGATGCCGGCGACGCCGATGCCATTGCCTGCCGCGGCGATGCTGCCCGCCACGTGCGTCCCGTGGAAGTCCTCGCCGGCGTCGTGCGGCGTGTTGTCGTCGTGGCAGAAGTCCCAGCCGTTGACGTCGTCGATCAGGCCGTCGGCGTCGTCGTCGATCCCGTTGCCGGCGATCTCGCCGGGGTTGGCCCATGCCTGGCCGGCGAGGTCGGGATGACTGAAGTCGACGCCGTCGTCGATCACCGCCACGACGACGTCCGGGCTGCCGGTCGTCACGTTCCAGGCCTCGAAGACGTTCATGTCGACGTCCCGGACACCCGGATAGCCGTTCACCACCTGACCGGTGTTGTCGAGCGCCCATTGATCGCCGACCAGCGGCTCCCCGGCCGGACCGCCGAACACCGTGCGGCGGTACTCAGGCTCGACCGATGCAACCTCCGGCCTGCTTCGCAGCTCGGCCATCGCGTCACCGATGTCACCGGACGGCTGCACCAGCTCGACATGCGGCAGCGCGACCGGCGTGACCAGCGTGGCACGGGCAGATGCGCGCGCCGCGCGCCGATCCTGTGTCGCGGCCGCTGCCCGGTAGGTCACGATCAGCCGGCCGGTCGGCAGCGAGCGATGCTCGGCGCGTCCGTTCGTCGCCTGCGTGCCGCGGGACGGCAGCGGCGCGCGCTGCTCGATCATCGGTCCCGAGGCACCGGCAGGCGTTGCCGCGATCAGGGTCAGGACCAGGACCGCGACGAGCGGCGCAACGGCGGTGCGCGGCGCGCGCACCCGGCTCGGGGACTGGAACAACGCGAGGCTCCCTCCGTTCGACACTCGCATCCGGCGGACGCTTGGGCAGCGGTGCGCCGGCAGTCTATGACCGCCGCGAAGACCGACGCAATGGGGCGATGGTCCCTGCACCTGGCGGCGCCAGAATGGACCGATGCTGACCATCGAGCGGCGCTCGACCGCCGAGCTGACGGCAGCCGAGGTTCGTCGGCTGCGCGCCCTGCTCGCCGCCGCATTCCTCGACGAGGAGGCATTCAGCGAGGACGACTGGCAGCACGCGCTCGGCGGTACGCACCTCCTCGGCCGGCTGGAGGGTGAGATCGTCGCTCACGCGGCCGTGGTGCGCCGCGTCCTCGAGGCGGACGGGCGGCCCATCGAGGCGGGCTACGTCGAGGCGGTCGCCGTCGCGCCCGAGCTTCAGGGCCGTGGCCACGGGACCACGTTGATGCGGGCCGTCGGCGAGCTGATCGCAACGGAGTACCAGCTCGGCGCGCTGGGAACCGGCGTGCAGCCGTTCTACGAGCGGATCGGCTGGCAGCGCTGGCTCGGGCCGACCTCCGTGCGCACCGCGGCAGGCCCGCAGCGGACGCCCGACGAGGACGGCGGGATCCTCATCCTGCGCACGCCGACGACGCCGCCCCTCGATCTGACCGCGCCGCTCAGCTGCGAGTGGCGGCCCGGTGATGTGTGGTAGTTGGCGCACCGGTTCGAGGGCGGCGCGGCCCGCTGACCGCCAGCGCCAGTCCGCCGATCGCGGCCGTGGTCAGCAGCGACACCCGCCCGAGCAGCAGCGCTCCGAGCGCTGTCGCCGGTGACAGCCCGATCCCGATGAACAAGGCCGACAGCGCGCCCTCCTGGAAGCCGAGGCCGCTCGGTGAGATCGGAATCGTGATCGCCAGCCGCGCGACCGCCAGCGCGGCGATCGACATCGGCGAGACGGCGGCCGGATCGACCGCTGCCAGGAGCACGGTCGTGGCGATCACGCTCGCCGCGTGAAAGACCAGGCCGAGGATCAGGCCGACCAGCGTCGAAGCGCGCAGCTGCAGCGCGTGGGCATCGGTCGTGTCAGCGTCGGGCGCACCGAGGGCAAGCTGGAGCAGGCGGCCGCGCCAGCGACGCATCGGTCCGGCCGGAACGAGCAGGAAGGCCGCGAAGGCGATCCCGCCCAGGACAACCGCCAGGGCGGGCAGCGCCAGCGCAAGCTCGATGGAGCCGCCGGCGCCGAGGACCGCCAGCGCAACGAGGCCGATCAGGCTCAGCGCGAGGTAGCTCGTCGCTCGCTGGACGATCACCGGCGTCGCCGCGGCCCCATACCCGCCGGCGCTCGACCGCGTCGCCTGCACGCGGTACACGTCGCCGCCGAGGTTCGCCGGCGTGACGCCGCCGAGGGCCTGTGAGACGTAGTAGCGCATCACCGCCTCGGAGCGCGGCAGGACGACGCCCGCGATCCGGCGCGTCAGCATCCGCCACGTCTCGGCGGCAACCAGGTGCACCGCCGTCAGCAGACCGATGCCCAGCGCCGCCAGCCCGACATTGACGGTGCGCAGCTGCCCAGCCAGCGCCTGCGGGTCGCTGACGAGGACGAGCGCGGCGACGACCGCGATGCCGATCGCCCAGCGCGCCGCCGTCCACAGTCGGGGCGTCATCCGGCGCGCCGCTCCGCCGGCAGAACGCGACTGATGGCATCGGTGACCGCCTCGGCGGTCGGCGCGATGCTCGTCATGCCGCGCTCGGCGAGCCAGGCGGTGCACTTCGATGCGTAGGCGATCGGCACGATCGGCACGCCGCTGCGCTCCGCGAACACGAGGCTGTGGAATCGCATGCACACCGCCGCGTCGAGCCAGCCGAACGCCGAGAGCGTCGTCGCGGGATCAGGCAGGTCCAGCACGCGCACCCGCGGCCGCAGTTCGGCCAGCCGCCGCGCCAGCACTCCGTCGTCGTGAGCCGGCACGCGCGGATGGCGCGCCATCGGAATGCAGACGAACTCGACTTCTGCCAGGCGGTCGATGGCAGCGCTCACCGCCTCGAGGACGTCGCGCGCCAACGCCGGGGCGACGGCGGTCAGGCACAGCCCGACGACCGGTCGCCGCACGTCGACGCCACTCGAACGCAGCAGGTCCCGTCCGGCATCCGGGTCCGCCGCCGGCATCGCCGACGAGAGGTCCGGCTCCACCGTTGCTTCGACGCCCCACCGGCGCGCGAGGTCGAGCGATCGGCGATCGCGAACCACGACCCGCGCGGAGAGCCGCAGCAACCGGCGGACGGACCGGTCCGTGGGCGCGACATCGTCGAGACCGATGCCGACAAGCTCGACCCGCTTCCCCAGCCGGCCTGCGATGGCGCCGAACGCCGGCAGCATTCGACCGATGCGCCCCATGTCGCGGCCGAACAGGCTGCCGCCGCCGATCACGACGCTCCGGTGCGATACGAGGGCGAGCGGCGCGAGGTGAATCGGAATCGAGCGAACGCCATGCGCGGCGGTCGTGCGGGGCGGGTTGCGCGAGACGACCGTCACCTGCTCCCGGTCGAGCCGAGTGAGAAGGCCGGCGAGCATGGCCTCGTCGCCGAGGTTGCCGTATCCGTAGCCGCCGACCACCAACGTGGGCGTGCTCATGATGCCGGTCCCCGGATGAGCGCCACGTACGAGCCGAACCGGAGTTCGCGGTCGAATCCAAGGGAGCGCAGCCGCTGCATCCGCGCCTCGGTTGAGGGATCTGGCGCGTAGAACAGCGCCGCGCCGATGCCATGTTCGTCGACGAGACTGGCCGGGTCGAGGTAGGCAAGGCCAACGGAGGGCGCTCCGGCGGTGAGCGCCGTCACATGAAGCTCCAGGCGCTGAGAGGCTGTCCGCACGGTCAGGCTGTTCGGGGTGGAGGTGAACGCCGCGTCTGGTTGCGCTGCCCAGATCCGCAAGCACGGCTCGTCTTCGCCGATCGTGGCAAAGCACACTCGAGCCTCCCGGCCCGAGGCGGCGACTGTCGTGAAGGCGGTACCGGCGGCTGCGCGCAGTGTCTTCGAAACGGAAGCGTTCGTGGCCTGATCGACGAGGTCGAACGTTGTGCCGCCTTGCCATGCCCGCATCGTTTCGGCGAGGGTCACGCCGGACCCGTTATCAGCGTGCCAGCGCGATGTAACACTGACCTGCGACGAACCGGCCGTCGAATCCGAGCCACCCGGCGTCAGTCGACTGGCCGGGGTCACGCCCTCGTCCGAGCGCAATGCAATGTCGGCGCGGCTTGCCTGCAGGAGGTCGACGAACTCGCCGCCGTGATTGACGGCCAGCAGCAGATCGTCGGGGGTCACCGTCCCATCTGTTCCGCTTCGGCCGGTCATCTCGGCAAGGAAATAGCCATTGCTGATGGCTCCGAACGATCGAAGGAGAACGTCGGCATCGACACTTCGCTGCCACTCGACCGGCCGAAACGCGTAGCGCACCGGCAGACTGAACAGCGCCTCGCGGCCGGTCGTTCCCTCGAGCCACTTGCCGTCTCGGACCGAGGTAATCACCGCGGCGTTGGCAGGGAGTGCCTTGCCGAGCGCTTCAACGGCTGATGAGAGGGACGCAGCATCTCGAGGCTGGTAGACACTCGCCTGTCGCGCGAACCGGTTCACCGCGAACGGCGCCGCCACGATGATCACCGCAAGAGCAAACGAGGTACTCGTGACCGCCACAGACCAGCTAGACGCTGAGATCGACCCGGCAACGAGCCTCGCGGAGCGGATTGAAACATCAGCCGCCGCGATGACCAGAGGAACCAGCAGCACGGTCGCAAACCGGGGATAGTCGGTGGCTGCGCCAGTGACTGTAGAAACCGCAAGTGCACCCCACGCCACGATGAGCCACGCCCCGACAACAGAGCCACCGCCGGGTCGTCGCGCTCGAACATCCTCGATCAACATGACCGCCGTGCCCACGACGCCCAGGACGACGAGCAGGCCGGTGGGCCAGTACGAGAACAGCGCAGCGATCAGCCGGTCTGGACCGCGGTACGCGAGGCTTGCAGGATTCCGAATGTATTCCGCGCTCGCCGGCGCGAGGATCAGCAGCCAGTAGATCGCGGCTATGCCGAGGACGACAAGTAGCGGCGCAAGGGTCCGGAGGATGGTCTGCCAGCCAGCTCGTCGGAGCGGGAGCGCAGCGATCGCAGCGACCACCAGGCCGATCGGAATGCCGACCAGCGCTGTACCGACGTGCGAGAACGCCAACGCACCGAGACACAACGCACCAACGACCCACCAGCGCCGCCTTTGGGTCCGTCCGGCATGGAAAAGCGAGACCACGCCGAGGGTCAGGAAGACAAGGGCTGCTCCCTGGAGCAGGCCGCCGAAGGCGAGCAGCTCGAGGTAGCGGTCGGTGACAAGCAGCCCCACGGCGAGCGCCATCGCTCCGGTGAGGCGCGTTCCACCGATCACGCGGCCTCCAAGGTAGAAGGCGACGCCGAACCCTGCAAGGGTGAGGAGGTTGGCGACCTGCAGCACGGCCTCGGGGCTGCGCAAGAGGACCTGCATTCCGGCTAGGAGAACCGGCACGAGCGCGGGCAGTGCCGGGATATCACGGTACGAGGGAACGCTCTCGCCAAGATAAAACCGGGACGTCATCAGCCACTGGCCGTAGTCGCCGCGACCGGTGACCGGGGTCAATGCGATGACGCTGGCGAGCCCGATAATCGTCGCGATCGCGATGATGGCGGGCATCCGTCCGCGGCTCGATGCCGTCGCGCGCGACAGCAGCAAGTCGGCGTCGAAGCGGACGCGTGAGCCGAGTCGGTCGGTCAGGAACATCGCGGCCTCCCCAACGGCACCCTGCGCCCTTTCGTGGCATGTTCGACGTAGATCCCCTCCATCGTGTCGGCAATCTCGTCCCAGTCAAACAACGCTGCTGCCCGCTCTGCAGCAGTTGCCATCGACGCTTGCCGAACGGGATTGCAGATGAGCCGCATCACCGCGTCCGCAATCGACTCGGCGGTCGGCTGACAGATGAGCCCGCTCACGCCGTCCTCGACAAGATCGGCAGCCGCCGTCCATCGGCCCGTGACGACGATCGGGACGGTGCCGCAAGCCTGTGCCTCGATGATCGACATGCCGAATCCCTCGCGGGCCGAGGGCTGAACCAGCGCCGTCGCAGATTTCAGCAGAACGATCGACTCACGCGTGTCGAGCCTCCCTCTGAATTCGATCTGTTCCTCTACGCCGAGGCTCCGCGCGAGCCGCTCCAGCGCCTCACGCTCAGGCCCATCACCAATCACCACGCAACGCAGCTGCGGGAGCGTGGGCCGCAAGCGGTGAACCGCCTCCACCAATAGGTCGACTCGCTTCTCGTCGATCAGCCGCCCGAGGTAGACGAGATCAACATTCCTTCGCTGTTTCGGTACGGCGCGAATCTCGTCCAGCGAGACTCCATTGGGCACGACCTGAATCGCTTTGGAAGGAGAGGTCGAACCCAGCTCCCGCGCGGTGAACTCAGAGACCGCAACGAGCGCGTCCCCGAAGTGCCGGCTGCCGGATTCGATCCGCATCGCCGCCTTGGCGACGGTCGTGCGTCCCGGCAGGTACTCGTTCCAGCGCTGGCCCCAGAACTCGTGCCAGGTCGCGATGAAAGGGACACCGCTCCACCGTGTCGCGATCCACATGGCATACAGGGGCAGATAGGGGGTCGCGGAGCAATCGATGACGTCCCAACGTTGCCGCGCCATGAACGTCGCCAGCCGTGCGCTGAACGACACCGCCTCGGCCACAGTTCGCTTGCCGTCCTGGCCGTAGAACTGCGGGGCGCGACCCAGCCCATGGAGGTGGACGTTGTCGCGGACGATGTCATCGGCTCCTTCCCAATGACGCCACGTGACGTAGTGCACTTCGTGACGCGTTGCAAGGCGTTTCGCGAGCTCGTGGTACCTCCGCTCGGCACCGCCGTTCACCCACGGATACGCGGCGTCGTAGACGAACCCGATTCGCACGGTCAGCCTGGTCCCATCGCAGAATCGGTCGATTCATCGCCGACGTCGCTGTCGATGGTGACGATCAGGAACCCCGCCATCCCGAGCTCCGCGCCGACGATGAGCAGGGTCTGCGCGAACGCGGCGAGCTGCAGCCCGTTCCCCAGCGCCGCACCGCCTGCCCAGACGAAGAAGAGCGCGCCGTCGATCGCGAGCCCTGCGACGACGAGGGCGAGCGCGGTGAGCAGCACCCCCTCGAGCCGGAAGATGGATCGGTACAGCCGAACCCAGCGATCGACCTTGAGCAACCCGTTCGATGCGCCGTACAGCTTCGCCACGACGCCGAACAGCAGCGCATTCGCGCCGATCGCCAGCAGGATCGTGCCGGCGAAGACCGGTTGCCAGGTCACTGAGCCGACCGCCACACCGGCCGGCGAAACGAGCGACAGCACGGTGGTCAGCAAGCCGGCGAGCACCATCAGCACACCGGGCAGCGTGAACAGGAAATCGGGCGCGGCCAGCAGCAGGTAACGGAGGTGACGCCACCCATCGCGGACCGTGTTCAGCTTGCTCTCGCCACGCCGCACGTTGTATGGCGCAGGCACCTCGGTGATGGTCAGGCCCGCACGCGCGGCACTGACGATCATCTCGGAGGCGAGCTCCATGCCGCTGGATCGGAGGCCGAGCGTATCGGTCACCGTCCGGCGGAAGGCGCGCAGGCCACTCTGGCTGTCGCCGATTCGCGTGCCGAAGAAGAGGCGAATGACGAAGTTGATGATCGGACTGCCGACATACCGATGCGCCCACGGCATGGCGCCCTTGCTGATCCCACCCGTGAACCGGTTGCCGAGCACCATGTCGGCGCCTGAGCGCAGCGGCTCGATGAGCCGGCTCAGATCGCTGAAGTCGTACGTGTCGTCCGAGTCGCCCATGACGATGAACTCGCCGCGTGCCTCGGCGAAGCCGCGCAGATAGGCCTGGCCGTAGCCGCGCCGTCGCTCGTGGATGATCCGCGCCCCGGCCGCCTCGGCCAGCTCGACGGACCGGTCGGTGGAGCCGTTGTCGACGACGATCACCTCGCCGTTGAGGCCGGACCGGTCGAGCCAGGACCGCGCCTTGGCGACGCAGACGGCGACCGTCTCCTCCTCGTTGAGGCAGGGCATGACGATCGAGACGGACGGCTCGGCAGACGACGATTCGGCAAGCGGTGGGGACACCGCGATCGATGCAGCGGTCATCGGTACGCTCCTCTGGCGGGGCGGGAAACGTGATGGCGCCGCGTGGGCGCCATCAGGTCGCTGATGCGAGGGCTGGCAGCAAGCCCTCGGGGAAGCCGACGCCTACGGGCAGGCGCCGTACTCGTCGGGCATCACGTCACCGTGACGGAGGTGAGCCGCAACCGCGTTGTTCGAGACGTTGATCTCGACGTACTTGTGGTTCGCCCAGTGGCAGACATCCGATTTGCCGGCCTTCCCGGCGGCGAGGGTCATGCTCACGGCGAAGATGCCGAGGATCATCACCGGGACGACAAACGCAACGATCAGTGCGCGCAGATTCTTCATGGGCCTCCTCACGGTCCAACTGTGGAGCCCGAACCTAGCAGCGCGGTTCCGAAGCCCACAATCCCGTACTGACCCGTACCTTTCGCCCCCGTGACCTGCGACCCAGCCCATCTGCCCGACGCGAATCGCCCTACGGAACGACCCTTCGGACGCGGCTTCGTTCGGCATCGGTCACGTTGCAGGAAGTCGCGACTGTTGCCATCGGGCGGTAGGCTCAGAGCATGGTGAGCGCCGGCGTTCCCGAGACTCGCTATGCACGAACGACCGACGGCCTCGACATCGCATTTCAGACACTCGGCCACGGCGCTGTCGATGTCCTGAAGCTGGCTGCCTTTTTCGGGAACATCGAGCACGACTGGGAGTCTGGCGGACAGGCTCACGTCAACCGCGCCTTGGCGGAGCTCGGTCGGCTGATCCTGTTCGACGGCCGCGGGTCCGGACTATCGGACCGCCTGAGGGACGACCGGCTGCCGACGCTCGAGGAGCGCATCGACGACATCCGTGGCGTGCTCGATGCCGTCGGCAGTGAGCGAACGGTGATCGTCTGCTTCGCGGACAGCGGGCCGCTCGGCATCCTGTTCGCTGCGACCTATCCCGAGCGGACCCGCGCGCTGGTGCTTATCAACGCCAACGCGCGCACGGCGTGGGCACCGGACTACCCGTGGGGCATGACGCCCGAACAGTTCGATGCCGAGCTCGAGTCGACCACGAACCGATGGGGCACGCGCGAGTACGCCGCCGAAATCGTCGCCATGGTGACGCCGGAGCACCCCGACGACGAAGCGATGATCGAATGGTTCGCCAAGTCCATGCGCCTCTCCGCCAGCCCGCGCGCCGCCGCGGACCTGCTGCGCATGTACTACGCGATGGACGTTCGTGACGTGCTGCCGGTCATCCACGTGCCGACGCTGGTCCTGGCAAGCACCCCGGCATTCGAGCAAGCGACCGCGATGGCCGCCGCGATTCCCGGCGCCGAGCTGCAGCATATCGACAGCGCCGCGCCGACCGCCATCGCCAATCCCGACCTCTACCTGGCGGAGATCCGAAACTTCGTGCGGCGCATCGAGCACGACGAGGCGGATCTCGACCGCGTGTTGCAGACGGTCCTGTTCACCGACATCGTCGCGTCGACCGAGCGAGCGGCGGCTGCCGGCGACCACGCCTGGCGGAAGACGATCGACGCCCATCATCGGCTTGTGCGCGGGATGCTCGCCCGATGGCGCGGACGCGAGATGGATACCGCCGGCGATGGCTTCTTCGCCGCATTTGACGGCCCTGCCCGGGCAATTCGCTGTGCCCACGCGATCGTCGCCGGCGTTCATGCGCTCGGGATCGACGTGCGCGCCGGGGTGCACACCGGCGAGTGCGACATCGTCGACGGCAAGGTCGCGGGGATCACCGTCGCCATCGGCGCGCGGATCGCCGGGAAGGCGGCGCCATCGGAAGTACTCGTGTCGCAGACCGTCACCGGGCTCGTCGCGGGCTCGGACATCACCTTCGAAGACGCGGGGGAGCACGTCCTGAAGGGCGTCCCCGGGGAGTGGCGTCTGTTCCGCGCCGTTACGTGATCGCCCGTGCCTGTCGACCTCGCGCTCGACGGCGCAGATGTCGCTCCGGTACGCACGGCGCCAGGACGCCGCTCGACCGTGCAAGTGTCGCTGCGGTACGCAGCAGCGTCCTCCACCCGCTCGACCGTGCAAATGTCGCCTGTGTGCGCACTAACCACGTCCATGGCGGCGGATCAGGCAGAGCTCTCGCTCGGTGAGCACGAATTGCAGGACGATGCGGCTCGCGGACTCGGTTAACGCGCACCACCGCGTCAAATGCGCCTTCGGATTGCCTGCACCCGATGCGCGGCCAGCGTGCATGCCGCCACGGATCGAGCGCGAGCCGTTCAGCTCCGAGGTTCGAGATGGGGGCGGATGTTTTCGATCGTTCTCACCTCGGAGTCCATGGTCGCCTGCACAGCCCGACCGAGCAGGATGCCGCGCAGGCCGCCTCGTGCGCTCACCCCATCTGTGCGATCTGGATCAGGTTGCCGCACGTATCGTCGAAGACCGCGGTGGTCACCGGACCCATCGCTGTCGGTGGCTGGGTGAACGTCACGCGCAGGCCGCTCAGCCGCTCGTACTCGGCGGCGACGTCGTCAACCGCGAACGAGGTGAACGGGATGCCGTCGGCGACCAGTGCCTCCTTGAAGGGACGGGCGGCCGGATGGGCATCGGGCTCGAGCGAGAGTTCGACACCCTCCGGGGCGTCGGGCGCGACGACGGTCAGCCACCGGACGCCCCCGCCGAGCGGGATTTCCGTCTTCTTGATGAAGCCGAGCACGTCCGTATAGAAGCGCAGTGCCTTGTCCTGGTCGTCGACCATGACGCTGGTCACGTTGATCCTCATGAGTCTGTCTCCTTCGGCTGTGGCCATCGCTGACCGATGGCGCCCAGTGGCGACGTGTCGAGAAAGTGGAACTTGTATCGGCCCTCTCGTTGCGTGTGAACCAGCCCGGCAGACTCGAGCACCTCGAGGTGCTGGCTGATCGCCTGGCGGCTGCTGGCGAGGCCATGCTTCGAGATGAGCCGGTTGCAGATCTCGAAGAGGGTCTGGCCGTCGCGATCGGTCAGCTCGTCGAGGATGGTGCGCCGGGTCGCATCCGAGAGAGCCTTGAACAGCAGGTCGTCCACGCCGGCCCATCATATGCAAGCGTTGACTTGCGTGTCAACGGGGCAGCCGATCCCCTACGCTGCGCAGCGGTGAACACGCTTGCGCCGAAGCTCGTCCTTACGCCGCTGCTGGTTGCCTCGGCCAGCCTCGCCGGGCGACGATGGGGCGCGGCGCTGAGCGGCTGGCTCGTCGCGCTGCCGCTGACCTCCGGCCCGATCGCCTTCTTCATCGCGATCGAAGCCGGGCGGGACGTCGCGGTACAGGCAGCTGGCGGATCGGTCCTCGGCGCCGTCGCGCAGGTCGCCTTCGCAGCCGTCTACACCGTCGCCAGCCGGCGCGTCGGCTGGCTGGCGTCGCTGCTGGTGGCGGCGCTGGCCTTCGGCGTCGTCGGCTTCGCCGTCCCACCGATGCCCCCGGGCGTCACCTATGCGCTGCTCATCGCAGCGGTCGCCGCTTTCCTCGTGACCTCGCACCCGCAGCCGGCGGAGGCCGTCGAACCGACCGACCCGCCTGCCTGGGACATCCCTGCGCGCGTCCTCGTCGCGACCGTGCTGGTCGTCGCGATCAGCGGCATCGCGCCGATCGTCGGTGGGCGGGTCAGCGGCATCCTGGCCACCTTCCCGGTCTACGCCGCGGTCCTCGCCACGTTCGGCCACCTGACGCGCGGCGCAGACGAGGCGACCGCCATCCTGCGTGGCCTGGCGACGGGGCTCCTCGGGTTGGGTGCGTTCTTCCTCGCCCTGGGCTGGCTACTCGGGTCCGTCGGCATCGGGTTCAGCTTCGTCCTGGCGCTGGCGGTGGGGTTCGCCGCCCAGGCCGCGACGCTTCCCCTCCTGAGGGTCTCGACGGCGAGCTGATCAGGGCTCTCGCTTCACGCGCCGAACCGCATCAGGATCATGCAGGTGAAGATCGTCAGGAAGCCGATGAGCTCGAGGACGGTGACGAGCTTCGCCCGGCTGAGCGCGGCATCGAGCTCGGCGCTGGGTGACCCGTCGGCATTCACCGGCGCCGCTGCCAGTCGTTGGGTCGCCGGCACGATCACGTACCGGCCCCACAGGAACGTCGCCGTGGCGACGAGGAGCGCGACGAGCCACGTGACACCGTAGCCGGTGCCCAGGATGTCGGCGAAGCTGTCGATCGGCCCGAGCAGCGTGCCGCGAATGACGCCGAGCAGGATCACCGCCGGGGCGACGATGTCGAACACCCGCAGCCCGCGCGCACCGAGCTGCGCGCCGACCTCCTGTTGCCGGACGAGCGGCAGCTTGCCCAGCGCCGGGATGACGACCACGGCGAGGGCGAGTGAGTTTCCGAACCACAGGATCCCGAGCAGGATGTGCAGCCACTGCGCACCGAACACGACCCAGTCCATGGCGAGCTCCCGTCGCGATGCCCCCGACCGGCGCGAATCATAGCCGCCGTTCTGGTCTGAGCGTTGGCTAACGAATGCCGGTGTCGTACTCCAGCAGGACCGATGCGGTTCGCCCCGCCACCACCGTCGCCGGCGCCTCGACCTGGCCACCCATCAGCCCGCGAACAGGCATGCCGGTCACGAGGTAGTCGCCGGCGGCGATGTCGAAGGTCACCACGCCGCGGGCATCGGTCACCCCCCGGCCGAGCAGGACCTCACGTCCATCCGCCGGCGACAGGAGCACCGTGGCGCCGGCCACCGGCCGCGGTGCACATCCGGGATCAGGCGGCTGCGTCTCGACCGGGCACACCGGCCCGGCGACCGCGCGCACCTCGAGCCGGCCGGTTCCGGTGGCTGGCGCGTCCGGTGCCAGACAGCCGGCGAGCAGTGCCGCGAGGAGCATGATCGGGACGCTGCGCATGGCCGCCAGACGCTGACCCTCCCGTTCGGGTTCCTAACGAGCCTCGAGCTCCGCGACCCGGCGTCGCACCAGATCCTCGAGCAACGCGTCTGGCAGCGGCGCATCGGTCGTGAAGTGGAGACTGCCCTTGGTGCGGTCGTAGCCCTCCAGGGCGTCGGCGTTTGCATCGAGGAAGCTGCCGCTCATCGGGTAGATGCTGCAGTGCTCCTTCCAGCCGCCGAAGGCGAACAGGGAGCGGCCGCGCAGCTTGAACGTCGGCA
>DASSTC010000014.1:0-6964 GCA_035708065.1 Candidatus Limnocylindria bacterium | reverse complement strand
GCGGCACGACGCGGTACACCCGCGTCAGGCCGGGCAGCTGGCCATCGCCGGTGTCCATCTGCTCCGGGTATCGGGCGTAGGCCTCCTCATCGGTCACGAACGCTCCGTTGACGTCATCGGTGTAGCCGTCGCCGTAGATCGAGGAGAAGCTGTCGAGGCCGTTCTCCCCGACCGGTGTCCAGACGGCCTCCGCCTCCATCAGCTGGCCGCGGACGATCTGCAGGCCGCCGAGCAGCGCGATGACGAGCACGCCGGTGACCAGGATCGCGGGCAGCATTCGGCCCATCCATAGACCGATGAAGACGCCGATGGCGAACGCGGCCAGCCCGCGAACCGCGACCACTGGACCGTGCATCGCGAAGGTTTCAAAGCCGAGGTGCTTGCCTGGTGTGGCGACGATGGACGCCTCGGACGCCTGGCCGAGCAGTAGCAGGGAGCCGAAGATCGCCAGCGCGATGGGAAGGACTCGCCCCGCCAGCCACCACCCCCGGGACCGCGCGAGGGACCACGCCAGCGGCGCCGTCCGCTTCTCGATCTCGCGGGACAGCAGCGGCGCGCCGAGCAGAACGCCCGCGACGAGCGGGACGACGGTGACGGCTCCCTGCACGATCGTCCCCGCGCCGGAGAGATAGCCGGCCCAGTCGTAGATGCTCCTGCACCGCGCCGGGATGCCCTCGCCGGTCGAGTCGCCGATGCAATCCAGCAGATCTTGTGTCGTGATCGGCAGCTGCCAGGCGGCGAAGGCACCGACCGCCGCCAGCAACAGCGCCGCGCCGATGAGGACGACGATCTCCCAGCGCTGCAGGCGCCAGGTCAGGCGCAGTGAATCAATCACGACATGCGCTCGCATCGGTCAGTACCGAGCCGAGCGACAGCTCCCAGCGCTGGAGCGAGGCCGCGATTCGAATCCGCCCCAGCATCTCTCAGTACGGCCTGCGCCGACGGACCACGAACGCCGTCGCCGCGGCACTTCCGAGCGCCAGCGCGCCGAGCAGCGCCGACTCGCGGAGCACGAACGTGGGATAGGCACTGCCCGGCACGATGAGATCGACGACCTGACCGCGCGGGTCGCTCAAGACGCCGTTCGCGTCGGCAGAAGCGTAGACGCGCCCGTCCGGGCCGATCGCGATGTTGTAGCCCTGATTCGGATCGAGATCCGCGAACCTGACGAGCCGGCCGTCCGGCAGCGCGATGCGTTCGCCGAGCTGCATGCCCCCGGGAACTTCCACGCCAAAGGGCGCGGGCACCGACGCGCTTTCGAGCCAGCGGTCCATCCCCAGGCTGACGGCCGTGAAGACCGCGACGCTCACGAGGATGGCCACCAGCAGCGCCGGCAGCTGGCGGCCGATCAGCGCGCCCAGCGCCAGGCCGATGCCAAGCGCGAGCAGCCCACGAACGATGAGCAACCATCCACGCCGCCCGTACCAGGTGAAATCGGCATCGAGGTGGAGGCTCGGCTGCAGCGCCTGGGCAAGGCGCTCGCTGGTGACGCCGAGCAGGGCCAGCAGCACCGCGACGGCGATGGCGACGAACGCCAGGCGCCAGCTCAGCCAGCGGATGCGTGAGCGTGACAGGGTCCACGCGATGCTCGCCGTCCCGTGGTCGATCTCCCGGGCAACGAGCGGCACCCCGAGTAGCAGGCCCATGCCCAAGGGGGCTCCGTAGCTGAAGTACAGGAGCTTCGATCCGAGGTCGGTCACCTGGTCGAACTCCTTCATCGCCGCTTCGCAGCCGGCGCGGAAGGTATTCGGGTCGAGGCAGCCGGGGTGGGCGGCCGCGATCGCCTGGGCCTGGTTGCCGACGATGACCATGACCACCGCCAGGCCGATGCTGCCCGCCGTGATCAGCGCGAGCTCCCACCGCTGCAACGCGATTGACAGCCGCGCGCGTCGCAGCAGGCCGGTCATGCGGCGATCGATGTCGTCCGGGCCGAGGCCAGGTAGCCCAGCACGATCTCCTCGAGCGTGGCCGGCCGGTCGGCGGTGCCGCGGACCAGCGTGAGCAGCGACCCGTCCGCCTCGGCGAACGAGGCCACGGCGTCAGGAAGCGGCGTGGCCGAGACGGAATGCGTCGCCAACGCATCGGTCACGGAGTCGTGCAGCAGGACGCGTCCGACGCCGAGCACGATGAGGTTGTCGCACGCCTGCTCGACGTCGGTGACGATGTGCGAGGAGAGGAGCGCGGTGGCGCCGTCGGAGCGGACGGCATCGGTCAGGACGTGGAGGAACTCGCGCCGGGCGAGGGGGTCGAGCGAGGCCAGGGGCTCATCCAGGAGCAGGATCTCGGCGCGGGTGCCAAGGGCGAGGGCCAGGGCGACCTGCGCCTGCTGGCCGCCGGACAGCTGGCGGGCCGGAGCCGAGCGCGGGATACCGAGCTGGTCGAGCCGCGCCGCAGCGTAGGCGCGATCGAAGCTGGGACGCAGCTGGACGGCCATGGCCAGGTGGTCTTCGACCGTCAACGCGTCGTACAGCGACGGTGACTGCGGGACATAGCCGACATGCGCCAGCGACTCGAAGCGCTGGCGCCAGGGATCGAGGCCCATGACGGCGGCCGACCCACGCGTCGGCTTCTCGAAGCCGACCCAGGTCTTGATCAGGGTCGATTTGCCGGCGGCGTTGGGACCGACCAGTGCGGTGATCCCGCCCGCCGGGATGGCAAGGTCGATCGCCTGCAGTGCCCAGACGCCGCGGCGGTAGCGCTTGGCGAGGCCGCGAGCCTCGAGGACAGCATCGGTCATGGCGCTCACCCTCCGTCGTCGCCGTCGTGCTGGTCTTTACGCGGGTCCGATGATGATCGCGCAGACGCGGCAGCGCTATCGGTGAAATCCCGTAAGGGTTGCCCTAGGAACGGCTTCTCCAGGACCGATACCGAGGCGGCCATTCGTCAGCCGCGCGTTCGCCGAGCAGTGCCTGCTCGATGAGCAGCTCGTACAGCGGATAGGAATCGGCGACGGTGAAGAACCAGTCCGCGGCCGCGGTGGCGCGCACGTTGGCATCGGTCACGAGCCGAGCATGGCCGCGCACCATGAACTCGTCGGGTGCATCGGCGTTCAGGTGGGCGTGCAAGGCATAGCTCGGGTTCGATGCGAGGTCGCGCGCCTTCGCCGAGTGGCCCTGGACGAATACGAGCAGTCGTCCATCGACCACGCCGACGTTCACCGGATGGGTCCGGGGGATGCCGTTCCCGGCAATCGTGGTGAAGAACCCTTCGCCGTCACCGCGCTGGTAGATCGGGTCTCGTCCCCCGGCGGCCAGCTCCGGCTCCGCCTGGGCGAATGCGCTCCAACTGTCCATGGAGCGCATCGTAGCGGTGGGGGACTGATCGCCGGGCGGACTGCGGGCGCGGCCGACCCACCATCAGCCGCGCCCTTGTCCCTACCAGCGATGTGCCAGCGACGTCCAGCGGGGCGCGGGGGGACGAGTCGGATGCTCAGCCGCCCGCCGCCTGCCGGCGTTGGCGGCCACCGTCACCGCACCGACGAGCTCGGATCGGGTCGGGGCCCCGAGCAGCGTCGCGTCGCACGACTTCTCGCTCGGCACCCAGTCGAGCATGAGTGCGCCGGCCGAGGTGAGGACGACGGGCTTGTCCGGGTGGACGAGCGCCAGGTCGTCGATCAGGGCCCGTCGACCATCGCCCGATGCCCACATGTCGTAGACGAGCACGTCGGCCATATCGACCTGCCAGCACGACCGACCGTGCATCACCGGGCAGTTGCCACCAGCGTCAGGGCCAGCGCACAGGTCAACGTCGTAGCCGGCCCGGCGGAGCTCATCGGCTTCGATGTCGGCAATGTCCGGGTCATGATTGACAACCAGTACGCGCGTCATCTGTGCCGCCTCCTTCACGTGGCTGGCCCGCCTCGAGCCCAGCCGCCGTAGCGCACAGCGTCGTCCCACGCGGCACCACCGCGCATGTGCCAAACGGCACGTTTCGCGTTACTCGTCGTCAGCCGGGTTGACGAGTCCGTGCGCCGCCGCGGTCTGCCCGGTCGCGCAGGGTCAACCGGCACTGGCAAAGAGGAACGAGCCGATGGACACTGGACGCAGAACAGGAGCGCTGATTCATGACAATCGCAATGCGAACTTCACAAGGCGTGATGCCGACGACCGCCGGCGAGCGGTGGGTCGCGGAGAAGGGACTCCCACATCCCTGCCGCGGCCAACACGTGACGGACCTCGGCGATCGCATCGTCGTCGCCACGGACCTCGGCCCGGTCTCCCGGCCTGTCGAGGAGCGTGCCATCGAGCAGGCCGAAGCGGCAGGTGCGTCGCTGTTGGTGGCCGCTGTCGTCACACCCGGTGCGGACACCTCGCGGCTCGATGCCATCGCTCGCGAGGCGCGGAATCGAGGAATCGAGACGGAGACGCGCGTCGCATCGGGTGATCCGGTGGAGGCGCTGATCGACATTGCATCGTCCATCGGCGCGACGGGCATCGTGGTCAGCGACGAGCAGTGGCGCGGCACGATTCCGCATCCGTGCATCTGCGCACCGCTGATCCGGCTCGCGTCCTGCCCGGTGCTCGTGCTTCATGAGTCCGCGGCGCACGCCTGCGAATTGCCCCGCTGATCCGATTCATCAGTGCTCGGCGGCGTCCGCCTCGGCCTTCGTCTGGTGGACCGTCCCCGGCTCGTGCTCCGGCGGCGCGTAGATCGTCAGCAGGCGGAGGGGCTGCGAGCCGGTGTTGACGAAGTTGTGCCGGACGCCGGCGCGCACGAAGACGAGGTCGTTCGGCCCGATCTTCGACGTTTCGCCGTCCAGGACCGCCTCGCCCTCGCCGTCGACGAAGGCGAGCACCTGGTCGGTGTCGTGATGCGTCTCCTCACCGATCTCCCCGCCTGGCGGGATGGTCATCACCACCACCTGCTCGTGCTCGCCGCTGATCACCTCGCGGCGAAACGCGTCGTTGTCGCGTGCCGCCTGCACGATGTCCACGCGGCTCTTCGTATCGCTCACTCGTCTGCTCCTTCTCGCTTGCTGCTCGGTCCGCCGCGTCCGCCGAGCAGCTGCTCGAACGGGACGACGTCCTCGAAGGGATCCTTGGGTGCCGGACGCTCCAGCACCACCATGGCATGTGCCAGCTCCGCTGCCGCGCGGTCGATCCGCTCACCGAGCGACCGGTCCGCGGGCATGTCGCCGCTGCCCCAGTCCTCCGCCGCCGCGTAGACCGCCGTCGGCATGACCGCCGCATCCAGGTAGGCGAACATCGGCCGAACCGCGTGCTCCAGGGCGAGCGAATGGCGCGCCGTTCCGCCCGTTGCCCCGATGAGCACGGGCAGCGACGCAAGCCCATCGCGCTCGATCACGTCGAAGAAGAGCTTGAACAGCCCGCTGTATGACGCGTTGAAGATCGGCGTCACTGCCACCAGGCCATCCGCCGCGACCACCGCGTCGATCGCCGCCCGCAGGCTCTCTGCGGGAAAGCCGGTGAGCAGGTTGTGCATCAGCTCCTGGCCGTGCTCGCGCAGCTCGATCGTCGTTCGCTCGCTCGGCACGCCACGCGCCCGCAGGTGGCGCTCGGCCGCGGCAGCCAGCTGGTCGGCGAGCAGCCTCGTCGACGAGGGCTGGCTCAGCCCCGCGCTGACGACGACCAGTGAGCGCGATCTGGCGGTGTGCGGGGTGCCGCCGGTCTGCATCGGTCTAGACCGATGCCGGCGCAGGCTTGGACTCCCGGGCAGCCAGCAGCGAGGCATGCGTCGGTGGGTCGGACGGGACGCCCGGTGCCCGCATCGCGTCAAACTCGCGACGCAGGGTGGGGACGATCTCGCCGAGCATCTCGATCTGCTCGAGCACCGTCCGCATCGGCAAGCCGGCGTGGTCGATCAGGAACAGCTGGCGCTGGTAGTCGCCGGCGAACTCGCGGAAGCCGAGCGTCCGATCGATGACCTGCTGCGGACTGCCGACGGTCAACGGGGTCGTGTCGGAGTACTGCTCGAGCGACGGGCCGCCGCCATACACCGGGGCATGGTCGAAGTAGGGCCGGAACTCGCGAATGGCGTCCTGCGAGTTGGGCCGCATGAAAACCTGCCCGCCCAGCCCGACGATCGCCTGGTCGGCTGGCCCATGGCCGTAGTGCTCCCACCTGCGCCGATACAGCCCGACCATGCGCTTCACATGGAAGTACGGCCAGAAGATGTTGTTGTGGAAGAAGCCGTCGCCGTAGTAGGCGGCCTGCTCGGCGATCTCCGGTGAGCGGATGCTGCCGTGCCACACGAACGGCGGGATGCCGTCGAGGGGCCGCGGCGTCGAGGTGAAGCCCGTCAGCGGGGTGCGGTGCTCGCCCTGCCAGTCGACGACGTCCTCCCGCCACAGCCGATGGAGCAGCTGATAGTTCTCGATCGCCAGCGGGATGCCGTCGCGGATGTCCTTCCCGAACCACGGGTAGACCGGGCCGGTGTTGCCGCGGCCGAGCATCAGGTCGACGCGGCCGTTGGTCAGATGCTGGAGCATCGCGAAGTCCTCGGCGATCTTCACCGGGTCGTTGGTGGTGATCAGCGTCGTGGCGGTCGACAGCTGAAGTCTCTTCGTCTTCGCCGCGATGTAGGCCAGCGTGGTGGTCGGCGAGGATGAGAAGAACGGCGGATTGTGATGCTCGCCGATGGCGAAGACGTCGAGCCCGACCTCCTCGGCCTTGAGCGCGATGGTGATCACCGATTCGATCCGCTCGTGCTCGGTCGGAATCCGGCCGTTGGTCGGGTCGCGGGTGATGTCGCTGACCGAGAAGATGCCGAACTGCATGCTGCCCCTAGTTTGTGCGCTTGTGTGCTTGTGTGCTTGTGTGCTCGGGCGCTTGGTCGCTTGGCCGCTTGGCCGCTTGGCCGCTTGGTCGCTTGGCGCTTGGTCGCTCGGTCGCTTGCATTCGAGCCGATGAGCAAGTGCCGCGCCGGGTCCGGTGGGGAGATGCCTCCTGCGCCGCCTTCTCGCGCGGGCCCTATCGCGCTGGTCTCTCGCCGGTCGCTCGCCCCG
>DASSTC010000013.1:0-10232 GCA_035708065.1 Candidatus Limnocylindria bacterium | reverse complement strand
CGGGTCTGCCAGTACGAAGCGACGCCGGACTCGCACTTCCTCATCGACCGTCACCCGGCGTGGTCGAACGCCTGGGTCGTCGGCGGCGGCTCGGGGCACGGCTTCAAGCACGGGCCGGTGATCGGCGAGTTCGTGGCCGCTCAGCTGGTCGGCGACGCCGAGGTGGTTGCCGGGCTGGCGCCGCCCGACGACCGTTTCGCGTTCGGGCCGCGCGACGCCTCGACCGATGCGGGCCTTCGCACCTCGGGCTCGCCGGCGCACCGCCACCGCTAGCTCGAGATCGAGGCGAGCGCCGCTTCGAACGCCGGATAGGTGTCCCGGCGCAGGACGAAGCGGACCAGGCGCAACGACGTGTCGCCGTCGAGGTGCGCCGCGACGGTCGTGACTGCGATCGTCGCGCCCGCCTCGAGCGGGTAGCCGTAGATCCCCAGGCTGATCGCCGGCAGCGCCAGTGACGTCGCGCCGAGCTCGTCGCACAGCGACAGGCAGGAGCGGTAGGCGCCGGCGAGCAGCTCCGCCTCGCCGTGGTCGCCGCCGCGCCAGCGCGGCCCGACGGCGTGCAGCACCCACGTCGCCTGGAGGTCGTACGCGGCGGTCGCCACGGCCGTGCCGGTCGGTGTGCCGTGGGAATGGCGCTGCCGCAGCTCGGCCATCAGGCCGCGGCCGGCAGCGCGATGGATGGCCCCGTCGACGCCGCCGCCGCCGGCCAGCGCCGCGTTGGCCGCGTTGCCGATGGCATCGACCCGCTCGGCCGTGATGTCGCCGATCACCAGCTCCAGGCGGCCGTTGCGCTCCAGCGCATCGGTCATCAGCGGGCGACGCGCGTCGCGCGCAGCACCTCGCGCACGCTCAGCCGCTGGCCGTAGAGCAGCACGCCGGCGGCGTAGATTCGGGCGGCGATCCAGATCGCGGCGACGATCGTCACCAGCAGGACGATGGCGATGATCGGGACCTCCCAGGCGGCGATCGTGCCGAACGCCGCGCGGATGGCGACGAGGTACGGACTGGCGAACGGGACGTAGGAAACGGCCTGGACCCAGGCGGCATCCGGCGAGCCGAGCGCGGCGAACGACACGAAGTAGCCCGCCATGGCGGCGATCATCAGTGGCGCGCCCGCCTGCTGCACGTCCTCCTGGCGGCTCACCATCGAGCCGGCCGCCGCGTAGAGCGTGCAGTACAGCACGAAGCCGCCGACGAAGAAGAGCAGCGCCGTGAGCACGGTCGGGATCGTCAGGCCCGGCGGCACGAGGTCGGCAGGCGTCGACCCGAGCAACCGCTGCGCGACGACGCCCTGCAGCAGGAAGCCGATGATGAGCGCCAGGATCATGCCGCCGTACTGGGTCAGCGCGGCCGCGCCGGTGCCCAGCAGCTTCCCGGTGAGCAGCTGGCGTGGCGTCGCGGCGGTGATCAGCAGCTCCATGACCCGGCTGCTCTTCTCCTCGGCGACGCTGCCGGCCACCCAATTGCCGTAGTTCACGATCGCGGCGAAGCTCAGGATCACGAAGAAGAAGGCGACGAGGTAGCGGCCCCCGAAATCCTCGCCGTTCCTGGCCGGCGCGTTCGGATCGGGCGCCTGCAGGTCGAACCCGACCGGCGCGAAGATCGCCCCGCGGTCGGCGGCCGCGACGCCGGCTCGTTCCAGACGGTCGGCGATCGCCACCGAGCTCACCGCCTGGCGGACGGCCGCCACGGTCGACGAGGTGACACCCTCGTTGCTGATGTACTCGAACTGCAGGTCGCCGCCGTTCGCGCGGTCGATCGACAGCAGCCCGTCGAGCTTGCCGGCCTTGACCTCGGTCCGTGCGCCGGCCGGGTCGGCGGTCGCCGACAGCTGGTAGCGCGCCGAATCCGAGCCGCCGCCGGACGAGCCGCTGTTCAGCGCGGCCTCGATCTGGTCGACGGTCTGCGCCGGAATCGAGGCGGGCAGGCTGACCGCGATCGACTGCGGCTGGTTCCCCGAGACGAGACGGAATACGACCGGCGCCATGGCGATTCCCAGGCCGACGAGCACCAGGATGACCGTCACGACCACGAACGTGCGGCTGCGCACGCGCTGCAGGTACTCGCGGCGCGCCACGTGGAGGGCGTTCGGGAAGACGCTCACGGCGCCGGCTCCGCCGGCGCCGACTCAGGCGCCAGGTGTGCCTCCTCGGCATCGGCCCGGCGCCCGACGTGGGCGATGAACACCTCTTCGAGCGACGGATCGGCGATCTCGAAGCGGGTCACCCGTTCGCCCCGCTCGAGCGCGGCGCGCAGCACGATCTGCGGATCGGTGCCGGTCGGCACGGTGAGCTCGAGGTAGTCCTCGCCGCGTCGCCCGATGCGAACGCCGTCGAGCGACTCGACCCAGTCCTGGTCACCGCCATCGGCGGTCGCCAGGCGCACGACCTGGCGACCCATCTCGCGCTTCACGTCGCGCACGTTGCCGTGGACCACGACGCGGCCGCGGTCGATGATCGCGATCGACTCGCACAGCTCCTCTACCTGCTCCATCTGGTGCGTGCTGAAGATCAGCGTCTTGCCGCGGTCGCGCATGGCCAGGAACGCTTCCTTGAGCAGCTGCACGTTGACCGGATCCAGGCCGGTGAACGGCTCGTCCATGATCAACACCTCGGGGTCGTGCAGGATCGCGGCGATGAACTGGATCTTCTGCTGGTTGCCCTTCGACAGCTCCTCGACCTTGCGCGCGCGGTGCTCGGGAATGCGGAAGCGGTCCAGCCATTCGTCGATCCGCGCGGTCGCATCGGCCTCGGAGACGCCGTACAGCGAGGCGAAGAAGCGCAGCACGTCGATGACGCGCATACGCAGGTACAGCCCGCGCTCCTCCGGCAGGTAGCCCCAGGTGCGACGTGGCAGCTCGGTGTTCGGGCGTCCCTGCCAGGTCACGCTGCCCGAATCCGCCCGGAGGATGTCGAGCACGATGCGCATCGCCGTCGTCTTGCCAGCGCCGTTGGCACCGAGCAGCCCGAAGATGCGTCCTGGCTCGATCGCCACGCTCACGCCATCGAGCGCGGTGACCGGCCCGAAGTGCTTGGTGATGCGGTCGAGGACGAGGCTCATCTGTTCAACGCCGTGAAGATGCTGCCGGACCGATGCAACGGGTGCGGCGGGCACCAGCCTAGCAGTGCCGTCAGTCCTCGTGCGAGACGCTGCCGGCCGACGCGTGGCGCACCCGGCGCAGATGGAACTGCCGCGGAATGAAGGTCCGGATGCGCAGCGTCCGCTCGCGCTCGCGCTCCTCCTCGAGCGCCTGCACCCTGGCGCCGAGCAGGTCGCGCAGCGAGATGACGGACACCAGGCGCGTCGGATCGTCGCGTTCGACGACCGGCATGCGGGTGAGCCCCGTCTCGGCCATGCGATACACCACCGAGCGCAGCGGCTCGTCGGGATAGGCGACCACCGGGTTCGGTCGCAGCACGTCGCGCAGCGTCGTCTCCGATGCCGCGCCCTCCGCGAGCAGCCCGTTCATGTCGTGGCGCGTCACCACGCCGAGCATCCGTCCGTCGTCATCGGTCACCGGGTAGAGCGCCTGCACGCCGCGCGCGCCGCCGCGCTTCAGGCTGGCGGCCAGGTCGGAGAGCGGCGTGGAGGCCAGCAGCACGGTCAGGTTGGAGCGCATCACCTGGCTGACGAAGAGCCCCTCCATCGGGTCGACCGCGTACTCGCGCGACAGGTGATGGCCGCGCCGGGACAGCTTCTCGGTGAGGATCGAGCGCTTCATGAGCAGCACGGTGAAGGTGTAGGCAGCGGTCACCGCGATGAGCAGCGGCAGGAGCGCGTTGAGGTCGTGCGTCAGCTCGAGGGCGAACACGATGGCGGTGAACGGCACGCGCATCGTGCCGCCCAGGATGGCGCCCATGCTGACCAGCGGCCAGAAGCCGACGCCCATGTCGGGCAGGACCATCGCCTCGACGCCGCCGAGCGCGGCGCCCATCATCAGCAGCGGAGCCAGCACGCCGCCCGAGGTGCCCGAGCCGAGGGCGATCGTCCAGATCAGCGACTTCACGACGAGCACGCCCAGGATCACGCGGCCCGCGACGTCGCCGTTCAGCAGGGCGCGCAGCGTGTCGTAGCCGACGCCGAGGGCATGGGGGAAGATCAGGCCGCCGATCCCGACGAACAGGCCGCCGATGGCCGGCCACCACATCCAGTGGATCGGCAGCTTCTCGAACGTGTCCTCGGCGAAGTAGACGCCCTGGGTGAGCAGGGTCGACAGGCCGCCCGCCAGCAGGCCGACGAGCACGCAGGCCAGCATGGCGACGACGTTCAGCGACTCGGCATGCGGCGGTACCGGGAAGAGCGGGCCGACGCCCAGGATCGCGTGGCGCAGGACGGTGGCGCAGATCGCGGCGACCGCGACCGGCACCAGCGAGCGCGGCCGCCACTCGAAGAGCAGCAGCTCGACGGCGAGCAGCACCGCGGCGACCGGCGAATCGAAGGTCGCCGCCATACCGGCCGCAGCGCCGGCGACCAGCAGCGTCTTGCGCTCAGCGCTGGTCAGGTGCAGGAACTGGCTGAGCATGGAGCCGACCGCGCCGCCGGTCATGATGATCGGCCCCTCGGCGCCGAAGGGGCCGCCGGAGCCGATGGCGATGGCGCTGGACAGCGGCTTGAGCACCGCCACCTTGGGCTCGACACGGCTGCGGTTGATGAGGATCGCCTCGATCGCCTCGGGAATGCCGTGACCGCGGATCCGGTCGCTGCCGTAGCGGGCCATGAGGCCCACCACCAGCCCGCCGACCACCGGCACGATCACGATCCACGGCGTCGTCGGAGCTGCCGCGGGCGAGATCAGGTCGAAGCGGATGCGGCCGAAGAAGAACAGGTTGGTGAACAGCCCGATGAGGTTGAGGAGCAGCCAGGCGAGCAACGCGCCGATGAGGCCGATCGGTACGGCCAGCGCCGCCAGCACGATGATCCGCGGGCTGGCGATGAAGTCGCCGAGCGACGCGGCGCCGCCTTCGCTGCGGTGCGCCTTCCTGGCGACGCTCATCGGCGCGCCACCAGCTGCTCGAGCCCGTCGACCAGCGAGCGTGCCTCGCCGCGCAGCTCGGCGAGGTGGGCGAGCGTCAGCTCGCGCAGCGCCTCTTCGCCGGCATCGGTCAGGCTGACGATGACCTGGCGGCGATCGTCCTCGCCGCGCTCGGTATGCACCAGGCCGCGCTGCTCGGCGCGTCGCACGAGCTCGTTCGTGGAGTTGTGCTTCAGCTGCAGCCGCTCCGCGACGTCACCGATCGTGGCGAGGCGGTGCTCGGGCATGCCCTTCACCGCCAGCAGCAGCTGGTGCTGCTGCGGCTCGAGGCCGGCGTCGCGCGCCGCGCCCTCGGAGAAGTGCAGGAAGCGGCGGATCCGGTAGCGGAGCTCCGCCAGGGCGCGGTACTCGGCGGGCCGCAGGTCCGTTCGGGTGGTGCGTGTCGTCGTGGGCGAGGTGGTCACGAGATATATCGTAACACGAACATATCGTGTCGCGATGTAGTGTCAACGGACACTCGCAGCAGTGGGACTGCTCACCGGAAGGGCAGGCGGCTCGAATCGGCGCGGTTGGAGCAGTCGGACTGATCACCCGAAGCGGGCATGACTGCGAGTTCCGTGCAGCCGGACGGCCAAATTTGCTCGTCTGGTACACTTGAGTTCCCGAACCGCTTCGCGATGCGATGCGGTTCTCCGTGTGTCACGTTCCACTTACGGGAAGATCACATTGAAGATTGCTGTCCCACGCGAGACCGCATCCGGCGAGACTCGCGTCGCCCTCACGCCCCAGACGGCCGGCCAGCTGACCGGCGACGGCGTCGAGGTCATCGTCCAGTCCGGCGCGGGCGAGCCATCCTACTTTTCCGACGAGGCGTATCGCGAAGCCGGCGCGACGATCGTCCCCGATGCACCGGCTCTCTACGGCCAGGCCGACATCATCCTGCGCGTCGGCCGCCCGACCGATGAGGAGATCAAGATCCTCAAGCCCGGGCAGGTGCTCATCGGCACCCTCGGGACGTTGAGCCATCCGGACCTCGCCAAGCAGCTGGCCGATGCCGGCGTCACCGCGATCAGCATGGACTCCATCCCGCGCATCACCCGCGCGCAGTCGATGGACACGCTCAGCTCGCAGGCGACGGTCGGCGGCTACAAGGCCGTGCTGATCGCCGCCGAGCGGCTGCCGAAGTTCATGCCGCTGCTGACCACCGCCGCGGGCACGGTTCGCCCCGCACGGGTGCTCGTCTTCGGCGCCGGCGTGGCCGGCCTGATGGCGATCGGCACCGCCAAGCGGCTCGGCGCCGTGGTCGAGGCGACCGACGTGCGGCCGGTCGTCAAGGAGCAGGTGCAGAGCCTGGGCGGCACGTTCCTCGAGGTCGAGATGACCGACGAGGAGAAGGCCCAGGCCGAGACCGCCGGCGGCTATGCCCGCGAGATGAGCGACGACTACAAGCGCCGCCAGGCCGAGCTGATCGCCAGCCGCGTCGGCGAGGCGGACGTGGTGATCACCACCGCACTCATTCCGGGACGCCCGGCGCCGAAGCTGATCACCGCCGAGAACATCAGGTCCATGAAGCCCGGCAGCGTCATCGTCGACATGGCGGCCGAGATGGGCGGCAACACCGAGCTGACCGAGGCGAACAAGGAGATCGTCACCGACAACGGCGTGCGGATCATCGGGTTCACCAACCTGCCGGCCACCATGCCGGCATCGGCCACTCAGATGTACGCCAAGAACATCCAGACCCTGGTCAAGCATCTCGTCAAGGACGGCGCGCTGGCGCTCGACTTCGACGACGAGATCACCCGCGGCGCGACGATCACCCACGACGGCAAGGTCGTCCATGAGGCGACCGCCAAGGCGCTCGGCATTGAACCCGCGGCACCTGCTGCACCGGCTGCGACCGATGCGCCGGCTGCGACCGATGCACCGGCTGCGCCGGCGGATGCCGCGCCGGCGACCCAGGCGCCCGAATCGGTCAAGGAGACGACGAAGTAAGTGGACGCCAGCTCGATTTCACCGTTTGCGCTGCTCGCGGCGCTGTTCATCCTGGTTCTCGCCGCATTCGTGGGTTACGAGGTCGTCAGCAAGGTGCCGACGATGCTGCACACCCCGCTGATGAGCGGCGCGAACGCCGTCCACGGCGTCATCGTGGTCGGAGCCATGCTCGTCGCGGCAGGAGCGGTCAGTGAGGGTCCGCTGCGGATCATCCTCGCCCTGATCGGCGTGACGCTCGGCACGGTCAACGTGGTCGGTGGCTTCGTCGTCACCGACCGGATGCTCGAGATGTTCCGCAAGCGGCCGGGGGATCGCTAGATGCCCGAGCTCACCGCACTCCAGATCCTGACCTTCCTCGTCTGGCTGGTCGCCAGCGTCGGGTTCATCCTCGCCCTCAAGTTCCTGGCGTCGCCGAAGACCGCACGCACCGGCAACCTGCTCGGCGCAGCCGGCATGGCGCTGGTCATCGCCTGGACCCTGCTCACCACCGAGGGGATGCTCGACTCGTGGTGGATCCTGCTGATCGCCGGCGGCGTCGGCACGGTGATCGGCGTGATCGGCGCACGCAACGTGCCGATGACCGCCATGCCCCAGATGGTCGCCATCTTCAACGGCGCCGGCGGCGGCGCGGCCGCCGTGGTGGCGCTTGCCGAGTTCCTGCGTGACACGAGCCACCAGGCCAGCGGCGAGCTGCTGAGCCTGCCGTTCATCATCGCCACACTGCTCGGCGCGGTCATCGGCTCGGTGAGCCTCACCGGCTCGATCGTCGCCTGGGGCAAGCTGCAGGGCGTGATCGCCGCTCGGCCGGTCAAGCTGCCGGCACAGCAGATCATCACCAGCGTCCTGTTCCTGGCGCTGATCGCGATCGGTGTGTACGTCGCGGCGTTCGCCAACAGCGTGCCGCTCTTCCTGCTCTACTGCGTCCTGGCGCTCGTGCTGGGCGTCGTGCTGGTCATGCCGATCGGCGGCGCCGACATGCCGGTCGTCATCTCGCTGCTCAACAGCTACACCGGCATCGCCGTCGCGGCGACCGGCTTCGTGCTGAACAACTACGCGCTGCTCATCGCCGGCACGCTGGTCGGCGCATCGGGCGCCATCCTGACTCAGCTCATGACCAAGGCCATGAACCGCTCCCTGTTCAACGTCCTGTTCGCCGGCTTCGGCACCGGCGGCGAGGCGACCACCCATGGCGCGGGCGGCGAGGAGCAGCTCAAGGAGATCAGCGCCGACGATGCGGCGGTGCTGATGGCCTACGGCAAGAAGGTGATCATCGTGCCGGGCTACGGCATGGCCGTCGCCCAGGCGCAGGGTCCGGTCCGCGAGCTGATGGACCTGCTCCTCGCCAAGGGCGTCGATGTCGAGTTCGCCATCCACCCGGTGGCGGGTCGCATGCCGGGGCACATGAACGTGCTGCTCGCCGAGGCGAACGTGCCGTACGACCGGCTCAAGGAGATGGACGAGATCAACGCCGAGTTCGCCGATGCCGACGTCGCGCTCGTCATCGGGGCCAACGACGTCATCAACCCCCTGGCTCGCGAGGAAGGCTCGCCGATCTCCGGCATGCCGATTCTCAACGTCGACCAGGCGCAGAGGGTCATCGTCCTGAAGCGCGGGCGTGGGACCGGCTTCGCCGGCATCCCGAACCCGTTGTTCAGCAACGAGAAGACGTCCATGCTGTTCGGCGACGCGAAGCCGTCGGTGGCGGCGCTGGTCAGCGGGGTGAAGAACGCCTGACCGGCGGATCGGCGCGGTTCTTGCCCGGGCGCAGTCGTCCAACAAAGCCTTCGTGAGGAGATTTCCATGGCCGAGCTGACCACGACGCTCAACGATCTGCTGACCGGACGCACGTCCGAGATCAGCCAGCGCATCGGCGCCGATGACGCCTCGACCTCGAATGCCATCCAGGCGGCGGTGCCGTCGCTGCTCGCCGCGCTCAGCCAGGAGGCGAACCGCGGCGGCGGCCTGAAGCAGGCGGTGGCCGAGGACCACGACGGGTCGATCATCGACAACCTCGGCGCGTACCTCAACGGCTCCGCGCAGCTCAACCCGCGGGCCACGGACGGCTCGGGGATCCTTGGCCACGTGCTCGGCGACCGCCAGGACACGCTGGCCCGCGGCATCAGCGCCAAGAGCGGCCTCGACCTGGGCAGCGCCATGAACCTGCTGACGCTCCTCGCGCCGGTGGTGATGGGCATGCTCGGCAAGAAGGAGCACACCAAGACCTCGTCGGGCGGAGGTGGCGATCTGGGCGACCTGCTGGACCGCGAGCGCGAGGATGCGCAGAGTTCCGGCGGTCTGGGCGACCTGATCGGCAGCGTCCTCGGCGGCGGGTCCGGCGGCGGCCTTGGCGACGTCCTGGGCTCGGTCCTCGGCGGCGACCGCAAGTAGCGGAACACAGCCCTTGGCCGGCCGACGCTGGGTCTGCCTCGATGTCGGTGAGACGCTCATCGACGAGACCCGCGTCTGGTCGGCCTGGGCCGACGCGCTCGGCATCCCGCGGCTGACGTTCATGGCGGCGCTCGGCGCTGCCATCGCTCGAGGCGGCGAGCATCGTGATGTGTTCGCCACGTTCGGGGTGGCCGACTGGCTCGAGCGGCTGCCCGCAATCGAGGCGGCCTACGGCGGCTTCCGCAGTGACGACCTCTATCCCGATGCGCTGCGCGCGCTCGACGCGCTCCGCGAGGCCGGCTACCGCATCGCGGTGGTGGCCAACCAGCCGGCGTCCCGCTCCGACGAGCTGCGCGCGATCGGCGTGAAGGCCGACGTCGTGGCGATGTCGGCGGCGATGGGCGTTGCGAAGCCGGACCCGGCCTTCTTCGCGCATGCGTTGGATCTCATGCAGGCCGATGCGGCCGACGTGGCGTACGTCGGCGACCGGCTCGACAACGACATTGCGCCGGCGCTGGCGGCCGGCATGCGCGCGGTCTGGATCCGTCGTGGACCGTGGGGCGTCATCCAGCAGCCGTCGATGCTCGACGGGGCGCGGCCGACGCTCACAGTCGACACGCTCGACGAGCTCGCGAGCAGGGTCGCGGAGGCGTGGGCCTAGTCGGCCCGTCGCAACACGACGTCGATCTCCCGGTCGCTGACGCCGAATCGCCGCAGCGTGTGGCGCACCAGCGCGTCGCCGACCTGCCGCTCGGCGATGACCACGCGTGCGACGCCGAGCCGTCGCAGCTCGGCCTCGTCGGCCTCGGAATGTGACCGCGCCACGATCTCGATCCGCGGGTTGCTGCGGCGCGCATGGGCGACCGCCTGCCGGGCG
>DASSTC010000012.1:0-24443 GCA_035708065.1 Candidatus Limnocylindria bacterium | reverse complement strand
GACGCGCCTCGGTTCACCAGCTCGAGGAAGGCGTTGGCGTCGAGGACGCCGGCGAGGTCCTCGCCGGGCATGCCAGCACGTACGCTCTGACCGACGCCCACGCCCAGGTGCACGGCGTCGTACTCGGCACGCAGGTCGTCGAGCGACACGTCCTCACCGACCCGCACGCCGCACCGGAACTCGACGCCGAGCCGCTCGAGCGCGGCGATCTCGTCGTCGACGGTGGCCTTCGGCAGCCGGTATGCCGGGATCCCGTAGCGCAGCACGCCGCCGGCGCTGTCGTATGCGTCGTAGACCGTTACCGCATGGCCATCACCAGCCAGCCGGCGCGCCACCGCCAGGCCATACGGCCCCGAGCCGATCACCGCATGGCGCTCCGCACCGGCGGCCCGCACGACCGGTACAGGCGCAGCGTTCATCTTGGCCCACTCCCCGATGAAGCGCTCGATGGCGCCGATCGGCACCGGCTGACCCTCCTTTGCGACGAGCTTGCAGGCGCCCTCGCATTGCACCTCCTGCGCGCAGACGCGGCCGGTGACGCATGGCAGCGGGTTGTCCGCCGTGAGGATCGCGGCCGCCGCAGCGAAGTCGCCCGCGGCGACCTGCTCGAGGTACTGCGGGATGCGAATGTTCAGCGGGCAGCCGCGGCGACACGTCGCGTCCTTGCATTGCAGGCACGTCTCGGCTGCGGCGATCGCCGCTTCCGGCGTCAGGGTCGCGACGGTCTCGCTGAAGTCCAGCTCCTTCGGCTCCGTGCCCACCGTCGTCGACCGACCGATGCCCGCCAGCTCCTGGAGCGTTCGCCAGTTCGCCAGCCGCTCCTCGCGCGTCGCCTCGATCTCGGCGGACGGCGATCCGTCGGGGGCGAAGTGCTGCGCGAACCTTCCCTCCAGGCGGGCGAAGGACAGGAAGTCGTACACGTTGCCGTTCGGCAGCTGATGCCAGTCCTCGCCGACCGACGGGTTGCCCGACAGGTCCAGGCGCTCGGCGATCGTCGGCCCGCGGCGCGGGTCGTACGTGAACAAAGGGAAGGCGCGCGAGTCGACGGCGGCACGCACGCTGCGCGCCCCCGCATCGTCGGCGATCCCGTTCTCCGGCATGCAGGGCGTGTACGCGACCAGCACGGCCGGACCCGGATAGGTGTTCGCCGCCATCACGGCGCTCATGAAGTGGTTGACGTGCGCGGTCGACACCTGCGCGACGTAGACGTCGCCGTGGGCCATCAGGATCCGGCCCAGCTCCTTGCGGTGCTCGACCTTGCCGCGCTGCGCCGAGCCGAATGCCGCGAGCTTGGCCACCTGCCCGCCAAAGGTCGCGGTCGAGGCCTGCCCGCCGGTGTTCGAGTACGCCTGCGTATCGAGCACCAGCACGTTGATGTCCGCCCCGGAGGCGACCATCCGGCTCAGCGACTGGAAGCCGATGTCGTACATCGCGCCGTCGCCGCCGAGCACCCACAGCTTGCGCTCGTCGAAGCCTGCCTGGTTCCACCGCGTGCGAATGCCGAGCGCGTCGGCCGGCGCGTTCTCGAACAGCGAGTTCGTCCACGGCACGCGGTACGGGTTGAACGGGAACGTCGCGCCGTACACGGAGTTGCAGCCGGTGGCAGCCACGATGCCCATCGACTCGGCGCCGTGCACCTGGCCGGTGGCGGCGACCATCATCCGGATGGCGGTCGCCTCGCCGCATCCGGCGCAGCTGCCCGCTCCGCCGACATAGCCGAACGCGTCCTCGCCGAGCAGCAGGTCGCCGAGCTCGCGTCCGGATCGGTACTCCGCCGGCGTCGGGGGGAGGCTGCGGAAGAAGTCCATCTCACGGAGTGAGCGCTCGACGGTGGAGCGCGCGTCGTCGGCATCGGCCACCTTGGTGATCATCTGCAGCGCCGCCTGCGGGCACACGTCGACGCACTCCGCGCAGCCCTTGCACTTCGACGCATCCACGAAGAGCCCGAACTTGGCCGCGGCCAGCCCACGGCGCTCGGCCTGCCTCCGGAACTTGCTCGTGTCGGCGAACCGCTCCAGGACGGCGGCCGCAGCGGCGTCCTCATCGTCGAAGAACGACCGGGCGGCGCTGGTGATCGTGGCCTCGGGCAGCGCTGTCGCGTGCAGCGCCGCATCGGGGCAGACGACGACACAGGCCATGCAGCCGGTGCACAGCGACGGGTCGAACGCCGGCAGTGTCGGCGCCAGGCTGGCGAAGTCGCGCGCGACTGCCGATCCCGGCGGCATGAGCGAGCGCGCCGCGAGCTCGTCGGCCGGCAGCTCGGTTTCGGCCATCCCCTGCCGGTACAGCGACAGCACGTCGTCGAAGCCCCCGAGGAACTGCTCACGCAGCACGGGAAGGCTCCCTGCGCGGCAGGGCATCGGTCACGTCGATGGCGGTGTCGTATGCCTCGGCAATGAGCTCCAGGTTGGCGTCCACCACGGCGCCGCCCTTCTTGCCATAGAAGCGCCCCAGGCGGGCGCGTACCTCCCGGAGCAGCTGCTCGCGGTCGAGGCCCGCCTCGGCGGCGAAGGGGCTGACCCGCAGGAAGACGCCGACCAGCGCGACGCCCTGCATGCGCAGCACGAGGTCCGGCCGAGGCGCGCGTCGGCGCGCCATGGCCGCCGTGTCGAGCGCGATGAGCCGGATCCCGCGTGCCGAGATCTGCTCTCGTGCGGCAACTGGAACGCTGTCCCAGATCTCGACGGGATCGGTGAGCGTGCTCTGCACGAACACGGTGCCACCCTCGACCAGGCCGGCCAGCGCGCCCTGGTGGAAGGCGGAGACGTCGTGCAGCGGCACGAAGTCGACGCTGCCGAGCTCCGCGTGCAGCCGCACCGGCTCGTGGGCCAGCGTCAGGAAGTAGGTCGTGGGCAATCCCTTCTTCTCCGATCCATACCTCGGGAAGGCCTGCACCTGCTTGCCGAACAGCTCGCCGATGATCGTCGCCAGGAGCTTGTTCGTCGTCACGCTGCCCAGGCCGCCGATCGAGTGACCGCGCAGCGTGTACGCCCCCTTCGGTCGCAGCGTCAACGGCACCGCCGGCAGGGCCGCCGGATGGCGCACCCCGAGGCACGCCCAGCGCGGACCGGTCGCCAGGTCGTCGCGGTCCAGCCAGTCGAACACCGCCACCAGGTCACCGGCGCTCACGTCGCGGCTGCCCAGCCCGGCCGACACCGAGACGACGAGCGGGATGCGCTCACCGCGCGCCGCGCGATCGGCGAGCGCCGCCTTGAGCTCGCGGGTCAGTGGGTTGTCACCCGCCGCCGGCTCGTCGCAGCGCTCGACCACCCCTACGGCGCGCGCGCCGAGCAGCGCGTCGGCCAGGTCATCGACCGGGAAGGGCCGGTAGGCGGCGACGCCGAGCGTGCCCACCCGGCGCCCGGAGGAGCGCAGGTGGTCGACCACCGCCCGCGCCGAATCGGCGATCGTGCCCATGGCCACCAGCACGCTGTCGGCATCGGTCAGGCGATGCGGGTTGACCAGGCCGTAGCGACGCCCGGTCAGGGCAGCCCATTCGGCAAACGCTTCCCGCAGCGCCGGAATGAGGCGCTCGTAGAACTGGCGCTGACCGATGCGCCCGGGCATGTAGGCATCCTGGTTCGCGACGACGCCCGACATCACGGGCGTGCGCGGATCGAACAGGTTCCGCAGCTTCGTCCGCGGGTCGCCCACGAACTCGCGGAGCAGGTCGTCCTCGGGCAGGTTCGCATTCTCGAGGGTGTGTGTCGTCAGGAAGCCGTCCTGCACCACGAAGAACGGCGTCGAGGTCTCCTCCGCGACCCGACGCGCGATGGCGGTGAAGTCGGCCGCCTCCTGGACATTGCGCGCGAAGAGGACGCCCCAGCCGCAGTCGGCCACCCCCATCACGTCGTCGTGGCCCGCATGGATATTCAGCGACTGGCTGGTCAGGGCGCGGGCTCCGATGTGGAACACCGCCGGCAAGCGCTTGCCGGCGATCACGTACAGGACCTCCTTCATCAGGATCAGCCCCTGGCCGGCGGTGAAGTTCACGACCCGACCGCCGGCCAGGGCGAACCCCTCGGCGGCGGTGGCGCTCGAGTGCTCGCTCTCAGGCTCGAGGAAGGCGAGTGGCGTGCCCCACAGGTTCGTGCGGCCGTTGGCCACGGCCGTCTGGAAGACCGCCGGCATCGTCGTCGACGGCGTGATCGGATACGAGCACGCTCCCTCGCTGATCCGGGTCTCGACCGATGCGATCGCCTCGGACCCGTCGCAGATCGCCGGCGTGCCCGGGTAGCGCGGACTGCTTGGCATGCTCCAAGCGTGCCGCGCGCACGCCGCAGGGCATAGGTGGCACCCGTCCCGATCGGCCGGGCCGAACGGCCCGTTCAGTCCGGGACGTGTCCCTCGCTCAGCAGCAGCCGCCCGATCCGCAGCCGCAGCCGGCGACCTGCGGCAGCTCGGCGGGGAGGGTCGCCACGAACGCCGGCGCATCGGCCGGCTTGGCGGCCTTCACGATGACGCTGTGCATGCCGTCCGCGACGGTATGGGTCGAGGTCAGGCTGATGTCTGCCAGTCCCGCCTCACGCAGGCCGGCCTCGAACTCGGCGAACGACAGGGCCCCGGCGATGCAGCCAACGTACGAACCGCGCTCGGCACGCTGCTCGGCGCTGAGCGAATCCTCGGCGACGATGTCGCTGATGCCGATCCGTCCGCCCGGCCGCAGGACCCTCGCGATCTCGCGGAACACCGACGGCTTGTCGGCGGCGAGGTTGACGACGCAGTTGCTAATGACGACGTCGATCGAGTCGGCCGGCAGCGGGATCGCCTCGATGTGTCCCTTGAGGAACTCCACGTTCGTCGCACCGGCCTCGGAGGCATTGGCACGCGCCAGGGCGAGCATCTCGTCGGTCATGTCGAGGCCGAAGGCACGCCCGGTCGGGCCGACCCGCTTCGCCGAGAGCAGGACGTCGATCCCGCCGCCGGGGCCGAGGTCGAGCACACGCTCGCCCTCGTGCAGGTCGGCGACGGCGGTCGGGTTGCCGCAGCCGAGCGACGCGAGCACGGCGGCATCGGGCAGCTCGGCGCGCTCGAGCGCGTCGTACAGGCCGGCGCCGATGCCCTCCTCCGGGCCGCAGCACGCTCCGCCGCGCGCCTGCACCGCAGCGGCGGCATACCGCTCGCGAACGAGCTCGTGGATCTGGTCGGTCACGATGGATCTTCCCTTTCGGTCGTCAGGCGACCTGGACCAGCCCGGCCAGGCTGGCGCTGAGCCCGGTCCAGCGGGCGGTGAAATCAGGAGCCAGCGAGTAGATGATGTTGGTGCCGCGTCGCTCGCTGGTCAGCACGCCGGCTTCGCGCAGCACCTTGAGGTGGTGGCTGATCGTCGGCTGGCTGACGTCGCAGCACTCGGTGAAGTCGCATGCGCACACGCCGTCGCCCGACGCCAGCTGCCGCACGATCGACAGACGGACGGGGTCGGCCAGGGCGCTCAGCAGTGCGATCTCCGGATCGGCGTTTCTCATCACTGCGCAGTATATCGATCCTTGTCAATATCGATGTGCGCCGATGGAGGGCCCCCTTGACGCCGGCTGGTACACAGGAGGCATGCAGGAGGTGGCGACCGCACGGCGGCTGGTGGATCGGGCGCTCGAGCGCCTCGAGGCGGAGGCGGATGACCATCCGCTGAAGGCGATCGATCCGATGAAGCTGCGCCGTCTCCTGGCCGAAGCCGCCTTCCGCGAAATCCGCAGCCTGCAGCGCGAAATCGCCGAGGAGTCGCGCGACTCCAGCTGAGTCAGACCGACGCGCTCATCCGTACCCGGCGCACGGCCTCGTCGATCCCGCAGTCCCACGCCTGGGTCGTTCGCGCCGAGACGGCGGCATGCGGGTTGCCTGCGTGCGTCCGCAAGGAGGTGCAGCAATGCCCTACGACAAGATCTCGGATCTTCCCGAGAGCCAGGTCGACCAGTACAGCCACCACCAGAAGGAGGCGTTCCTGGCAGCGTTCAACAACGCGCTGAAGGAGTACGACGGCGACGAGAGCCGTGCGTTCGCCACCGCCCATGCCGCCGCCAAGCGAACGCCGCAGAAGGATCCCAATCCGGACGACTGACCGTCGGCCGGCAACGTGCAGCGCTAGGAGAGGCCGGACGTCCGGCGAAGCTCGGCGATCCAGCCGTCGTCGGACTCCTCGCTGACCGAAAGCGGAACCTCCGGCCGCAGCCGCTTCAGCTCGGCGCGCAGCGAGCGCACCTGCGCCGAAGGCACGCGCCGCGTGACGAGGACCGCGTCGGGCAGGATGGCGTAGCCACCCAGCCGGCGCAGATGTGCCGCCACGGCCTCGACCGGCAGGTCGATCTCGATCCCCCGCTGCGTCGCCTCCGCCACCAGCGGGGTGCCGCGCTCGGCGATCGCGTCGTATGCCCGGCGCGCCCGCAGCGCGACATCGTCGGGCAGCTCTTCGCCGTGGATCACCCACAGCAGCGTCGCGCGCTCGCCCTCGTTGATCCGGCCGCCAAGCGGGCGCCACTGAACCGGGTCGAGGCCCCACGCCGTGCGGTACGGCTGGTCGGCGTGCGGCGGTGCCGTCGCCTCGCGGCGTCCGAATCTCGGGAGTGGCATGTTCCGGTGAGCGTACGCGCGCGCGCGACGTATCGACAATGCCGCGGATGTCCTGCCCGACCTGCTACCAACGGCGCGGCCCGCCTGATCGTGAGCTGGTGCCCGTTCCCGCTGAACGGGCGTATCGGCCATCGAGCCAGCCGGGAAGGCGCTTGGTTGGCCGGCACGCTCCCCAGCAGGGCGCGGCGGCCAACGAACGGTGCCGAACAACCTTCTGGCCACGGTTCTGCCTGGCCGCTTGGCCGATATGCCCGCTGGGTGGGAACGCAACCGCTACCAGCACGACGCGACACGAAAGAGCGGCGGGTCGGTCCGCATCGGACCAGCCCGCCGCTTCGGGTGAACGGAAGGAGCGCTACTTGACCTCGACGGTCGCGCCCGCCTCGGCCATCTTCTCCTTGACGGCCTCGGCCTCCTCCTTGGTGACGCCCTCCTTGACGGGCTTCGGCGCCGCGTCGACGAGGTCCTTGGCCTCCTTGAGCCCAAGGCCGGTCAGCTCGCGGACCGCCTTGATCACCAGGATCTTGTTGGCGCCGACCTCGGTCAGCACCGCATCGAACTCGGTCTGCTCCTCGGTCGCGGCCGCGCCGCCCCCTGCCTCGCCGCCGGCCGCCGGCGCGGCGGCAACGGCGACCGGCGCAGCCGCCGTCACGCCGTAGCGCTCCTCGAATGCCTTGACCAGCTCGGAGAGCTCGAGGACGGTCATGTTATCGATCGCCTCGAGGATCGTGTCCTTGTCGAGAGTCTTGGTAGCCATCGTTGTTCTTCAGTACTCCTATCGTGGCGGCCAACGCCGCCATCAAAGCTCAGGCGGCCGTGCCGCCCTCGTTGGCTCGCTTCTGATCGGCAATCGCGGAGAGCACGCCGACGAGGTTTCGCAGGTTCGCGGCGAGGACGCCGGCCATCCCCGAGATCGGAGCGGCCATGCCGCCGGCAAGCTTCGCCAGCAGCATCTCGCGGCTCGGCAGCGTCGCGAGACGCTGCAGCGCGGCCGCGTCGATCGCCTGGTTTCCGAGCATCCCGCCACGGATCGTCACCGTGCGGGCGTACGGTCGGAAGGCCTCCTGGAGCGCTTTGGCCATGGCCACCGCATCGCCGTCGATCGAGGCGAGCGCGGTCGGTCCCTCGAGCATCGGCTTCAGGTCGGCGCGGTCGGCGTCGTCGGCCGCAATCTTGACCAGGCGGTTCTTGGCGACGTGCAGCTGCACGCCGCTGGCGCGGAGCGTCCTTCGGACCGATTGCATGTCGGAGACCGACAGTCCCCGGTAATCGGCCACGGCGAGCGCCGAGCTGGTGCGGAGCAGATCCGCGAGCTCGGCCACCGCCTGGCGCTTGGCATCGGTCGGCATGATCTTGGTTCGTCCACCTCCGAAAAATGAGTTCGGTCCCCGCACGTCGAATGCACGAGGACCGATGCGCCACATCACGGTGGCGGACGAGTGTCGTGCCTCGGCGTGCCGCCGGCTCGCTGGCCGGCAATTGGCCCGGGGCTTTCACCCGGGCGCATCGCTGTCTTGGGCTGTTCTGTTGCGCGAGGACGCATCCTAGCCGATGCGGCCCATCAGTGCATGTTCCGCGGCTAGGCCGATGCCGCCGCCAGGGCCGAGGGGATGTCGACCGCCACGCCCGGGCCCATCGTCGGGGCCAGCGTGAGCGTCCGCATATAGGTGCCCTTGGCACCCGACGGCTTGGCGCGGTTCACCGCATCGACGAGGGTTGCGACGTTGGCGCTCAGCTGGTCCGAGCTGAAGCTCACCTTCCCGACCGGCACGTGCACGATGCCGGCGCGATCGACCTTGAACTCGACCCGGCCGGACTTCACCTCGCCGACGGCCCGCTCGATGTCGAACGTCACCGTGCCGGACTTCGGGTTCGGCATCAGGCCGCGCGGCCCGAGCTTCTTGCCGAGGCGGCCGACCATGCCCATCATGTCGGGCGTGGCGACCGCCACGTCGAACTCGAACCAGCCCGCGTCGATCTTCTTCACCAGGTCCTCGCCGCCGACCTCGTCGGCGCCGGCGTGCAGCGCCTCCTGGGCCTTCTCGCCCTGGGCGAAGACGATGACGCGCGTCGTCTTGCCGGTGCCATGCGGCAAAACGACGGTTCCGCGGACGAGCTGGTCGGCATGCCGCGGATCGACGCCCAGGCGCAGGTGGAGGTCGACCGTCGCGTCGAAGCGGGTGATGTTCACGCGGGGGAGGAGCTCGACTGCCTCGGGGAGCGGGTAGCGCCGCTCGGCCTCGACCAGCGACGCCGCCTCGCGGTAGCGCTTTCCGTGCTTCGGCATCAGTCGGCCACCTCGATGCCCATGCTGCGCGCCGTGCCGGCGACGATCTTCATGGCGTGCTCCACGTCATTGGCGTTGAGATCCTGCATCTTCGTCTCGGCGATCTCGCGGAGCTGCTGCTGCGTGACGCGGCCGACCTTGTCGCGGTTCGGCTGGGCCGATCCGTTCTCGACGCCGGCGGCGCGCTTCAGCAGCGCGGCGGCCAGTGGCGCCTTGGTGACGAAGGTGAACGAGCGGTCCTCGAAGACCGTGATCTCGGCCGGGACGACGTAGCCACTCATGCTCGCCGTCCGCTCGTTGAAGGCCTTGATGAACTCCATGATGTTGATGCCGTGCTGGCCCAGCGCCGGGCCGACGGGCGGTGCGGCGGTGGCCTTTCCGGCCGGCGCCTGGACCTTCAGGATGGTCCGGATCTTCTTTGCCATGTGCTCCTCCGAGGTGCAAGCGGGGCGGTGACGCCCCTCCCTCTGCTGGTGCCGAGCCGGCCGCGCAGCGGCCGCATCGGTCTGGGAAGACTAGAGCTTCTCGATCTGCAGGAAGTCGAGCTCGACCGGCGTCTCGCGGCCGAAGATGCTGACCAGCACCTTGACCTTGTTGCGCTCGGGGTTGACCTCGTCCACCGTGCCGATGAACTCGGCGAACGGGCCGTCGTTGACCCGCACGCTCTGGCCCTTGGTGAACTGCACCTTGAACTTCGGGGTCTCGACACCCATCTGCTTCAGGATCGACTTCACCTCGTGATCCATCAGCGGCGTCGGCCGGTTGCCCGAGCCGACGAAGCTGGTGACGCCCGGCGTGTTGCGCACCACGTACCACGACTCGTCGCTCATCGCCATCTCGACCAGGACGTAGCCGGGGAAGACCTTCTTGTTCACGGTCTGCCGCTGGCCGTTCTTGATCTCGATCTCCTCTTCCATCGGGACGAGGACCTGGAAGATCTGGTCCTCCACGCCCATCGACTCGATCCGATGCTCGAGGTTGGCCTTGACCTTGTTCTCGTAGCCGGAGTACGTGTGGATCACGTACCACTGCTTCGTCTTGCGCTCCTCGGCATAGGCATCGTCGGGATGCGGCGCCTCGCGCGACAGGCGGGCGGCCTCGCTCGCCTCGCTGCGCGTCTCCTCGGTGCGGACCTGCTCGTCGGCCATCAGAGCACCTGGTCCAGCGCGCTGTGCAGCAGGAGATCGAGGATGGCGATATAGGCGCCCACGGCGACCGACACACCGATCACGATCAGGGTGAGATTGATGACCGTCTGGCGCGTCGGCCAGGCGACCTTCTTCAGCTCGGACCAGCTTTCTTCGAAATACCGGCGGAGGCTGGTTACCACGATGCTCTGCTCTGCTTCCTACTGCTGATGGACCGATGCGGACTGGCAGGGGCGACAGGACTCGAACCTGCAACCACTGGTTTTGGAGACCAGTGCTCTACCAATTGAGCTACACCCCTCCGTGCCGGACCGGTCCTACTTCGTTTCCCGATGCAGCGTGTGCTGCCGGCAGCGCGGGCAGAACTTGTTCAGCTCCATCCGGCCCGGGTCGTTCTTCTTGTTCTTGCGCGTGCTGTACGTGCGCTCCTTGCAGGTGGTGCACGCCAGCGCGATCACGGGTCGATTCTCGGCCTTGGCCACGGTTCCTCTGGTTCCTCGTCGTCACCCGGCGACGCCCACGTCAAACTAAGGCGGGAGATCTCCGGGGAAGCCTGCAGATTCTATGCGGCGCGAGGCCCGGTGTCAACGAGCTGCGGCCGAAGATCAGCCGTCGGAGTGCGCCGCCGACACGACCGCTGTCCCGACCTGCTGCTCCTCGGCGTGCTTCGCTTCGCGCCGCCGCAGGACGATCCGGGTGAACGGCAGCCGCACGTCGCTGAAGACCTCGATGCTGACCAGGAAGCCCAGGAAGATGAAGATCACCCCCAGCAGCTCGCCCAGGAAGAACGACCAGGTGATGCCGAAGCGGTTCAGGCCGCTGGTCCAGCCGGGGATGAAGCCGCCGATGGCGATCAGGATCGTGGCAGGAACGCGCGAGTTCAAGCTTCCGCGGCGGAACGCGCGCCACGCCCCCGGGATCGAGGCGAAGAAGTTGACGACGACGGCGGCGCCGCGCGCCAGGTGCGAGATCACCGGCGTGGTGAAGCCAATCCGCAGCAGACGGTGCTTCGGCATGAAGATGTACGCCGAGTAGAGCGCCCCGAAGACGAGCGCGAACGCGCCGGTGATGTTGAACGGCGGCGTCAGGATGCGCAGGTTGCTGGGGAACGCGGTGCCAACCGGCACACCAGTGCTCGGATCCAATGCATACCCCGGCGCCGGCAGCGGCGCGGCGAGGACGAGCACGGCGACGACCGCCGAGGCAATCACCAGGATGACGGCGCTCACCGGCGCGACGAGCTCGCGGCGCCGCCATGTCGCCAGGGCGATCGCGATAGCGCCGACCGTCGAGAAGAGCACCACCGCGAGGATGGCACCGCCATCCGCCGGATGGCCCTCCTTCGCGCGCGCCAGCCCGGCGAGGATGCTGAACAGGCCGCCGGCGAACAGGGAGAACGCCACGAAGTAGCCGAACCGGGTGCGGTTCAGCAGGTAGATGGTGCCGAGGCCCAGGTACGCCGCCACGCCGAATCCACCGATCAGGTACCACGCCCGGTACAGCGGCTCGTTCCAGCCGAATGCGCCGCCGAGGAACTCGGTGCCCGCACTGATGCCATACCACAGCAGGCCCACGGTCCACACCAGCTGGTAGGCGCGTCGCCTGCGCAGCCACTGGTCGGCAACCAGCACGGCAAAGACGAAGGAGAGCACCGACGACAGGAGGGGCAGGACGACGTTGAAGTCCACAGCGGTTCGATTCACCTCGGTCAGGAAGAGGGTGTACGCATCCGCCGCGGTGCTGGAGCCCACGTCCGGGCTCGAACCGGAGACCTCTTCCTTACCAAGGAAGTGCTCTGCCTACTGAGCTACGTGGGCCTGCGAACAGGCGCGGCATCCGGGCTCCCGGACCGCTCGATTGTGCCCGACCGCATCGATCCTGCACAACCATCGGCTTATCTGGGCAAATCTATGACCGATGCAAACCGCCAAGAGCAACCGCGCCGAGAGAAGTGCGTGGTGGGCAGGGAGGGAATCGAACCCCCACAGTCGAAGACGGCTGATCTACAGTCAGCGGAGCTCACCACCTGCTCAACCTACCCACGCTGTGGCTCGACGGTTCGCTCGCGCGCCTCGTCGATCCGGACGCGGAGTATACCGAAGGCGACGGGACGGCTCAACCGCCCGCCGGCCGGATGCGCATAATCCCCCGAGCAACCATCACGGAGGACCAACGGTGCCGAAGAAGGTCGTTCGCGTCGAGCATGACCGCGACGAACGCGAGAGCGAGCCAACCTGGACGCCGAGCCCGGCGGCAAAGCAGCAGGCGACGCGGTATCGGATCATCGCCCTGGCCCTCTGGGTGGTGGCGATCGCCGGCGAGGCCGTTGCGATCTTCTGGGTGCTCAGGCAGCCGTCGGTCAACCTCATCGTGCTGATCGGCGCGATCCTGCTGATCGGGGCGCTTTCCGTCATCGGCTCATGGCTCTGGAAGCGAGCCAACCAGGCCGATCCGGCCCGTCGCTCGGACTCGGTCCGCTTCTTCATCCAGAACCAGCTCGGCGCGATCATCGCGGCGATCGCCTTCCTGCCGCTGATCGTGATGATCCTGCTCAACCAGAACATGGATCGCACCCAGAAGACGATCGCCGGCGGCGTGGCGGTGGTCGTCCTGGCGATCGCCGCCGCGGCGGGCGTGACGACCAACTCGCCATCGGTCGAGGGCTACGACGCCGAGACGAACCAGGTCATCCAGTACACCGGGCAGGACCTCGTCTTCTGGACGAAGGAGGGCAGCGTCTACCACCTCTGCCAGCAGGCATCGGCCGTCAACCTCGAGTCGAAGGACAACACGATCTACTCGGGCACCGTCGGCGATGCGCATGCCGCCGGGATGCAGCGGCTGACGCTGCAGGTTGACCAGGAGCTCAAGCAGTGCGGCTTCGCGACCCCGACGCCCGCGAGCTCGTAGCGCTGCCGCGGCGGCGCCTGGGGTTGGAGCCGAGGGAGGGAGTCGAACCCACAACCTACTGTTTACAAAACAGTTGCTCTGCCATTGAGCTACCCCGGCGTCGGCCCCGATTCTATCGCGCGCCCTGAACCGATCGCTGCCGCACGACCTCGAACAGCAGCAGGGCGCCAGCCGTCGCGGCGTTGAGCGAAGCGACCCGCCCCGCCATCGGGAACCGGACGAGGAGGTCGCACCGGCGGCGCATGGCCCCAGAGACGCCGCTCCCCTCGCTGCCGACGATGATCGCCATCGGCCCGCGCAGGTCGGCGTCCCAGGCGGTGGCATCCGCGTCCTGGTCTGCCGCGACCAGCCAGATCCCGCGTTCCTTCAGCTCATGGACCGATGCGCCCAGGCTCTCGACGGGCGCCAGCAGCAGGTGCTCCGACGCCCCCGCGCTGGCCTTCACCGCCGATGCCGTCAGCGGAGCGGCATGCCGCTCCGGATACAACACGCCGTCGACGCCCGCCGCTTCGGCCGACCGCAGCAGCGCGCCGAAGTTCGTCGGGTCCTCGAGATGCTCTGCGATCAGGATCAGCGGATCGTGGGAGCGCTCGGCGGCGCGGGCGAGGATCTCCTCGAGGTCCGCCGGGCGCCGCTCGTCGACCTCCAGCAGCACGCCCTGATGACCCTCGAAGCCAGCCAGCCGCCGAATCCGGTCGCCCTCGACACGCTGGACCGGGATCCCACCGCGTCGCGCCTCGGCCAGCAGCGTCTTGAGCTCGGGACTCGGCCTGGCGCTGCGCGCGATGAGCAGCCGATGCGCAGGCCGCCCGGCGGCCAGCGCCTCCGCAACCGGCCGGCGACCCCCGATCCATTCGGTCATGCGCGCTCGATGCTCGCGACCGCGTACGCCGCGATCCCCTCGCCGCCCGGCAGCCCGAGGCCATCCGAGGTCGTGCCCTTGACGCTGACCGCGGCAACGTCGACACCGAGCAGTTCGGCGATCGTTCCGGCGATCTCGTCGCGCCGCGGCGCGATGGCAGGCGACGCCGCGACGATGACCAGGTCGATTTGCACCGGGCGCCAGCCGGCGCTCGCCAGGCGCTCGACGGCCAGCCGCAGCAGCTCCCCGGAGTCCGCGCCGCTCCAGCGCTCGTCCCCCGGGAAAAGGGCGCCGATGTCGCCGAGACCGGCCGCGCCGAGCAGCGCATCGATGACTGCGTGCACCGCCGCGTCGCCATCGGAATGTCCCGCGAGCCCGCGCGGCTCCGCTGGCCACGGCACGCCAGCCAGCCGCAGCGGGACGCCCTCGACCAGGCGGTGCGCGTCGAAGCCGATGCCGACCCGCATGCCGGCGGCAGCACGCTCGAGCGGGACCGCGCGCGCTCGCAGGATCGCGCGGAGCAGCTCGAGATCGCCGGGCTCGGTCAGCTTCCGGTTTGCCGCGTCACCGGGAACGATCCGCACCTCGAGGCCGACGGCCGCCAGCGCCGATCCCTCGTCGGTGAAGTCCCCCGCGGCGAGCGCCGAACGCAGGTCGGAGAGGCGCCCGAGCTGCGGCGTCTGTACTGCCACCAGTCCATCGCGGTCGACGTGCTCGCCGCCGGCGCCCATCAGCGTGTCCGGCACGGGCAAGCCCGGCACGACGCCACCGCTCGAACCGGCCGCCTCCACGACCCGCCCGATAAGTGCCGGCGTCGCCGCCGGACGCGCGGCATCGTGGACGAGGACGAGGCACGCGTCGCCATAGCCCACATCGGTCAGAGCGGCAAGCCCGGCGAGCACCGAGGCGCGACGGGTTTCGCCGCCGGCGACCAGGAGGCATCGGTCTGCGGCGGACGACGGAATGCGCGACCGATAGCGTTCTTGCGAGCCGGAGGGCACGACCAGGGCGAGCCGCTCCAGCGTGGGTGTGGCGAGCAGGGTGTCCAGGCTCCAGCGCCAGACCGGCCGCCCATGAAGGTCGACCCAGAGCTTGTCCTCCCCCATCCGCCGGCTGCGGCCGGCGGCGACCAGGACCGCCGCGAGTGCGGTCACCCCTCGCGCGGCTGGGCGAAGATCATCCGGCCGGCGACGGTCTGCAGGACGCGGGTGACGGTGATCGGTACGTCGGCATCCATGAAGCGCACACCGCCCTCGACGACGATCATCGTCCCGTCGTCGAGGTAGCCCACGCCCTGGCCCTGCTCCTTGCCCTCCTGGATGATGCGCACGCTCATCTCCTCGCCGGGATGGACGACCGCCTTCACCGCGTTCGCCAGCTCGTTGATGTTCAGCACGCGGATGCCCTGCAGCTCCGCGACGCGGTTGAGGTTGAAGTCGTTGGTCAGGATCGCCGCGCCGTGATCGCGGGCATAGGCGACCAGCTTGGCGTCGACCTCGCCGATCTCCGGGTAATCGTCGTCGACGACCTCGACCGGCGAGACCGAGTCCTTCTGCAGGGCAGTCAGCATCTCGAGCCCACGCCGGCCGCGGTTGCGGCGCATGGCGTCCGGCGAATCGGCGATGCGCTGGAGCTCCTCGAGCACGAAGCGCGGCACGATCAAACTGCCCATGATGAATCCGGTCTTGCCGATGTCGACGATCCGGCCGTCGATCACCGCCGAGGTGTCGACCACCACCACCTGCGCGGCGCCGCGACGGCGACCGCCGGGCAACAGCGTGCCGAAGGCCGGCAGCAGCACGTCGCGCTTGTTGATCGTCGCGGCGAGCATCACCGCCACGAGCGCGAGCGCCGCCAGCGGCGGCAGGACCTTGCCGGCGAACCCACCCAGCAGCGCCAGGGGGATGCCCAGCAGCACGCCCATGATCAGACCAATCACGATCGCCGCCACGCCGAGCGCGTACGAGCCGGCATCCGCCGCCGCGATGCGCTCCTTCGCCCAGCGCACCGGGTAGACCGTGACGTACGGAATGGCGAGGTAGCCGAACAGCAGCGAGGCGGCGACCATCGCCGCCAGGAAGGCAGGCCGATTCGGCACCTCGACGGCACCGGGTGCCTGCTGCAGGATGAGCAGGCCCAGCGCGAAGCCGGCGAGCGTGCCGAGCACCGCTCCGATGAGCTGGATGAGCTTGGTCATGAACCGATGAGTGCGTGAATGAACACCGGACCGATGCACAACGCGCCGAGCGATGAACACGGAGAAATCGGCGGATTGCCCGGTCGGACCGGGGCGCAACACTAGCACGCGACCCCCGCGGCGACAATGCTCGACGGCCCGCCCGTGACGGGACGCGGTCAGTCGGTGAGCGCGGCACCCAGCGCGGCGCGGATGTCGGTGGCGGTGACGATCTCGGTCTGGCGGGCGGCGCGCTCGCGCCGTTCGTCGCCCGATTGGCGGCGCGGGCCGGTGACCAGCCGGTCGAAGCCCAGCCGGCTCGCTTCGAGCATTCGGCGCTCGACGCGCGTCGCGCCACGCAGCCGCCCCGACAGCGACAGCTCACCCGCCAGCACGGTGCCGCTGCGGATCGCTCGCTCGCGCAGCGACGAGGCGAGCGCTGCCGCCACTGCAAGGTCGGCCGCCGGCTCCTCGATGCGGAGGCCGCCCGCCACGTTGACGTAGACGTCGTGGCTCGTCAGGTTCACGCCGGCGTGCTTCGCCAGGACCGCGATCAGCATCAGCACCCGGTTCGTGTCGATCCCGGTCGTGGCACGCCGCGGGGAGCCGTAGCCGGCCGGCGAAACGAGCGCCTGGATCTCGACGGCCAGCGGCCGCGTCCCTTCCAGGGCGATGGTGATCGCGCTGCCGGCGACCGGCGGCTGCTCCGACTCGAGGAAGAAGCGCGACGCGTCGGCCACCTCGGCCAGGCCGTCGCCTCGCATCTCGAGCACGCCCACCTCGTCGGTCGAGCCGAACCGGTTCTTCGCCGCACGAATCAGCCGTGTCGACCCGAGGCGCTCGCCCTCGAGGTAGATCACCGCGTCGACGAGATGCTCGAGCGTCCGCGGCCCGGCGACCGTCCCCTCCTTGGTGACGTGGCCGACCAGCGCGACGGCGGTGGCGCCGCCCTTCGCCACCTCCGCCAGCCGTGCGGCAACCTCGCGCACCTGGCCGACGCTGCCCGCCGGGCCGGTCAGCTCGCCCGAAGCGAGCGTCTGGACGCTGTCGACGACCGCGAATGCGGGTTGCGCGGCATCGATCGCCGCGACGGCCGTCTCCAGCTCGGTGGTCGCCAGCAGGTCGAGGCCGTCCACGACCGCCTCGATCCGCTCGGCGCGGCCGCGCACCTGGCGCGCCGACTCCTCCCCGGTGACGTACAGCACGCTGCCACCGGCCTTCGCCAGCCGCGCGGCGAGCTGGAGCAGGAGCGTCGACTTGCCGATCCCCGGGTCGCCACCGAACAGCACGATCGAGCCCGGCACCAGGCCGCCGCCCAGGACCCGATCGACCTCGCCGATCCCCGATGGCAGCCGCGCCGCCTCTGCGCTCGACACGCCGGAGATCGGCTCGATGCCGGCGGGGCGCCCCGCCGTCGCCGAGCGCGCTCGCCGCTCGGTGCCGGCGCGCGGCATCACCGTCTCGACCAGCGTGTTCCATGCCCCGCAGCTCGGGCACTGGCCGGCCCACTTCGGGGTCGTGGCGCCACAGCTCTGGCAGACGTGAACCGATCGAGTCGCGGGCACGCGACCTCCGTGCTATGCGGGTCGGAGACGAACGATGGCGGAGCCATCGCGGCTCCGCCATCTTGCCATGCCTGTGCTTACCGGCGCGTTACCGCCGGCTTACGGCTCATTTCGCGCCGGATGCGGCCTCCACCGGCTCTTCCTTGGGCGTGCCCTTCTCGATCGAGAGGCCGCCCTCCGGAAGCGCGTCGATGATGATCGTGTCGCCGCTGCTGAAGCTCGCCATGAGCATCCGCTCGGCGAGCGGGTCCTCGATCTGGTTCTGGATCTCGCGGCGCAGCGGCCGCGCGCCGAACGCCTGGTCGTAGCCGGCGGCGATGATCGCGTCCTTGGCGGCATCGGTCACCACCAGCTCCATCTCCTGGCCGGCGAGCTGCTGCTTGACGCGGATGAGCAACAGGTCCACGATCTCGCGGATCTCCTCGCGGGTCAGCTGCCGGAAGACGACCGTGGCGTCGATCCGGTTCAGGAACTCGGGGCGGAAGGTGTTCTTCAGCTCGGCGAGCACCTTGTCCTTCATCCGGTCGTAGTCGGCAGCCGCCTGGGCGGCCTCGTTCGCGCCGCCCGCACGGAAGCCGATCGTCGTGTCGCGCTGCAGCTGCTGCGCGCCGACGTTGCTGGTCATGATGATGATCGTGTTGCGGAAGTCGACGCGACGACCCTTGGCATCGGTCAGGTGGCCATCCTCGAGGATCTGGAGGAGGATGTTGAACACCTCCGGATGCGCCTTCTCGATCTCGTCGAGCAGCACGACGCTGTAGCTCTTGCGGCGCACCGCCTCGGTCAGCTGGCCGCCCTCGTCGTAGCCGACGTAGCCGGGAGGCGCGCCGACCAGCCGTGAGACGTTGTGGCGCTCCATGAACTCGCTCATGTCGATCTTTACCAGGGCGTCCTCGCTGCCGAACATGAACTCGGCGAGCGCCCGTGCCAACTCGGTCTTGCCGACGCCGGTGGGTCCCATGAAGATGAACGAGCCGATCGGTCGCTTCGGATCCTTCAGCCCGGCGCGCGCGCGGCGCACCGCCTTGCTGATCGTCTCGATCGCCTCCTGCTGCCCAATGACCCGTTGGTGCAGCGCGTCCTCCATGTGCAGCAGCCGCTCCGACTCCTCGGTGCTGATCTTGAGCACCGGGATGCCGGTCCACATGCTGACCACCTGGGCGATGTCCTCGTCGGTGACGACCGGGACATCCTTGGCGCTCTCCTCGTGCCAGGCGGCGCGCATCTGCTCGATGCGCTCGCGTCCCTGCGCCTCCTCGTCGCGCAGGCGAGCGGCCGCCTCGTAGTCCTGGCCGGCGATCGCCTCGTCCTTCTGGCGGGTGATCTCCTCCAGCTCGTGCTGGGCTTCCTTGATGTTCGGTGGCGCCGACGAGCGGCGCAGGCGCACCCGCGACCCGGCCTCGTCGATGAGGTCGATCGCCTTGTCGGGCAGCGCGCGGTCGGCGACGTAGCGAACGGACAGGTCGACCGCCGCGTGCACGGCCTCGTCGCTGATCGTGACACGGTGGTGCTCTTCGTAGCGCGAGCGGATCCCGAACAGGATCTCGACCGCCTCGTCCATGGTCGGCTCCTCGACCATCACCGGCTGGAAGCGGCGCTCCAGCGCGGCGTCCTTCTCGATGTACTTGCGGTACTCGTCCAGCGTGGTCGCGCCGATGCACTGCAGCTCGCCACGTGCCAGGGGCGGCTTGAGGATGTTCGCGGCGTCGATGGCGCCCTCCGCGGCTCCCGCACCGACCAGGGTGTGCAGCTCATCGATGAACAGGACGCTGTCAGACGAGCTGCGCAGCTCCTCGATGATCTTCTTCAGCCGCTCCTCGAACTCGCCGCGGTACTTCGTGCCGGCGACGAGCGACCCGATGTCGAGCGTCAGCACCCGCTTGTCGGTCAGCGTCTCGGGAACGTCGCCGGTGACGATGCGGTGCGCCAGGCCCTCGGCGATCGCCGTCTTGCCGACGCCCGGCTCGCCGATCAGCGCCGGGTTGTTCTTCGTGCGCCGGCTCAGGATCTGGATGACCCGCTCGATCTCCTTCTCACGACCGATGACCGGGTCGAGCTTCCCCGCGCGGGCCGCCTCGGTGAGGTTGATGCCCAGCTGGTCGAGCGTCGGCGTCTTCGACGGCCGCTTCGACTCCTGGGTCGGTGAAACGCTGGTGCTCTGGCTCAGGACGTGAATCACCTGGTGGCGCACCTTGTCGAGGTTGACGCCCAGGCTCTCCAGCACGCCGGCGGCGATCCCCTCGCCCTCGCGGACGAGACCGAGCAGCAGATGCTCGGTGCCGATGTAGTTGTGACCCAGCCGCCGCGCTTCGTCGATCGCCAGCTCGATCACCCGCTTGGCGCGGGGCGTCAGCCCGACCTCGCCGACGACGGGCCGGTCACCTCGGCCGATGATGAACTCGACCGCGGTACGGACCTTCGACAGCTCGACGTTCATGTTCTCGAGGACGCGCGCCGCAACCCCTTCGCCCTCGCGGACGAGGCCGAGCAGCAGGTGCTCGGTACCGATGTAGTTGTGGTTGAAGCGCTGGGCCTCGTCCTGCGCCAGGGTGAGGACCTTTCGCGCCCGGTCGGTGAACTTGTCGAATCTGTCCATGTCGCGTTCCGTGCTCGGGTTGGTGGTTGGCCGTCGCAAACGCTTCGGCTGAGTGTACGGCACCGAAGGTGAGCGATGCCGTTGTCAGTAACTACGCGGCCGGGGTCGTCCCGGCTCACTTCTTCGCTTCGGTGTGCACGAGGCGGACCCGATGTCGGGCCCGCCTCGAACGCCGGAGTCGACCGACGGCCGCTGGCCGCCCGGTCGGGTTCAGACCGTGGCGTCCTCCTCGACGGGCTCGCCATCGCGGGATGGCTCACCCTCGGCTGACGCCGTCTCGGGCTGCTGCGCCCGTTCGGGATCCTCCGCCTGGTCCGGCTGCTCCGGTTCGCCCGACGCCTCCGGTGCCGATGCATCCTCGCTGACGGCCTCCGCGGGCGCAGTGTCGGCAGGCTCGGCCGTCGATGCCTGAGCGGCCTGCGACGCGGCTTGCTCCTCTCGCGCGGCCTGCGACGCGCGGAACTGCTCGAGCAGTCCGGACTCCGCAAAGGCGGCGGCCATCGTGTTGTCGATGCCTTCCTCCGGCTCGGCGGTGGCGTCCTCCGGCCGGAAGCGCTCGCGACGCTCGCGACGCTCGCGACGGGGCCGATCCTCGCGGGGCGCCGGTCCCGCCGACGGCGCGACGCTCGACCGCTCTTCTGCCTGCTTCAGGCTGAGGCCGAGCCGATGCCGCTCCGAGTCGAGCGAGATGATCTTGAGCTTCAGCACCTCGCCCTCCTTCACGACGTCGCCCGGATGCGCGACGCGCTGGTTGGAAAGCTCGCTGATGTGGATGAGCCCTTCGAGGCCCTCCTCGACGCGCACGAACGCGCCAAAGTTGACCAGCTTGGTGACCGTCCCCTCGATGACGTCGCCGATGTTGTACTTCGCGACCGACTCCTGCCACGGATCGGGCTGCAGCCGCCGGATCGACAGGCTGATGCGACCGCGCTCGTGGTTGATGTCGATGACCTCGGCCTCGACCTCGTCGCCGATGGCGTAGGCGGTCTCCGGGTTGTTGACCTTGTTCCAGGAGAGCTCGCTCTTGTGCACCAGGCCGTCGATGCCACCGAGGTCGATGAACACGCCGAACGGCGCGATGCTGCGCACCTGGCCGGTGACCCGCTGGCCGACCTGCAGGCTGCTGAACAGCTCGTCGCGCTTCTCGCGGCGCTCCTCATAGAGCGCAACCTTCTCCGACAGGATCAGGCGGTTCGCCTTGCGATTGACCTCGAGGATCTTGAGCCGCAGCGTGCGGCCGACGAACGGCTGCAGCTTCTCGGCGATCTCCTGGGCGGCGTCGCGCGGCTGCTCGTCCCGCGGCCGGCGTGGGAAGTCGACGATCTGGCTGATCGGCACGAAGCCCCGCACGCCGAGGTCGACGATCAGGCCACCCTTGTTGTGGTCGATGACCCGTGCCTCGACGATCTCGCCGGCATCGAAGCGCTCCTGCATGCCGCGCCACTTGCGCTCGAGCCCGGCCCGGCGCAGCGACAGGACGGCGTGGCCCTCGGGGGACTCCGGCTGCAGGACGTAGACGAGCACCTCGTCGCCCATCTTCAGCTCCGGCTTGCCCTCTTCGCCATCGCGCGGCCCGCGTCGCGACATCAGCTCGCGGTTGCTGACCACGCCCTCGCTCTTGCCGCCGAAGTCGACCAGGATCTCGTCCGGATCGATGCGCACCACGGTGCCCTCGACGACGTCGCCGTGCTTCAGACTCTTGACCTCGTTGTCCGGGTTCTCGAGCAGCTCCGCCATGGTCATCGGCTCGGCTGCCGCAGGCGGCGCGGTGTGCGCCGCAGGGGCCTCGTGCACCACCGCGACGTCGCTCGACGCGTCGTCGGCGCTGACGGCAGCCGGCTGCTCGTCGCTCGGCGCATCGACAGCGCTCGCCGGCTCGTCGGCGGATCCTGTGACATCGGCCGGCAGGGGCTCCTGCTCGGGTTCCGGCGCCGAAATCGCTTCGCCTTCCGTCTGGGCGGCCGGATGCTCGGCGCTGGTGGTCGACTCCTCGACGGCCTGCGGCTCGCTCGCTGCCGCGTCGTCGGTCTGCTCGACCTGCTTCGTCTCTTCGATCAAGTGTCTGTTCGCTCCTGTCGGTAATGTCTCCCGTAACAACAACGCCCTCCGCACACGGAGGGCATTCCTGACACTGCCGAAAGGCTTCCTGACATCATCGATGAGACGACTCGGGGCTCCTCCGTCTAAGTCCGATGGAACGACATCCGCGCAGGTTATGCGGTTGTGTGCTACAGAGCCGGTGAAGGATACCACACGGTCAAGCGAACGCCGTGCCTGAGCTCCCGGACCTGACGATCGTCGCCGAGGAGCTCGCTGCGCGGGCTGCGGGCAGATCCCTGCGCGACGCTTCGACGCCGGCGCCGATCCTGGTGCGTGCCACGCCGGAGGAGCTCGAGACGCTCGCCGGGACGACCCTGGGCAGTGCCCGACGCCGCGGCAAGTTCCTGCTGCTGCCATTCGAGCGTGACGGGAGCGTCGAGCGGATCCTGGCGGCCAACCCAATGCTCGCAGGCCGATTCTGGCTGCTCGACAACGGCAGCCCGCGCGTGCGCGCACGGACCGGCCTGCGACTGCGCTTCACCGACGGCGGCGAGCTGCGCTACGTCGACCGCGAGATGCTCGGCAAGCTCTACCTCGTGCGGCCCGACGAGATCGACAGCATTCCCGGCTGGTCTGAGATGGGTCCCGATGCCGACGACCCGGAGCTCACCCTCGAGCGCTTCCGCGAGCGGATCCGGCGCCACCCGGGCGAGCTGAAGTCGCTGCTGCGCAACCCCCGCTTCGTCGCGGGGATCGGCAATGCCTACAGCGACGAGATCCTGTGGGAGGCGCGGCTGGCACCCCTGCGCCGTCGCAGCTCGCTCTCGCCGGACGATGTCGAGCGCCTGTACCACGCCATGCGCTCCGTCCTGACCGATGCCATCGTTCGGTTGCGGACGCTCGTTCCACCGGACATCCAGGAGCAGCATCGCGAGTTCCTGAAGGTCCATCTGCGGGGCGGGGAGCCGTGCCCGCGCTGCGGACGGCCCCTCCGCCAGATCGGCGGCAGCGAGGCAACGACCTTCTGCCGGGCCTGTCAGCCCCCGTTCTGAATCCGGCCGGTCAGGGGATGGACAGCACCTGCCCGACGTTGATCACGTTCTGATCCGCGATGCCGTTCGCCTGCTGCAGCGCCGCGACCGTCGTGCCGTAGCGGTCGGCGATCGCCTTGAGCGTGTCGCCCGCCTGCACGACATAGGTCTGGGCCGGCATGACCTCGGAGGTCGGCGCGGCCGTCGGCGTCGGAACGACGAGCGGTGAGGGGGTCGGCAACGGCGTCGTCTGTGGCACGGCCGTGGCTGCGGCGCGCGGCGATGCGGCTGGCGCCGGCGTCGCCGTCGGTGCGATGAGCGCGGAAACATGCTGGACCGGATCGCCGGCGTCGCCGACGAGCGCGGCGAGACGCTGGAACGAGCCCGAGGCGGCGCCCGCGGAGGTCGCCGCCACCACGACGACCGCAGCCAGCACAGGGCGCGCGCCCCGAGGCAGGCCGGCGCCCGGGCGCACGCCGCGCCGCGCGTGCTCGGCGTCGATCACCAGGCGGGTCGGCCCAAGCAGGACGTCGGGCGAGGGCGCCGGTACGCCGTCGACGGTCGCCGCGCGGTCGGACAGCGCCCGGCGGGCGTAGTGGGGGCACTCGACATGCATCGGGCCGAGACAGAAGCGCAGCTGCTGGGCGCGATCGAGTGGGTCGGGACCGTTGGCGACGCCACACCGGTGATCGGCGTCGAAGCCGTTGCAGACCGCGTGGCGGTCAGAGCCGAGTGTCAACAGCGGACAGATCGAGTCCACGGCCACGAGCATAGCAAAACGACCGGGCTGAGCCCGGTCGTTCCTGCAAGGAATGAATATCCCGGCGACGACCTATTTTCCCAGGGAGTCGCCCCCCAAGTATCTTCGGCGCTGAAGAGCTTAACTTCCGTGTTCGGGATGGGAACGGGTGGAACCTCTCCGCTAGCGTCACCGGGATAATCTTCAATTGGCGCCCGCCTGACGGGCGGAATCTGGACTGGAAGCGTCGATCATGTGTCGTGGATTCTGCTGCCCGCTGAGGCAGCTTCCGTTCGCGATCCAGCTACGTGCTAGACGCGTGAATTAGGTCAAGCCCTCGACCATTAGTACCGCTTGGCTCAACGCATTACTGCGCTTACACGCGCGGCCTATCAAACAGCTAGTCTCGCTGCGGTCTTACCCGGTTAACCCGGTGGGGAACCTCATCTTGAGGCGAGCTTCGCACTTAGATGCTTTCAGTGCTTATCCCAACCGAACATACCTACCCAGCAATGCCATTGGCAT
>DASSTC010000011.1:0-6313 GCA_035708065.1 Candidatus Limnocylindria bacterium | reverse complement strand
CAGGCGCGTCCAGAGGATGCCCTTCTCGGCGACCTGGATGGTGTAGAAGCGGCGCTCGCCGAGCGTGATCGAGTAGCCGCCGACCTCGTTGAGGGCGGCCGCCGCCGGCCCGGCCGACGAGGCGAACAGGTCCGGGCGCTCGGCGATCCAGTGCAGCGCGCCGAAGCGGCCGCCGGCCTCCTCGTCGGCCAGCGCGGCGAAGATGACGTCGCGCCGCCGCGGTACGTCGGAGCGCGCCAGCTCGACCATCACTGCGAGCTCCATGGCGACCATGTCCTTCATATCGACCGCGCCGCGTCCCCACACCACGCCGTCGATGAGCTCGGCGCCGAACGGGTCGCGCGTCCAGGAGTTGCGATCGACGGGGACGACGTCGAGGTGACTGAGCAGCACGAGCGGCGGCAGCGGGTCGTCGACGGTCGCCGGCAGCCGGCCGAAGCAGGAGCCGCGTCCCGGCGCCGCCTCCAGCACCTCGGCCTCGATGCCCGCTCCGCGCAGCGCCGCCGCACAGTACTCGGCGGCCGGCGTTTCGCCGCCGGGCGGGTTGACGCTGGGGATGCGGATCAGCGCGCGCAGGTGCTCGACGCAGGCATCGGTTGCCTCCCGCCAATCGGTCATGCGCGAGCGGTCTCGGCCGCCGGGGAGGCGGCCGCATCGGTCTTCAGGCGGGCGTTGACCAGCCAGGCGAGCGGAACCTCGGCGGCGAGGAGCACCAGGGCGACGACGAGGAGCACCGGTACGGTGTGCTGCAGACCCATCACGAACAGGGCGACCAGGAAGACGCCGTGGATCGACAGGCGGCTGGCGAACGCGAGCCGCAGGTCGACGATGGCCGTGCGCTCGCCGTTCGGGATCGCGCGGTTCGGTCCCCACACGCCGTACGCGGCGATCGCGGCGAAGATCGCCAGCGTGACGGCGAAGATGCCCAGGCCTTCACCGTGGCCGGGCTCGAGCCGAGGCTGCAGGATGATGAACGGGATGAGGCCGACGATCAGGAGCACGTAGGCCGGAATCGGCACCAGCAGCTGCTGCCAGGCTCGGTTCGGCTGCCGCGCCACGACGTCCCGCAGCCAGCGCGTGACCAGGCTGAAGCCGAGCGCCACGAACAGCCACGCGTAGAAATTACCGGCCGGCACCCCGAACCAGGCCTGCTCGGGACCGATGCCGCGCCAGGTCCACAGCCCCATCCGGATGGCGATGGCGTCGAACGCCAGGTCGAGGCTGATCGCCAGCACGGCATCGACGAACGGCGCGTAGCGGCGCCGCACGCCGAGCGCGTCGGTGATGCGCATGGCGCCCGCCAGGATGAGCGCCCAGGTCAGCCCGATGCCGACCGGTGCGCGGTCGATCACCAGGAGCCAGTCGGAGCTGTAGTGGTACGTCTCGAACATGAGCTGGTCGCCCTCCTCGAGCAAGATGCCGAAGACCGCCGCGGAGAGCAGCTCGTAGAACGGCAGCCGGCCGCGCCGGTAGGCGGCGAGCGCCGCGACACCGAACGAGGCGACCACGGCGATCTCGAGGAGGAGGTACCAGGGGTTCATGCTCGCCGATGGTAGCCGACCGTTTCACGATCGTCGCCCGAGGCCGATTCGAGCGTAGAATCGATAGACCGATGACCACCGAGATCCGCTCCCAGACCGTCCCGATCTACCTTGCCGGCGAGTTCGTGGAGGCCGGCACGCCGCTCGAAGTGCGCAACCCTGCCACCGGCGACGTGGTGGCGACCACGTTCCAGGCCGGTGCCGACGAGCTGGAGCGCGCGACCGTCGCCGCGGTCTCGGCCTTCGAGCAGACGCGTCGCCTGCCGAGCTACGCGCGCCGGGACGCGCTGGCGCACGTCGCCGAGCGGATCGACCGCGACGCCGACGAGCTGGCCGAGCTGTTGATGCGCGAGTCGGGCAAGCCGATCCGAGACGCCCGCGGCGAGGTCGCCCGCGGCGCGCTGACGTTCCGCACGGCCGCCGAGGAGGCGCTGCGCCTCAACGGGGAGTGGCTGCCGCTCGACTGGACGGCGGCGAACCGTGGCAGGCAGGGACTCCTGCGCCGCTACGCCATCGGCCCGGTCGCGGGGATCAGCCCGTTCAACTTCCCGCTGAACCTGGCGGCGCACAAGGTCGCGCCGGCGATCGCCGCCGGCTGCAGCATCGTGCTCAAGCCGCCTTCGAAGGACCCGCTGGTCATGCTGCGCGTGGCCGAGTACCTCGCCGAGACCGACCTGCCCAAGGGTGCAGTCAGCATCCTGCCCATGGACCGTCCGACCGGCGACCGGATGGTCTCGGACGACCGATTCAAGCTCCTGTCGTTCACCGGATCACCGAGTGTCGGCTGGAAGATGAAGGCCGATGCCGGCCGCAAGCAGGTCGTCCTCGAGCTCGGCGGCAATGCCGGCGCGGTGGTCGATGCCTCGGCCGACCTCGACTGGGCGGTCAAGCGCCTCGTCTTCGGCTCGTTCGCCTACGCCGGGCAGGTCTGCATCAGCGTGCAGCGGATCTACGTCGTGCGCGACATCTACGACGAGTTCGAGCGTCGCTTCGTCGAGGCGGTCCGCGAGGTGCGTGTCGGCGATCCGGCGGATCCGGCGACCGACCTCGGACCCATGGTCGACCAGCGTGCCGTTGACCGCACCGACGAATGGGTGCGCGAGGCCGTCGATCGCGGCGCTCGGGTGCTGGCCGGCGGCAAGCCGGACGGCCAGGTCTATCCGCCGACGGTGCTGGCGGACGTGCCGGCCGATGCCCGCGTCTGCGGCGAGGAGGTCTTCGCGCCGGTCGTCAACCTCTTTCCGGTCTCGTCGTTCGACGAGGGCCTGCGCCAGATCAACGAATCGGCGTTCGGGCTGCAGTGCGGCGTGTTCACCAACGACCTCGAGGGCACGCTCCGCGCCTGGGACGAGCTCGATGTCGGCGGCATCATCGTCAACGACATCCCCACCTGGCGCACCGACCCGATGCCCTACGGTGGCGTCAAGGACTCCGGCCTGGGTCGCGAAGGGCTGCGCTGGTCGATCGAGGACATGACCGAGCCACGCCTGCTGGCTCTCGTTCGACCCCTGTGACCCTGGCCGCCACGCGATACGCGCGGGTGCTCCCCGCCGACGAGCTGCGCGACGGCGAGCTGCTGCCGGTCGAGATCGACGGCACCCCCGTCGTCCTCGTCCGACATCGCGGCGAGTTCTTCGCGACGGCCAACAACTGCACACACCGCGACTTTCCATTGAGCGAAGCGGGCTTCGACCAGAAGGACGGGGTGCTGGTCTGCGCCTGGCACGAAGCCTGTTTCGACGTGCGCACCGGTGCGGCGGTCGTGCCGCCGGCCACCGAGCCAGTGGAAACGTTCCCAACCCGCGTGCGCGACGGGTTCGTCGAGATCGGGCTGACCGGGACGCTCGCCCGCGGCTGAGGCCGCCCACGGCAGCGGCCTGGCCAGGGACCGGCCGCGACCGATTTCGTCGGCTCGGGGAGCGCGTTGGCCGTTTCCAAGCGTCGGGAGCGAGCATTTGTCGCGCCGGTGAGCGGTAACCGGCTAGACCGGCGTCGATCTATTCGTTCGACGGTGCCTCGCGGCGGACCGAGCCGTGGATGCGGCCCTGCTTCGCGCGCTCGAGGTTGTGGGCGCTCGAGATCAGGGCGATGTGGGTGAACGCCTGCGGCACGTTGCCGAGCGCCATCTCGTGGACCGGGTCCCACTCCTCGCTGAAGATGCCGAGGTCGTTGGCGTGCGCCGAGATCTCCTCGAAGTGGCGGCGCGCCTCGTCGAGCTTGCCGTGGAGCGCCAGGTTGTCGCACAGCCAGTAGCTGCAGATCAGGAAGTAGCCCTCGTTGCCGGTCACGCCCTCGACCTCGACGTCCGCCTCGTAGCGCTTGACGAGACCCTTGTCCTCGAGCGTGTGGCGCACCGCGTCGAAGGTGGCCAGCGCCGACGGAGCGGTCGACTTGATGAAGCCGACCAGCGGGAAGACGAGTGCCGAAGCATCGATCCGCTGGCTGCCGAAGAACTGGACGAAGGCGCCGTCGGCGCGACGTCCGTGGCGCAGCACCGCGCGGCGGATGGCATCGGCCTCGCGCTTCCAGCGTGCGAGGCGATCCGCCTCGGCGTCGGCTTTGCCCAGGCGTTCGGCGATGCGACGGGCGCGGTCGAGCGCCACCCAGCACATCACCTTCGAGTACGTGAAGTCGCGACGGCCGCCGCGGACCTCCCAGATCGACGTGTCGGGGCGCTTCCAGCGTGACGCCGCCAGGTCGGCGAAGCGGGCGAAGAGCTGCCACTCCGCATCGGTCATGTCGTTGCCGGACTTCTGGTCGAGATACGCGGCGTCCAGGACGGCTCCGTAGATGTCGAGCTGGCGCTGCCAGGCGGCCTCGTTGCCGATGCGCACCGGCTTCGAGCGGCGATAGCCTTCCAGCGCGTCGAGCGTGCGTTCGTGACCGGGCGTCCGCCCATCGACCCGATACAGCACCAGCGGGTCCTCGTGCTCGGCCGATGCTCGCGTCAGCCATTGCATGAACGCGTCCGATTCGCCGCGGTAGCCGAGCGTGTGCAGCGCGTAGAGCGTGTAGCTCGCGTCGCGCAGCCAGGTAAACCGGTAGTCCCAGTTGCGCTCGCCGCCGAGGTCCTCGGGCAGCGAGGTCGTGCCGGCCGCAACGATCGCGCCGCTGGGGTGGTAGGTGAGCAGCTTCAGCATGATCGCGCTGCGCCGGACGAGGCGCCGATACGGGCCGTCGTAGCCGCTCACCTCGGCCCACGCGCGCCAGAAGCGCTGCGTCTCGTCGCGCCAGTCGTGGAGCTCCTGCAGGGCGTAGCTGCGTGGCTGCGGCTCGCGCTGCCGTCCGGCCTCGCGGCTGACGCCCTCGCCCTGGAGGTCGCCGGGACCGTAGTCGACGACCATGCCAAGCTCGTCATCGACGCCCATCGTCAGCTGGATGCGACCCTCGGCGTTGTGGATCGGTCCCCAATCGGTGGTGGCGCCGAGGGTGATGTTGCGCTGGTCGCCGGGTGTGACGAGCTTCAGCGAGCGGCGGCGCGCCTCGTTCGGACCGGCCAGGCTCAGACGCGGCCGGGTCAGGCCGTAGCCGGGCCGCGGGACGCAGTGGACGGTGAGGTTCACGCGGCCACGGTCGCATCGAACCAGGCGAACGAGCTTCTGGCGGGCGAATGGTGCCGGGCCGAGCTCATCGTCGTCCTGGCCGACGATGGCCAGGAAGTCGGTGACCGTGATGCTGCCGCCACGCAGGTCGAGGGACGTCTCGAGGATGGCGGTGTCGCGCAGGTAGCGGCGGCCGGCGGGCTGCAGCCCCTCGCCCTCGAGGTGGAACGACCCGCCCTTGTGCCAGTCGAGGATGCGGCCGAAGAGCGACGGAGCGTCGAAGCGCGGCTCGCACCACCAGTCGATCGATGCCGTGCGCGAGACGAGCGCGATCGTCCGGCAGTCGCCGATCGCGCCGTAGTCGCTGATGGGCGGGTACGGCGAGGCCATCGGTTCGATTTTCTCGCAGGTCCGATGCCCGCGTGGCGCGGTGCGGTGGGGTTCGCATGCTGCGTCCAGTAAGCGGCTGGTAAGCGCGCGGTAAGCCCCCTCGGCTACCCTGCGGGAGTCTTCAAGTCATTTGATGACTCGCCTGACCCGCCCTGCCCGCGCCGCGCCGCATCAGGCCCGGCGCTATCCTCGCCGCGTGTCGATCGAGGCTCTCCCCTTCGTCAACTGGATCTTCTGGGCCGCGCTGACCTCCGGCACGCTGCTGGTGGTCGGCTTCACCGAGCTGCTGGGCGGCACGACGCGCGGCTATCGGCTGTTCATGGCCGGCCTGCTGCTCGTCTTCGCGCTGATCCTGCTGCTCTCGGAGCTCAACCTGCCGCGCGGCACAGTCGCCGATGCCACCGCGGACCAACGCCGGATCCTGGTCTGGGCCTTCACGGCCGGCACGTTGGCCTACCTGGTCGCCTCGATCGCCAAGCTCCCGCGCAGCGGCCTGGCCGTCGCCACCGGGCTGCTCGGGGCGGCTGCGCTGGCGGTGCTCGCAGCAGCCGGTGGGACGCTGAACGCCACGCTGTTCGCCGGCCAGCTGATCCTGGCGGCGCTCGCCCTCGGCGCGGTGAACGCCGCGATGCTGCTCGGCCACTGGTATCTCGTCACGCCGAAGCTCTCCCCCGAGCCGCTGCGCCGGATGATGTGGCTGCTGGTGGCGGTGCTTGTCCTCCAGCTCGTCGCATTCGTCGTCGCCATCGCGACGGTCAGCAGCGGACCGCTCGGCGGACCGATGGGCTGGCTGACCTGGCTGCGCCTCGGCGTCGGGATCGTGCTGCCCATCGGGATCAC
>DASSTC010000010.1:0-2344 GCA_035708065.1 Candidatus Limnocylindria bacterium | reverse complement strand
CTGCAGGATCAGCAGCGGGAGGGCCGCGGTGAAGGTCTGGTCGATGTGCGACGTGTCGAAGCGGCCGAGCGCCTTCTCGCCGTAGAGCGCCGCGAAGCCCGCCGCGGCGACCGCGACCCACTGGCGCGGCGTCCAGTCCGTCCGGTTTCGGAGCCGCACGGCGACCGCCAGGTACGTGATCAGCACGAGGGCTATGCCGAGCGCGAACTGGACCCACAACTTCGTCGTGATGGCCACAGGCGGAATGGCACCGGATGCATCGTGCCCGGGGCCGAAGATCACGTAATACTCGATGAACGCGTGCAGCGCATGGTTGATCGCGAGGAAGATCGCCCAGATTGCGCACAGCACGGCTCCGACGCCGAGCACCCAGTAGGTGCGGCGGAATGCGGCTCTGAGCGGGCGCTCACGGTCCCGATGCAGGAAGTCGGCTGCGGCCAGGGCCAGCAAGATCGGGATCGACACGTACAGGGTCTCGGGGACGATCAGTTCGAGGACGAACATCGTCACCGCCAGCGCGACGGACCACCGTGCGCTTCGGCGGGCCACCGTCTCGCCGAACAGGACGAGCGCGAGTGGCACGAGGATGAAGCGCTGCTCGATCGGCGAAGGCAGTCCGGATACGAGCAGGACGGCACCGAAGATCAGGAGCCACGCGTTTCGCCGGCAAACCCAGACCGCGAACAGGTACAGCCCGACCCAGGCGAGCGGGACGATCACGACCGCGATTCCGGCTTGCGCACCCCAGATCGAGTTGCCGAACAGCGCGAGGCTGATGTTGCCCTGGAAGACGTCGTAGAACAGGCCGTGGATGACGTAGAAGTCCCGCCACGGGAAGCCGCCCGCTTTGAGTGCACGCGCGCCGGCCAGCCACTGCGAATCGTCGTACCCCTGGAAGTACGTCAGCGCCTGGGGAACCGCCGACGTCGCGAGGAAGACGAAGACGCTGCCGACGACCACCTTGAGGGTCAACGCCTCGATGCGCGCCGGGTCCCGACGCCGGACAAGTCGCCACAGCGCCCAGCCAGCGGCCACTGCAGCCAGCGATACGCCGCCCCACCAGGGCAGCCACGGGTAGTAGTGGTAGGTCTGGTCGTCGCGCACGTAGACCGAGGTCGATCGGGTCATCAGCCACAGGCCCACCAGACAGGCCGCCCCGGCGAGCAGACCGTTCAGCAGTCCGATCCAGCGACCCCATGCGCGCAGCGCCCACCACCGGTCGCTCCGGTCGGCACGCAGGCCCAGAACCACGACGGCGAGAGCTGCCCCGCAGACGATCGCAGCGCCGTAGGCCAGGCCGTACTTCACGCCGTGCAGGTCGACCCTGGGCGCGCGCGCGCGTGTGTCGGTCTCGATCGCGATCACGATCACCGGCAGTGCAAGGCGGGCGCAGATCGACACCAAGCGCCCGACCGGCAGCGTCGGACGATCCTGGTCCTCCGCGGTGCGCAACGCGATCGGCCTTCTGACTCCGCCGTACGCTCGGCGCCGCAGCGGGCCACGCCAGCCGAGCAGCGCATACAGGACCATCGTGACGACCGGGAATTCCCACACGACCAAGCGGTACGCGAGGAACGAGGGCTCGTAGTCGTAGTTGACGAACGTCGGGTACCCGATGATGTCGATCGGGGTGGAGAGCGATCGCGGTTCGTGGCGCCACCAGAGGATGCCGATCGCGGCCGCGACGCCGAGCGCCAGGACCAGCCGCAGCGCGGGCCGCCACCACGGTTCACGGAGCTGGGCGCCGGGCGCGGCGACGGATGCGGAACCGGTCGCGGTGTCGGCGCCGAGAGTGGAGATGAGCGACAAGCTATCGCCCCCCTCGACGATTCCGGCCGCGCCGCTAGGCGGAGTGTCAGCGGCCGCCCGAGCGGGCTGCTCGGCCATGCGCCGATGCCGGGCCGGCGAGCGGCGGCCCGCACTCCAGGTACGGAGCTCGGCGCCGAGCAGCACCGCGAACGTCAGCGCTGAGGCGAGCGCCCCGCACAGGAAGCCGACCGTCGCGCGGTCGACCGGCGAGCCCGAGACGATCGTGCCGAGCCCGAGGCCGACCAGCCCGACCAGCCAGCCGAGCGTGGTCGCCGCGTGCCGTCCCCGGCCGAGCAGCGCCTGGGCGAGCACCGCCGCGGTCAGGAACAGCCCGACCGAGACGCCCATCGCGAGGAAGACGAGCGCGCCGAGCCCGTGATGGAAGCCGAACAGCAGGCGCAGTGCGAACGGGCCGAGGAGCAGCAGCAGGACGGCGGTGACCGCGGTCAGCGCGGCGCAGATGCCCAGCACGCGACGGAGCAGGACGCCGAACTCGGCCCGCCGGTCGCCGGCGGCGTGGGCGGCCATCGCGGGC
>DASSTC010000009.1:0-28899 GCA_035708065.1 Candidatus Limnocylindria bacterium | reverse complement strand
CGACGGTTGGTCGCTCAGGACCGATGCCGCCATCAGCTTCAGCACGGCGTTCTTCGCGCCCGCGATCCGCACCTCACCGCGAAGCGCTGCGCCGCCGGTGACGATGAACTTCTGCATGGAGCGGTCAGTCTAGCCCGGCCCTAGCCGGGCCAGGCTTCCTTCCACTCGTGGCCGCCGGTGTGATGGCCGTCGCACAGCCCCAGCCGGCCGCCCATGTGGCGGCTCGGAAGGTAGGGCTGCATGCCCGCCTCGAACGTCGTCGGCTGACGGTTGCAGAGCATGTAGCGCCGCTCGCGGGCCCACTCGTAGGCGTGGTCCGGCTTGCAGAAGGTGTAGCCCTTGGTGAAGTTGATCGTCTCGCCCGGGCCGGGCGCTCCGGCCAGACCGATGGGTCCGCTCTCGCGCACGATCTCGATCCGCACCGGCAGCTGTGGCGCGCGGGTGCCGCACTGGTCGCAGGTCTGCATCGAGACCGATGCTAACGCGGCTGCCGATGAAGTGCTGGTGGGCGGCCGGGCGGTCGACGGGTCCCGAAGGCGCAAATGTCGCCCCTGTTCGCGTTATCCGAGTCCAGGCGACGCAGTGGGGGGGATTGCGTCGTGATTCGTGCTCAGCCCGGCCCGCGGAGCTGTCCTCCGCGCGTCACCGAGACCCTTAACGCTCTCCAGCGCGTCATCTGCGCAGTCGGCGAAGGGCGGCGCGGTGGGTGCTACGGGCGGACGGCGACGCTCGGACCGCCGCTGCGCCCTCCCCGCCCTAACCCCGCGAACGACGGCGCGTGGCGATTCGCTCGCGCATGAGCGCCGTCTGCAGGGCCGCACGGATCCGGGCGAGGTCGGCCGGCTCGTGCGCTTCCTGGAGCTCCGCCTCGGCCTGGCGCCGCGCCTCGACGGCACGCGCCTCGTCGATCTCGTCGGAATGCTCGGCGACGTCGGCCATGATCACGACCTTGTCGGGCCGCACCTCGACGAAGCCGCCGGAGATGAGCATCACCTGCTCCGTGCCGGCCTGCTTGATCTTCAGCTCGCCGGTGCCCAAGGCACTGATCAGGGGCGTGTGGTGCGGCAGGATGCCGAGCTGGCCCTCGATGCCGGGCACCACGACCATGTCCACCTCATCGGTGAACGCGCGGCGCTCGGGCGTGACGATCTCGAGCTGTAACGGCATCTACGGCACCTCCGTGAGGGCCACGGCAGAGGAGTCGAGGCGACCGGCCGGCGCACTGGCGAGCGTTGCAGCGCCGCGAGCGATCGCGGTGGACAATCGCATCAACCCATCTTCTCCGCGTTGGCCACGACGTCCTCGATGGGTCCGGCCATGAAGAACGCCTGCTCGGGCAGGTTGTCGTACTTGCCCTCGAGGATCTCCCGGAAGCCGCGGACCGTCTCCTTGCGCTCGACGTACTTGCCGGCGACGCCGGTGAACTTCTCGCCCACGAAGAACGGCTGCGACATGAAGCGCTGCAGGCGGCGTGCGCGAGAGACGGTGACCTTGTCCTCCTCGGAGAGCTCGTCCATGCCGAGGATGGCGATGATGTCCTGCAGGTCCTTGTAGCGCTGCAGCGTGCGCTGGACCTCGCGCGCCACCTCGAAGTGATCCTCGCCGACGACACGCGGGGCGAGGACGGTCGAGGTCGAGGTCAGCGGATCGACCGCCGGGTAGATGCCGAGCTCGACGATCGAGCGCTCCAGCCGCACCGTCGAGTCGAGGTGACCGAAGGTGGTGGCAGGGGCCGGATCGGTGTAGTCGTCCGCGGGAACGAAGATCGCCTGCAGCGAGGTGATCGCGCCCTTCTTCGTCGACGTGATGCGCTCCTGCAGGTCGCCCATCTCGGTGGCGAGCGTCGGCTGATAGCCCACCGCCGACGGCATGCGGCCGAGGAGCGCCGAGACCTCGGAGCCGGCCTGGGTGAATCGGAAGATGTTGTCGATGAACAGCAGGATGTCGCGCCCCTCGACGTCGCGGAAGTACTCGGCCATCGTCAGCCCGGTGAGGCCGACGCGCTGGCGCGCGCCGGGAGGCTCGTTCATCTGGCCGAAGACCATGACGGTCTTGTCCAGGACGCCGGACTCCTTCATCTCACCGATGAGGTCGTTGCCCTCCCGCGAGCGCTCGCCCACCCCGGCGAAGACCGAGTAGCCGGAGTGCTCGGCGGCGATGTTGCGGATCAGCTCCTGGATGATGACCGTCTTGCCGACGCCGGCGCCGCCGAAGACGCCGACCTTGCCGCCGCGCTTGAACGGCGCGATGAGGTCGATGACCTTGATGCCGGTCTCGAAGACCTGCGCCTCGGTCTCCATGTCCTCGAAGGCGGGCGGGTCGCGATGGATCGGCAGGGTCTCCTCGACCTTGACCGGGCCCTTGCCGTCGACCGGCTCGCCGAGGACGTTGAACACGCGGCCGAGCGTCGGCTCGCCCACCGGGACGGTGATCGGCGCGCCGGTGTCCACGGCATCGAGGCCGCGGGCCAGGCCGTCGGTCGTCGACATCGCGACGGTGCGCACCCAGTTGTTGCCCAGGTGGTTCTGGACCTCGGCCACGACGAGCTCGGCATCCGACCGCGCGCCGGCGCCGCCGTCACCGCTCTCGAACTCCTCCTGCCCGGCGGACGGTCGCTTGATGTGCAGCGCGTTATAGATCGCGGGCAGCTCGCCTGCGGGGAACTCCACGTCGATCACGGGTCCCGTGATCTGGATCACCTTGCCGGTGGCCATCGGTCTTCTTCGTCTCCTTGCGTACAGCCTGCGTTGCGTCAGCCGGCCAGGGCTTCGGCGCCGGAGGCGATCTCGGTCATCTCGCGGGTGATGTTCGCCTGGCGGGTCTTGTTGTAGACCAGCGTCAGGTCCTCGATGAGCTCGTGGGCATTGTCCGTGGCGTTGCGCATCGAGATCATCTGGGCGCTCTGCTCGGACGCATTGTTCTCGAGCACCGCCCGATACAGGTCGACCGCCACGAAGTGCGGCAGCAGGTGCGAGAGCACCTCCTGGGGCGACGGCTCGAACAGATACTCGTCGTTGGTGCGATGCTCGTGCTCGCCGAGCTCCGGGCGCTCGATGGGCAGCAGCTGCCGCACCTCGGGGCGCTGGGTGAGCGTGCTGACGAAGGCACTGTATTCGACGTCGATCTCGTCGTACTTGCCGGTGAGGAAGTCCTCGGTGACGAGGCGCGCGATCGGCGTGACCGAGCCGAACGACGGCCGGTCGCCCGCGCCCGGGAAGTGCGCCGAGATCGGGATCCCGCTGCGGCGCAGCGCCTCCCGGCCCTTGCGGCCGACGGTGATCAGCTCGACCTCGACGTCCGGCTCACGCTCCTTGCGATCGGCGACGTAGCGCAGGACGGTGCGCACGGCGTTCGCGTTCAGCGAGCCGACCAGGCCGCGATCGGTGGTGATCGCGATCAGCGCGACGCGTTTCACCGGCCGGACGGCCAGCAGCGGCGACGCCTCTTCGGGCGCCGCGGCGGCCACCCGGGAGAGCACAGCGCGCAGCTCGTCGTCGTACGGACGGGCGGCCAGGATCGCGTCCTGGGCGCGCTTCATCCGCGACGCGGCCACCATCTCCATCGCACGCGTGATCTGGGCGATGTTGCGGATGGAGCCGATGCGCCCGCGAATCTCCTTGAGGCTGGCCATGCTAGGCCACGGTCTCCTTCGGCATCTCTTCCTCGGCTTCCGCCGCTTCCTCGGCCTCGGCCACGGTGTCTTCGTGGCGCTCCTCGGGGCTCGGCGGGTCGCTGTCGGGACGGTCGCCGTCATCGTCCGCGGCCCCGTCACCGGCCTTCTCGGCCGATCCGCCGGCCTTGGCGCTCTCGGCACCGAAGCCCGCCTGGTGCTTGAAGGCGGCGACCGCCTTGCCGAGCTGCTCGACGAGCTCGTCGGAAAGCACCTTCTCCTTGGCGATCGTCGGCAGCAGCTCGGCGTACTCCGAATCGAGGAACCGGTAGAACTGCTGCTCGAACTCGCCGATGCGGCTCGTCTCGACGTCGTCGAGGTGGCCGTTCGTGGCGGTCCAGATGATCGCCACCTGCTGCTCGACGGGCAGCGGGTGGAACTGTGGCTGCTTGAGGATCTCGGTCAGCTTCTCGCCGCGGGTTAGCTGGTCGCGGGTGGCCTTGTCGAGGTCGGAGGCGAACTGCGCGAACGCCGCCAGCTCGCGGTACTGGGCAAGGTCGAGCCGAAGCCGGCCGGCGACCTGGCGCATGGCCTTGACCTGCGCGTCGCCGCCCACGCGGCTGACGCTGATGCCGGCGTTCACCGCCGGCCGCTGGCCCTTGTTGAACAGGTCCGACTGCAGGAAGATCTGGCCGTCGGTGATGCTGATCACGTTGGTCGGGATATAGGCCGATACGTCACCAGCCTGCGTCTCAATGATCGGCAGCGCGGTCAGCGATCCACCGCCGTTCTCCTCGTTCATCCGCGCCGCGCGCTCGAGCAGCCGAGAGTGGGCATAGAAGATGTCGCCCGGATACGCCTCGCGACCCGGCGGTCGGCGCATGAGCAGCGATACCTGGCGGTACGCCCAGGCATGCTTCGACAGGTCGTCGTAGATGCACAGCGCGTCCTTGCCGGCCTCCATGAACTCCTCGCCCATGGTCACCCCGGCGTACGGCGCCAGGAACTGCAGCGGCGCCGGATCGGATGCCGACGCCATGACGATGATCGAGTGTTCCATGGCGCCGAACTCCTCGAGCTGCGCCACGACCTGCGCCACGGTCGACTGCTTCTGCCCGATGGCGACGTAGATGCAGATCACGTCGCCCGCGCTCTGGTTGATGATCGTGTCGGTGGCGATCGCCGTCTTGCCGGTCTGCCGGTCGCCGATGATCAGCTCGCGCTGGCCGCGGCCGATGGGGATCATCGAGTCGATGGCCTTGATGCCGGTCTGCAGCGGCGTGTCGACCGGCTGCCGCACGATGACGCCGGGGGCGATGCGCTCGACCGGCCGCGTCTTCGTCGTCTCGATCGGCCCCTTGCCGTCGAGCGGCTGGCCGAGCGGGTTGACGACCCGACCGATCAGCGCGTCACCGACCGGCACCTCGACGATGCGCCCGGTGGTCTTGACCTGGTCGCCTTCCTTCAGGTCGGTGTAGTCGCCCAGGATCAGGGCGCCGACCGTCTCCTCCTCGAGGTTGAATGCCATCCCCATCACGCCGCCGGGGAACTCGAGCAGCTCGGAGGCAACCGCACCGGACAGGCCGTAGACCTGCGCGATGCCGTCGCCGACCTCGACGATGGTGCCGACGCCGCTGACGTCGGCTGCCGCGTCGAAGCCGGAGATCTCGCTCTTGATGATCGACGTGATCTCGTCGGATCTGATCGCCATATCGGTGTTCTTTCCTCGTGTGTGCCGGTTGCCGGCCTAGACCGCGGTCAGCCGCGCCCGCAGCCGCTCGAGGCGGCTCCGCACGCTGGCGTCCCAGAGCCGGTCGCCGATGCGCACGGCGATCCCGCCGATGAGCCCCTCGTCGACCACTTCATGCATTTCGACCTTGTCGCCGGTCAGCTGTCGCAGCCGGTCGGCGATGGCGTCGCGCTCCGCATCGTCGAGCGGCAGCGCGGTGCGGACCTCGGCCAGCGCGATGCCGCGTTCGCGGCGCACCAGCTCCGCGAAGCGCGCGAGCATCGGCTCGATGGCACCCGGCCGTCCGCGGCGGATCATGAGCAGCACCAGCTCCATCGGCTGGCGGCCGACGGACGGCGCGACGTCACGGATCACGCGTTCCTTGTCCGCGTAGGGGATGGCCGGATGCTCGACCACCTCGCGGAGCTCCTCGTTGCGCAGCAGCTCGACCAGCGTCTGCAGGTCACGCTGCCACTCGTCGAGCGCCCCCGCGTCGCGGGCCAGCTCGAACGCTGCCTCCGCGTAACGGCGCGCGGCGGTGTCACGTGCCGGCACGGATCAGCTCCGCGCCTGCGGCGTGGTCGGCGGCGTCGCCGGCATGTCGGCCAGGAACTGCTCCACCAGCCGGCGCTGCTCGGCCGAGTCCATCTCGCTGCGCACCAGCTTGCCGGCGGCGGCCAGCGCCAGGTCGGCGACGGTCGAGCGCAGCTCCGCCATCGCCTTGTCCTTCTCGGCCACGATCTCCTCGCGCGCCTTGGCAGCGACCTTCTCCGCCTCCGACCGGGCAGCCGCCACGATCTCGTTGCGGGAGTCCTCCGCCATCTTGTTGGCGCGCGCGACCATGGCCTGGGCCTCCTTGCGGGCCTCGGCCAGCGCCGCCTCGCGCTCGGCGCGGGCGAGCTCGCGGTCGCGCTGCGCCGACTCCGCGTCCTCGAGCCCCTTCGCGATCTTGTTCCGCCGCTCGTCGAGCATGCCCAGCACGCGCCGGAAGGCGAATCGGTTGAGCAGCCAGAGGATCAGCAGGAAGTTGACGACCTGGAAGGCAAGCTTGAAGACGTCGACGCCGAAGGCGTTGAAGAACTCCATCGGTCGGCTCCGATGCTCCTGCTAGGCCGCGAAGATCAGGATCAGCGAGACGACCAGGGCGTAGATGCCGATGGCCTCCGCCAACGCGATGCCGAGGATGTACGGCACGAAGATCGCGCCCGATGCCTCGGGGTTGCGGCCGAGCGCCTCCATCGCCTTGCTGACGGCGATGCCGAGGCCGATGCCCGGACCGATCGCGCCAAGGCCCATGGCCAGACCGGCAGCGAGAGGGGTGAGATCCACGTGTGAGGTTCCTCCTGTGCGCCCTCCGGCGTCCGCCGGCCGGGCAACTTCGGTGACTAGGCCGCGGTCCCTTGCGGAGCGGCGCGATGGTCGGGCGCCTCGCCCGGGGAATCATGATCGGGGTCGTCCAGCTCGGGCCTGCCGTGCTCCTCGTTCTCGGCGATGGCCAGGATGACGTAAGTCATGGTCAGCAGCGAGAAGACGAGCGCCTGCACGAAGCCGAAGACGAGCTCCAGGCCCAGGAAGGCGATCGGCACGACGAGCGGCACCAGCGCCAGCATCGTGGCCAGCAGCACCTCGCCGGCGAACACGTTGCCGAAGAGTCGCATCGACAGGCTGATCAGGCGGCTGAGCTCGGAGATGATGTGAATCGGCGTCATGATCGGCGTCATGTAGGGCGGGTTGGCGATGAAGGTGTGCTTCAGGTAGCCGCCCAGCCCGTTGGCCTTGATGCCGAACGCGATGAACGCGATGAAGCTGACGATCGCCAGCCCGAGCGTGAAGTTGAGGTCGGCGCCCGCCGCGCGCACGAATGGGATTAGCACCTCTTCGCCATGGTGTTCGGCGTGATAGCCGATCGTGCCGACGCCGGGCAGGAGCCCGAGCCAGTTGGCGATCAGCACGAAGATGAAGATCGTGATCACCAGCGGCGCGAACGAGCGCCAGCGGCTGCCGCCGGTGCCCTGCACGATGTTGGCGATCCACTCGATCGGGAACTCGACGAGCACCTGCATCCGGCTCGGCACGAGCGTCGCGCGACGAGTGACGTACCACGCGACCACGAGCAGGATGACCGACGCGACGAGCGCGCCGACCATGCTGTTGGTGACGGTCAGCGGACCGATGCTGAAGAGCGGCTCAGCAGCGATCTCAACGTTGAGCATGCTCGAATGGTTCCTACCGTTTCATTCCGCGACTGGCGACGTCCCAGATCGTGTAGAAGGCCGCGCCCACGCCAAGCACGATCCCGACCAGCGTGAAGGCCGGATTGGTGTGCAGCCAGCTGTCCACCAGCAGCCCCAGCCCCAGACCGATGACGACCGATAGCCCGAGTCGCACTCCGAGGTCGAGTGCCAGGCCCCAGTTGGCCACCGGCGGGACGGACGAGCTGCTGCGTTGCGGCGGTTGCTCGTCCGGCTCCCGACGATCCGGCGCCTCAGGCGCCGTCACGTCGCTCGTTCCGGCCCTCGTCGTCGTCGCGCCGGGTATACAGCGGCGCGTGCGAGCGGATGTAGAGCCAGAGCCCAAGGATCGCGATCAGGTTGCCGACCGCGAACCCGCTCAACACATAAATGGGCGAGGTCCCCAGGATCCGGTCGATGACCAGCCCGGCGACCGCGCCACCCAAGATCGGAATCACCACGATCGCGGAGACGTGCCCCAGGATCTTGATGAGGCCAATGCTCGTCAGTTGTGCCATTCAGGTTCGACTCACAGCGGTCGGACGCGCGGAGTATAGCCGAGGCGTCCCGCGGCTGCATCCCGCAGCTCGGTGCGGCTGCCCGCACGGCCGGTGCTTCCCGTTGAGCGGGGCGTATCGGCCAAGGAGCCTTGCAGAACTGGTCGGATCAGCGGTCTCACTGCCCGATACGCTCACCCATACGGCACGGCGGCCAACGAAGGGTGATCCGAAGCGCCGCGCGCTTGCCCGCCTGGCCGATACGCCCGCTGGGTGGGAATCCGCCGGCGGCGAACGCCGCTGACAACGCCGCTAGACCGATGCGGCCGCGGCCTCCCTGACGGTCCACGGCAGGCCGGGCACCGGGAAGCGGTCGGCGATGGCGGTGACCCGCTCTCGGAGCGAGGCCTGCGCATCGGCGTCGCCGCGGACACGAATGCCCTCGACGATGAGCGACGCAATCCGACCCATCTCCTCGACGCCCATCCCGCGCGACGTCAGCGCCGGGGTTCCCAGACGAACGCCACTGGCCACCATCGGCGGATTCGGGTCGTACGGGATCGTGTTCTTGTTCACCGTGATGCGGACCTGGCCAAGGGCGGCATCGGCCTCCTTGCCGGTCACGCCGAAGGGTGTGACATCCACGAGCATGAGGTGCGTATCGGTCCCGCCGGAGATGATCGAGGCGCCCTCGCCGGCCAGCGCCGACGCCAGGGCGCGCGCGTTGTCGACGGTCCGCTGCTGGTCGCGCTTGAACTGCTCCGACATCGCCTCGCGGAAGGCGACGGCCTTGGCGGCGATGACGTGCATCAGCGGGCCACCCTGGATCGCCGGGAAGACCGCCTTGTCGATCGCCTTGGCATGCTCCGATCGGCACAGGATCATCCCGCCGCGCGGGCCGCGCAGCGTCTTGTGGGTGGTGGTCGTCACCACGTCGGCGTACGGCACCGGCGAGGGGTGGACGCCGGCGGCCACCAGCCCCGCGAAGTGCGCCATGTCGGTCATCAGGTAGGCGCCCACCTCATCGGCGATCTCGCGGAAGGCGGCGAAGTCCCAGGAACGCGGGTAGGCCGTCGCGCCGGTGATGATCAGCTTCGGGCTGTGCTCGCGTGCCAGGGCTCGGACCTCGTCCATGTCGACGAGGTGGCTCTGTCGGTCGACGTGATACGCGACGAAGTTGTAGTACTGGCCGCTGAAGTTCACCGGCGAGCCGTGCGTCAGGTGCCCGCCCTGATCGAGGCTGAGGCCCAGCACCGTGTCGCCCCGCTCGAGCAGCGCGTGGTAGACCGCCATGTTGGCCTGCGCGCCGGCGTGCGGCTGCACGTTGGCGTGCTCCGCCCCGAACAGCTCCTTGGCGCGGTCGCGGGCCAGGTTCTCGGCGACGTCGACCACCTCGCAGCCACCGTAATAGCGGCGCCCGGGATAGCCCTCGGCGTACTTGGCGGTGAGGATGCTGCCCATCGCCTGCAGCACGGCCAGGCTCGGGTAGTTCTCCGACGCGATCAGCTCGAGGTGCGTCCGGGTGCGCTCCTCCTCGTCGCGAACCACCTGCGCGATCTCGGGGTCCTCGTCAGCCAGTGGCACCCAGAAGTCCATGGGCCGCAGTGTAGACCGATGCAGTGGCGGCAGCGCGTCTCCCTGCGGGCGGCCGTGCGGTGGCCCACCGCAGCATCACCCGCCACAGCGTCACCTTCCCGCGACGTTCCCTGCCCAGGCCACGCGCTGGTCAATGGCCCGATGCATCCGGTAATGCGTCGGCAGGAACCCGAGCCTCATCCAGCTCCGCGAGCTCAACAGGTTGGCGGTCCGCCAGTCGGTGACGATGTGGGTGGCGCCGGTGGCACGCATCTCCTCGGCACCCGCGGCGAGCAGCGCGCGCTGCACGCCGCGACCGCGAGCCTCGGGAGCGGTCATCGCCACGCCGAGCTCCCACGCGCCTTCGGGGACCATGGTGCCCGGAGGCATCGGGTAGAAGCCGGCGATGCCGACCGCCGCGCCTGCATCGAGCGCCACCCAGTAGTGCGAGTCGGGATCGGCCAGGTCCTCGGCGTAGTCGGCGTCCATTGCCTCGAACCGCTCGGGCAGCGTGATCGCGTAGGCGGGCGTCGTCGTCTGGTGCACCGCGATCAGCGGCTTGAGCTGGTCGATCAGGTCGCCCTCGTCGGGCGCCATGCGGCGGATCTCGAACGCATCGGCGTCTGCGGCCGGGACGGCGTCGAGGGCGAGGAGCGCATGCGCCTGCATCCGGCCGAAGTTGAGGTCGATCCAGGCATCCTGCGCCGCCCGGTCGTCGGCCGGTGCATGGACGTAGTGGAAGAAGATGCCGCGGTCGACCCAGTGCTGCGACCAGACCGCGTAGACATCGCGCAGGACGTCGCGGTCGGCGTCGGGATGGATCGCCTGGCCCTCGATCGGGCTCCAGGCGGCACGGTTCCAGATGGGCTCGTAGCGCGGCGCACCGATCAGGAAGGCGACCATCTCGCCGCCGTCGAAGGCGGCGACGCAGTGTGCGCCGGCCGCTGCCAGCTGCGCGTCGATGAGCGGGCGCGTCGCGTCGACGTGCGTGAATGCTTCGGGCAGCTCCGGCCGGAGCCGGCGCGACCGCACCTGCTGGAGCGCAAGGAGCTGGGCGGCAGCATCGACGCGCGACGTGTCGAGGGGAATGATGTGCGGCGGAGGCATCGGCCGAGGATAGCCGGTGCCTGCGTCGGCGCAAGTTGGCTCGCTCCACGAGCGAAACGACCGCAGTTGAGGCGAGAGGCTACCCCCGCGACTCCTCCGCCTCGATCCGCACGATCTTCTCGATCCGCGGGACGTGCCGCCCGCCCTGGAACTCGGCGTCCAGGAAGGCGCGCACGCAGGCACGGGCCACCTCGATCCCGGTGATCCGCGAGCCCATCGACAGGACGTTGGCGTCGTTGTGCTCGCGGCCGAGCCGCGCAACGACCGGGTCGGCGGCCTCGACACAGCGAATGCCGCGGATCTTGTTGGCGACGATCGCCTCGCCGGTGCCGCTGCCACCCAGCACGATCCCGCGCTCGTACTCACCGCGGGCCACCGCGCGCGCGACCGGCGCGATGAAGTCGGGGTAGTCGACCGGATCGCTCGAGAAGGTGCCGAAGTCGCGGTACTCAATGCGCAGCTCGTCGAGCAGCGTGCAGAGCTCGCCCTTCAGGACGAATCCCGCATGGTCGGAGCCGATCGCGACGCGCACGCCGTCAGTCTATCGGTCCGATCACCGCCTCGAGCTCCGCCCGACCGATCGCGCCCTCGCGCACCAGTCGCGCCGGATGCACGCTCAGGTCGAGGACCGACGAGGCGACCCCGCCCGGCACGGCCCCACCATCCAGGATGACGTCGAGGAGGTCGCTGTCGGCGAAGGCGACGGCGACGTCATCGGCCTCGTAGGTCTCGGGCTCGCCGCTGCGGTTCGCGCTCGACGTCGCCAGCGGCCCGGCCCGCTCGATGAGCGCGAGCGCCACCGGATGATCGGGCACGCGGAACGCCTGGCTTTCGCCATCGCCGCCGCCGGGCCCACCGCTCGGCAGGACGAGGGTCAGCCCGCCCGGCCAGAAGCGATCCGCCAGGCGCCGCGCTCGCTCGTCCGCACGGTAGCCGCGCTCCGCGGCCTGCTCGAGCGACGCCGCGAGCAACGGGACCCGCTTCTCCGGCGGCCGGCGCTTGGCGACGAAGATCGCCTCGAGCGCCTCGTCGTTGCCCGCCATGCAGCCGATGCCATACACCGTGTCGGTCGGAAAGGCGACCAGCCCGCCGTCGCGCAGCACCGCCACCGCCTGGCTGATCCCGGCCTCGTCGGCCCGCACGCGCTCCGTCATGCGACCGATGCTAGTCGGTTACAGCCGCGCGACGCGCACCACGCGGTCGATCCCGGCGAGGTCGGGGAGGATGGTGACCACGGAGCGCATCGGCAGCGCCGCGACCAGGGCGCGCGTCGCTTCCGCCTGGCCCGCGCCGACCTCCAGCAGCGCGACGCTGGCCGCGGCCAGCCGCTCGGGGAGCTGCGCGACCAGGCGGCGCACGACGTCCAGACCGTCCGGACCGCCGTCGAGCGCGGCGCGCGGCTCGTAGGCAAGGCTGCCCTCAGCCCGTTCGACCTCATCGGAGCGAACGTAGGGTAGGTTGGCGCTCAGGACGTCGGGCACCACCGACAGCTCGCTCACCGGCTCGAGCAGATCGCCGCCCGCCAGCGACACGACCCCGGAGACGCCGTGGACGGCCAGGTTCTCGGAGGCGAGTTCCAGCGCGTCGGGAGACACGTCGCTGGCCACCAGCCGCAGCCTGCCGAGGCGCAACGCCGTCCGGAAGCGCAGTGCCAGCGCGAGGGCAACCGCGCCACTCCCCGTGGCCACGTCCCAGGCGACGATCGGCTCGTGGTCGCGGACCAGGCGCGCGGCGATCTCGGCGATCGCCGCCTCGGCCAGCAGCTCGGTCTCGGGACGCGGGATGAGGGCACGCCGATCGGTGGCCACGCGCAGCGAGAACCATTCCTTGTAGCCGCGGATGTAGGCGACCGGCTCACCGGCCCCCCGCCGCGCAACCCAGCCGTCCAGCAGCGCCGCATCGTCCGGTGCGACCGCGACCTCCGGATGGGCATGCAGCCAGGTGCGCTCCCGATCGAACAGGTGCGCGACGAGCAGCTCGGCATCCAGCCGCGGCGTGGGCACGCCGGCCGAGCGGAGGCGCTCGGCCGCATCGGTCACCGCAGCCGCGACCGTCGGCGGCTGGAGGTCAGAGCGAGCCATCGCCCCCGATGGCCGCCAGCCGTTCGGCCTGGTCGCGTTCGGCGAGTGGCTCGACGAGCCGGTCGAGGTCGCCCTCCAGCAGGCCGGGCAGGTTGTGCACGGTGACGCCGATGCGGTGGTCGGTCACCCGGTCGTCGGGGAAGTTGTACGTGCGGATCTTCTCGGCGCGCTCGCCGCTGCCGACCTGCGAACGCCGCGCCTCGCCGCGCTCTTCCGCCTGGCGCTGCTGCTCGATCTCGAGGAGTCGCGCCCGCAGGACGGAGAGCGCCTTGGCCTTGTTCTTGTGCTGGCTCTTCTCGTCCTGGATCGCGACGATCAGGCCGGTCGGCAGGTGCGTGACGCGCACCGCGCTGTCGGTGGTGTTGACGCTCTGGCCGCCCGGACCGCTCGACCGATACACGTCGATGCGCAGGTCCTTCTCGGGGATGTCGAGCTCGACCTCATCGGCCTCGGGCAACACGCTCACCGTGGCGGTCGAGGTGTGAATCCGGCCCGATGCCTCGGTGACGGGGACGCGCTGCACGCGGTGGACGCCACTCTCGTACTTCAGGCGCGAGAAGGCGCCGTCCCCACGGACCTCCGCGATCGCCTCCTTGAAGCCGCCGGCCTCGCTCTCGCTCGACGACAGCAGCTCGACCTTCCAGCGGTGCCGCTCGGCGTAGCGCGCGTACATGCGGAACAGGTCGGCGGCGAACAGTGCGGCCTCCTCGCCCCCGGCGCCGGCCCGCACCTCGAGGATCACGTTGCGCTCGTCGTTCGGGTCGCGCGGCACGATCAGCGCGCGCAGCTCCTCGGAAAGCAGCTGCTCCTGCGCCTCGAGTGACTCGACCTCCTCGCGGGCCATGGCGCGGACCTCCTCGTCGGGGTCGTGAAGCATCTCGCGCGCCGCCTCGAGCTGCTCCCGCACCGATGTCCACGAGTGAAACGCGCCGACCACCGGCTCGAGCCGCGCCAGCTCGCGGCCGTACTGCTCCAGCAGCGACGGGTCGTTGCCGACTTCGGGGGTCGCCAGCAGTCCGGCGACCTCCTCGTAGCGCGATGCGATCTCCCGCAGGCGATCGATCATGCGCGGCTCAGGGGATGATGCCGGCGGTCGGGTCGACGACCGCGGCGGTCGGCTCGGCGGAGGCGGCGTCGTCGGCACGCCGGTCGGAGGCCAGGCAGGAATTCAGCGAGGCGATGCTGACCTCGAGCATCGAGTGGTCCGGCTGCCGGGTGGTGAGCGACTGCAGCCACAGGCCCGGCGTGTAGATCGCGCGCACGACGGCATTGCCGTAGTGCTTCGCGCCGAACCGGACGAGCTCGTAGCCGACCGCCGCGATGATCGGCACGAGGATCACCCTCGACAGGGCCAGCGCCCAGATCGGCACGCCCTCGCGGGGAATGAGGCCGAAGAAGAAGATGCTGATCACGACCACGATGAGGATGAAGGTCGTGCCGCATCGGGTGTGTGCCGTGCTGAATCGGTCGACGGCCTCGGGCGTCAGCGGCTCGCGCGCCTCGTGGGCGCTGATCGCCTTGTGCTCTGCGCCGTGGTAGGCGAAAACGCGCCGGATATCGGGCATCATGCCGATCAGCGCGATATAGCCGATGAAGATCGCCAGCCGGATCAGCCCCTCGGCCAGGTTGGCCAGCAGGTCACTGTCAGTCGCGTTCTCGGCGAACGTCGACAGGAAGAGCGGCAGGACGAAGAAGAGGGCCACGGCGAAGCCGATGGACGCGACCATCGCCCCGATCATCGTTCCCTTGCTGATCTGGATGTCCTCGCCTTCGGCGGCGATCGCGGCCGAGCGCATCAGCATCCGCGTGCCGATCACCAGCGTTTCGTACAGGACGAACACGCCGCGGACGAAGGGCACCTTCACGAAGCGGCCGTGGACCAGCGCAGCGGGCAGCTCCTCGGACAGGGTGCGGATGCTGCCGTCCGGCGGCCGCACGCTCATGGCCACGGTCGTCCGGCCGCGCATCATGACGCCCTCGATGAGCGCCTGCCCGCCGTAGAAGAAGTCGGGCATGCGGAAGCGAGCTCTGCCCGCCACGGTGCCGATCGACTGGATGACGAACGGCCCCGTGGCAATCAGCAGCTCGGGGATGAGGAAGAGGAGGTGCGGCGCAAGCAGCGCCGGCCACGACCTGCCGGGCCGGCGCATGGGCGCGCTCAGCGCAGCGAGCGCTCGAGGCGCCGCTGGAAGCGCTCGACCTGGCCGGCCGTGTCGACGATGTTCTGCGTGCCCGTGTAGAACGGGTGGCAGTTCGAGCACACCTCGACCTTGATCGATTCGGCGGTCGACCCGACGGTGAACGAGTTACCGCACACGCACTGGACTTGCGCCTGGTGATAGGTGGGATGGATATCCGGCTTCATGACTGGGGCTCCTGCATCGGTCCCGGGCTCACGCCTGTGCGGCGGCGGCCTCGGCGACGACGATGCTCACGCGCTTTCGATCGCGCGTCTCGTGGCTGAACTTGACCTTGCCATCGGCGGTGGCGAACAGGGTGTAATCCCGTCCCATGCCGACGTTCTCGCCGGGATGGAACGTGCTACCGCGCTGCCGCACGATGATCGTGCCGGCGAGGACCTGCTGGCCATCGCCGCGCTTCACGCCGAGTCGCTGGCCGACACTGTCGCGACCGTTGCGCGACGAGCTGCCTGCCTTCTTGTGTGCCATTCCTGATTACTCCTCCGCCGGCTTCTCGGCCGCGGCCTTCGCCCGCGCTTTGCGCTTCGGCTTCTCGGTCTCGGTCGCCTTCGCCTCCGACGGCTTCGCCTCGACCGGCGTCGACTTGACCGATGCGCTCGCCTTGCTCTCCTTGCTCGCCTTGGCCGATGCAGCGCGCGGCTTGCGCGTTGGCTTCTCGGCCGGTGCGGCTGCCTCGGCCGTCGCCGCGTCCTTCGGCTCGGCAGGCTTCGCGTCCGCCTTCGGTTCGGCGGCCCGGCTCGAGCGCTTGCCCGACGCGTTGATCTCGTCGATTCGAACGCGCACCAGGTGCTGTCGATGACCGGTGCGGCGACGGTACTTGACCTTCTGCTTGAACTTGAAGATGACGAGCTTGGGACCGAGCTCCTCGCCGAGGAGCGTGCCGCTCACCGAGGCGCCGCTGACGGTGGGCGTGCCGACCGTCACGTCGTCGCCATCGCCGATCAGCAGGACCCGATCGAAGGTGACCGATGCACCGGGCTCACCGGCAATGCGCTCAACGATGAGCTCGCTGCCCGCCTCGACGCGATACTGCTTTCCGCCGGAGCTGACGACGGCGTACATGACTCTCTCCGTGGGGTGTTCGTGGACCAATCGCCGACGCACGGCGAAGCGGGCCTTGGACAAGCCCGCGGGATAGGAGAGTCTACCGGGCGATCGGGGGAGTGTCAACGAAGAGGAGGCGGCTGCGGACGGCGCTCTCGGTGCGCAGCGGCAGGTCCAGGGCGTGGATCACGTCCTCCGGCCGACCGGCCCCGCTGGGGTCCAGGCGCAGCACCATCCGCAGGCGCGCGCGATGCTCCTCCTCGTTCACCTCGAGCACCTCGACGTCCTCGACGTACGGGCGCAGGTCGCGAGGCCCGGCGTCACTGCGACGCTCGCTCTCGCCACGACGCCGCTTCCCGATGAGTCGGGGCGCGGCGAGGAGACGAACCACCGCGCCGCGCAGCGCGTCGCTGGTGAGCTCATCGTCGCCACGCACGCTGATCTCGTACTCGGCCCCGCGCAGCTGGGAGGCGGCCGACGGAAAGCCGTGCCACACCTCGCGCGCGTCGACGATCTGCAGGCCGTCAGCGAGCAGGTCGCCGGCGGCGTTGATCCGATCGGCCGGCACGAGCTCGTCGAAGTAGGCATCCAGCACCTCGCCCTTCAGCTCGATGCCGACCGGCGGGTTGGCGGCGAGCTTCAGCCGCGGCCGCGGCTTCTGGGCGTTCGTGTAGGCCAGCGGCAGTCCTGCCTCCTTGAAGACGCGCTCGAACTCGTCGACCATCTCGGCCTGGCGCATGCGCAGTGCCGGGTCGTGGCGGGCGAAGAGGAGCTGCCAGCGCTGCCGCGGCTGGCCGTCGTGTGCATCTTTCATGGCGAACGGGAATGGTACCCGTCGCATCGGTCCGCGACCACCCTCGGCTAGGATGACCGCCCATGGCTGACCTCTTCGGCGCGATCCGGCGGCATCGGCTTTCGATCTTCGCCCTGGCGATGATCGTTCTCGTCGCGTGGCTGCTGTGGACCGCGCGCGGCGCATTGCCGGCCTTCTTCATCGGCCTTGCACTGGCGTTCGTACTCGACCCCGGCGTCACCCGGCTGCAGCGGTTGGGCATCCCGCGCTGGGGCGGCGTGCTGGCGATGTACGCCATCGTGGTCGCGCTCGCCTGGCTGGTGATCGCCTTCGCCATTCCGCCGATTGCCGCCCAGACGCGCCAGTTCATCGACCATCTGCCGGAGCTGGGCGCCTCGATCACCAACGTCGAGCGCGGCATCGAGGACTGGTACCGATCCATCCCGCTGCCGCCCGAGCTGCGCGACATGCTCGACGCCTCGATCACGCGCGGTCAGCAGGCGCTCGGATCGGTGATCCAGGGCATCATCGGACCGACGCTCACGACGCTGGTGCGCACCGCGACCTTCATCCTCGGCCTGGTCGTCATCCCGGTCTGGCTCTTCTTCGTCCTGAAGGACCGCGAGTCCTTCCCGCGCGCGGTCGCGGGCGCGCTGCCGCCCTCGTGGCGCCCGGACGGCGAGAACATCCTGGCCATCCTCGCCCGGGTCGGGGGCCGATGGGTTCGCGGGCAGCTCCTCCTCGGCGCCTCGATCTTCGTCGCGACGGTGATCGGCCTGACCATCCTCACCCTGGTCGGCTTCGGCGCTTTCGGCCAGTTCACGCTCGTGCTGGCGCTCATCGCCGGCGTGCTCGAGTGGTTCCCGATCATCGGCCCGATCATCTCGGCCATTCCGGCCCTGCTCGTCGCCCTGACGGTCTCGCCGGCCGCCGCGGTCGGCGTCGTGATCGTGTACACCGGGATCCAGCAGCTCGAGAACAACATCCTGGTCCCGAAGGTGATGGGCGACGCCGTCGACCTGCACCCGGCGGTCGTCATCCTGTCGCTGGTCGTCGGCGGCGCGCTGTTCGGCCTCGGCGGCGCGATCCTGGCCGCTCCCGCCGTGGCATCCGGGCGCGACCTGTACCGATACGGCTTCCATCGCTTCTCCGGCCAGCCGCCGCTGCCCGCCTTCCAGCTGGCTGTCCACGGTGCGCTTCCCGCGGCGGCCGAGGAGGCGGATGCGGCTCCGGCGCCGGCGGCGGCGGACGCATCTGCCGATCCCAGCGACGCCGCCTGACCGATCTCAGATCGGTCGCCATTCCCAGCCAGCGGGCGTATCGGTCAACGAGCCATCGACGAAGTGTCGAATCAGGGTGCCTGTTGGCCGTTTGTCCCAGCTAACGGGAAGATCGGCCAACAAGGACGTCAGGTTCAGGTGTCCAGCCTGGCTGCCTGGCCGATACGCCCGCTCAGTGGGAAACGCACTCCGACGCACCTCCCTAGAACGTCGCCTTGCGCGAGTGCATGCGCACCGACTGCAGGATCCCGATTCCGAACAGCAGCGAGATCATCGACGAGCCGCCATAGGTGATGAACGGCAGCGGGATGCCGGTGACCGGCATGATCCCGATCACCATCCCGACGTTCACCAGCAGCTGGAACAGGATCATGCTGGCGAGCCCGATGGCGACCATGCTGCCCAGCGCATCGCCGGCACTCCAGGCGATGACCATGATTCGCCAGACGAGCAGCGCGAAGAGCGCCAGCACGATCAGCCCGCCGACGAAGCCGAGCTCCTCTGCCACGACGGTGAAGATGAAGTCGGTCGACTGCACCGGCAGGAAGCCCGACCGGTTGAGGCCGCCGGCGGTCAGGCCCTGGCCGAACCAGCCGCCCGAGCCGACCGCGTTCAGCGATTGGACGAGCTGGTAGCAGGCACCCAGCGGATCGGCCTGGGGGTCGAGGAAGCAGAACAGGCGCTGGCGCTGGTAGCCGTGCAGGAACGTCTCGATGACCAGCGGCGCTGCGGCGATGGCGCCGCCGGTCAGCAGCCCGAGCCAGCCGATGCTCGCGCCGCTCATGAACAGCATGCCGCCCACGATCGCGACGAACACGAGCGCCGTGCCGAGGTCGGGCTGCAGGAAGACGAGCCCGGTCGGGATCGCCATGAGCACGCCGGCGCCGACGATCGTCGAGAGACGCCCGATCCGATCGCGACGCCCGGTCAGGAAGCTGGCCAGCACGACGATCATCAGCACCTTGCACACTTCGCTGAACTGGAAGTCGAGCCCGGCCACGGTGACCGACATCTGGGCGCCGAACAGGCTGGTGCCGATGGCCATGGTCAGGGCCAGCAGCCCGAGCACCGCGAGGTAGAGCGGCACGGTGAAGGTCGTCAGCCAGTGGTAGTCGATGCTCGCCGCGACGAAGAAGATCGTGAGGCCGATGCCGCTCCAGATCACGGTCTTCACGGTCTGGCTCATGCCCGATGCGCCCCCGTCGCCGTAGCCGGCGGAGTAGCCCATCACCACGCCGAAGCCGATGAGCAGCATGACGTACAGGAACAGCTGCCAGTCGAACATCCGCCACTTGTTGGCGCGTACGTTTTCGACGAACGTGGTGGTGACGGCACCCATGGTCAGTTCTGGTTCCGCGCCACGAGGGCGAAGGTCTGCGGGTCGAGTCGCAGGTCCTGGTCGAGATCGAAGTACTTCTGCAGGAAGTACTTGACCACCTCGGTCGACACGTTGCCGGGCACCGTGGCCGAGTAGCTGAAGGTGACGACGGCCAGGTCGGCATCGGTCGCGCCGGCCTTCGAGGGCAGGTAGGCGACGAACCACGAATGGAAGGGCAGCGTCTTGTTCTTCGTCAGCTCGCCGAACTCGGCGGTCCCGGTCTTGCCCGACAGCGCGCCGGGCAGCTTCAGGTCGCGGATGTTGTAGGCGTGCCCGGTGGTGATCACCTGCCGGGCGCCAAGGCGCATGACGCGCTGGTCGGCCGCGCTGGCCGTCAGCTCGCCGGCGACCTCGGGCTTGTACTCCTTGATGAGCTTGCCGTTCGCATCGGTCTCGCCGCGGACGATCATCGGTCGCATCAGGTGCCCGCCGTTGGCGAGCGCCGCGTAGGCATTCAGCAGCTGCAACGGCGTCACCGCGATGACGTTCTGACCGATGCCCGCCTGGGCGAGCTCGCCGGTGAACAGGCTGGGCCGTCCGTTGCGGCGCGCCCACTCGGTGCTGGCCACGATGCCGGATGCCTCGCCGGGCAACCGCACGCCGGTGGGCTTGCCGAAGCCGAGCTCGGCAGCCGCGTCACCGAGCCGGTCGATCCCCAGCTTGACGGCCATCTGGTAGAAGAACGTGTCGGAGCTCTGGGCGAACGCCCCGACGATGTCGAGTGGCCCGAATCCACGGCGATTCCAGTCGAAGAGGCACTGCCCCTTGGGCGCGCCCGGGATCTGGTAGCAGCCGTACGTCGGCCACTTCTGCGACGGCCGGGTGACACCCGCCTCGAGCGCACCGAGCCCGGTGACGAGCTTGAACGTCGATCCGGGTGGATATGTGTCGGCGATCGCGTGATTCCGCAGCGGCTTGCCGGCGGCGGTCAGGTATGCCTGGTAGTCCTTCGCGCTGATGCCGGTGGCGAACTTGTTGTTGTCGTAGGCCGGCAGCGACACCATCGCCAGAATCTCGCCGGTCTGTGGGTTCATGACGATCGTCACGCCCTCGGTGACGCCGACCGCCTTCATGCCCCACTTCAGGGCATCGGTCGCCAGGCGCTGCGTGCGGGCGTCGATCGTCAGCATCAGGTTCTTGCCCGGCACGGGGTCGCGCAGCGTGTCGATCACCTTGGTCGTGCGGCCCGATGCATCGCGCTCGACGAGCTCGCTGCCGTAGGTGCCCCGCAGCTCAGTCTCGAAGCTCGCCTCGACACCGTCGCGGCCGATCGGGTCGTCGGGCAGGTAGCCCTGCTCGGCGAGGTCGGCGAGCTCCGATTTCGAGATCGGACCGGTGTAGCCGACCTCGTGCGCCATGAGGCTGCCATCCAGCTTGCCGTTCTCGTCGAGATAGCGGCGCTGGGCCTGGACCTCGACGACGATGCCCGGCAGGTCCTGCGCTCGCTCGCCGATGATCAGTGCGGCCTCGCGACCGACGGTCGTCAGCGGCACGCGGTCATACGGCGATCCCCTGTAGGCGTCGTACCTGCGCTGCAGTGGATCCGCGTCGGCGCCGATCAGCGCCGCGACGCGGCGGATGACCGTCGCCGCGTCGCCTTTCGGCAGGTCGGCCGGCCGTGCCTTGACCACCCAGGACGGCACGTTCACGGCAATCGGGCGGCCGGCTCGGTCGAAGATCAGCCCGCGCGGCGCGGGAATCGGCACCTCGGCGGTGCGTGCGGCGGCCGCCCGCTGGCTGTAGACGGCGCCGTTGAGCACCTGCAGCTGGAAGAGGCGGCCGCCGAGCGCGGTGAACAGCAGCACGGCCACGACACCGAACGCGATGAAGCGAGCCGGCGACCGGGGCAGATCGAGGCGACCCTCGTTCAGGTCCGCCACGGCTTCTCCACGACCGCTACCAGGCCGGCGACTCGTCGAGCCAGTAGCGCACCGCGAGCGTGCGCACCGGATAGAGCAGAAGGCCGCAGATCGCGGCGTTGAGCGCCGCGGCGGGCAGGATCAGGTCAACGGGGATGCCGTTCGACAGCGGGGAGCCGATCAGACGCGAGATTGACAGCGTCACGACATCGGCCAGGATGCTGCCGGCGAACGCGGCAACCACCGGGTAGACCCACACCAGGCGGCCGAGAACGCGACCGCCGCCGCTCACGAACGCCGCCACGACCAGCATCGCCAGCGGGATGCTGCCCAGCGGCTCGGGGATCAGCAGGTTCGCCACCAGGCCACCGACGAATGCCCACAGGATGCCGGCCTCGAAACCGAGGACCGCGGTGACGAGCACCACCGCGACGAGCAGCAGGTTGGGCTTGACGCCGGCGATCACGATCGTCGGCGCAAGTCCGGCGTGAACGATCCCGGCCAGGACCGCGACGAGCGCGCTGGTGTAGCTGATCGAGAACCCCCTCGGTGGTTCGCAGCAGGACGGACTGGCAGCGAGTATACCCAGCCGCACCGCTCCGACGACACCTGCCGACCGGCCGTTTGCAGGCCGCCGAAGGTACTCCAAGGACCCCGGCTCGTGCGCAGCGGTCGGTCGCTGCGCGCCATCGATGCCGGAATGTTTCACGTGAAGCATCTCGCGGTCTCAATCCCTCCGAGCAGGCGTCGCGGACGCACGCTCCGAGTCGCCGCGGAACCGGCTCAGTAAGCGTCCGGTAACGGCCTGGTAAGGCCGAAACTGGTAGAATATGGGCACCCATCGAACTCGCAGCGGAGCGTCCGTGGTCAGGGTTACAGCCTGTACGAACCAGAAGGGCGGAGTCGGCAAGACGACCACCGTCGTGAACCTCGCGGCGTACCTGGCCCTCTCTGGAACCCCGACGCTCGTCATCGATCTCGATCCCCAGGGCAACGCAACGAGCGGGCTGGGAATCGACCGACGAGCGGTTGACCGCTCGGTCTACGAGGCGCTCATCGATCGCGTTCCGGTCGGCGAGCTCGCGGTGGGAACATCGATCGATGGATTGGACATCGTCCCATCGGCTCCGGCGCTCTCGGGCGCCGAGGTCGAGCTGGTGGGCGTCGCGGCACGCGAGCGCCGGCTGGCAGCCAGCCTGAGCGGCCTCGACGGCCGCTACGAGCGGATCCTCATCGACTGCCCGCCCTCGCTGGGGCTGCTGACGGTGAACGCGCTCACGGCGGCGGACGGCGTCCTGATCCCGATCCAGACCGAGTACTACGCCCTGGAGGGGCTGAGCCAGCTGGTGAACACCATTCGCCTGGTGCGAGAGGAACTGAATCCGCGACTCGAGATCGAGGGCGTCGTGCTGACGATGTACGACGGCCGCACCCGGCTGTCGGCACAGGTGGCCGCCGAGGTGCGCCGGCACATGAACGGGACCGTCTATCGCACCGTCGTGCCGCGCAGCGTCCGGCTCTCCGAGGCGCCGAGCCATGGCGTGCCGATCGCGCTGTACGACCCTGCCTCGCGGGGAGCGGTGGCCTACCACGAGCTCGCCGGCGAAGTGGTGACACGTGGCTAGGTCCTTCGGCCTCGGTCGAGGGCTGGACGCCCTCATTCCGCGCTCGCACGACGAGAGCGGCGTCAACGAGCTGCCGCTCGACCGCATCGGCCGCAACCCGCACCAGCCGCGTGACCGCTTCGACGACGAGCAGCTCGCCGAGCTGGCGGCCTCGATCGCGGTGCACGGCGTTCTGCAGCCGATCGTGGTCCGTGCCACGGCCGACGGAGGCTATGAGCTGATCGCCGGCGAGCGCCGGCTGCGCGCCAGCAAGCTTGCCGGCAAGACGACGATTCCGGCCATCGTCCGTGACTCGACCGGCGACGAGATGCTGCAGCTGGCGCTCGTCGAGAACGTCCAGCGCGCCGATCTCAACGCGATCGAGCAGGCGCATGCCTACCGGGAGCTGACCGATCGCTTCGGGCTCACGCACGAGCAGGTGGCGCGACAGGTCGGCAAGAGCCGCGTGGCAGTATCCAACTCGCTGCGGCTCCTCGACCTCGCGCCGGAGACACAGCGCGCCATCGCCGACGGCCGCATCAGCGAGGGCCACGGGCGGGCGCTCGCGGCGCTGACCGTGCAGGAGTTCCAGCGCGCGGTGCTGCAGGTCGTGCTCGAGCGGCAGCTCTCGGTGCGCCAGACCGAGGAGCTGGTGCGACGGCGCCGGGAACGCGGCGAGCCACAGCAGCGGCAGGCGGTGAGCGGCGACCTGGCCGACGTCGAGGCCCAGCTGCGCGGCCTGCTGGCCACCAAGGTCGGCATCCAGCGCACCCGGCGCGGCGGCCGTCTCGTCATCGACTTCTACTCGGACGAGGAGCTCGACCGCATCTATTCGATCATCACCCGCGGCGCGAGCGGCGCCGCGGCATCGGTATCAGACAACCACGAGGTGGCTGGACAGGCATGACCGTCGAACCCGCGCGCAAGACGCGTCGCACCGGGGCAGCATCGGAATACACCGCCGCGAACATCCAGGTGCTGGAAGGCCTGCAGGCGGTCCGCAAGCGCCCCGGCATGTACATCGGCTCGACCGATGCCCGCGGCCTGCACCAGCTCGTCTGGGAGGTCGTCGACAACAGCATCGACGAGGCGATGGCCAACCAGGCCACGCGCATCAACGTCACGATCCACGCCGACGGACGGGTCGAGGTCATCGACGATGGCCGCGGCATCCCGGTCGGCAAGCACGCCACCGGCAAGTCGGCGCTCGAGGTGGTGCACACGGTGCTGCACGCCGGAGGCAAGTTCGGCGGCGGCGGCTACAAGGTGTCCGGCGGCCTGCACGGCGTCGGCGTGAGCGTCGTCAACGCGCTGTCGAGCGACATGCGCGTCGAGGTGCTGCGCGAGCAGAAGCGCTGGATCCAGGAGTACCAGCGCGGCACGCCGACGGGTCCGGTCCGCCAGGCAGGCGGCACGAAGGAGGCGAACCGCGGCCTGGATGGTTGGGAGCGCACCAGCGGCACGCGCACGATCTTCCAGCCGGACGCCGAGATGTTCGAGACGCTCGACTTCAGCTGGGAGACGATCAGCACGCGCCTCCGTGAATCGGCCTACCTGAACAAGGGCCTCTGGATCCGGCTGGTCGACGAGCGGATCGACCGCGAGAAGAACTTCTACTTCGAGGGTGGCGTCACCTCGTTCGTGCGCCATCTCAACCGGCGACGGGATGCCCTCAACCAGCGGCCGATCCACGTAGAGAAGGTCGTGGACGGCACGAGCGTCGAGGTCGCGCTCCAGTACAACGACGGCTTCACCGAGAACGTGCTCGCCTTCGCCAACAACATCCACACCGTCGACGGCGGAACGCACGTCGCCGGATTCCGTGCGGCCCTCACCGGCAGCCTCAACGACTGGGCGCGCAAGTCCGGCACGCTCTCCGAGAAGGAGGCGAACCTCTCCGGGGACGACGTGCGCGAGGGCCTGACCGCGGTGATCAGCGTCAAGCTGACCGATCCGCAGTTCGAGGGCCAGACCAAGGCCAAGCTCGGCAACGCCGACGTGAAGGGCATCGTGCAGCGCGTGGTGACCGAGGGGATCATCCAGCATCTCGAGGAGAACCCGGCCGATGGCCGACGGATCATCGAGAAGTCGATCACCGCCGCGCGGGCGCGCGAGGCGGCCCGCAAGGCCCGCGACCTCGTCATCCGCAAGGGCGCGCTCGACGGCATGGCCCTGCCCGGCAAGCTGGCCGACTGCCAGGAGCGCGACCCGGCGCGCAGCGAGCTGTTCATCGTCGAGGGCGACTCCGCTGGAGGCTCGGCCAAGCAGGGCCGCGACCGACGAACCCAGGCGATCCTGCCCATGTTCGGCAAGATGCTCAACGTCGAGAAGGCGCGCCTGGACCGAGTCCTCGGCAGTGACAAGATCCGGCCGCTGGTCATCGCGCTGGGGGCCGGCATCGGCGACACGTTCGACATCACCAAGCTGCGCTATCACACCATCTGCCTGCTCTCGGACGCCGACGTCGACGGCGCCCATATCACCACGCTCCTGCTCACGTACTTCTATCGACACATGCCGGAGATCATCGAGAAGGGCTACCTGTACATCTGCCAGCCGCCGCTGTACCGGGTCAGCACCGGCAAGGTGACGCGGTACGCGCACACCGAGAACGAGCGCGACCAGGCGGTCAAGGAGCTCAGCCGCGAGGGGCGCACCAAGAACATCAGCGTGCAGCGCTTCAAGGGTCTCGGCGAGATGAACCCAGAGCAGCTGTGGCAGACGACCATGAACCCCGAGACGCGCACGCTTCTGCGCGTCCAGATCGACGACGCTGCCGAGGCCGACGAGGTGTTCAGCACGCTCATGGGCGAGCGCGTCGAGCCGCGGCGTGACTTCATCCGAGGCGAGGCCCGCAAGGTCCGCAATCTCGACATCTGAACCGTTAGGTCAAACGAGGACAGACCGATGCCATCGCGACACGTCGCCGACATCCGCCAGGTGGAGGGCAAGACCGGACGCTCGCTGGACGAGTGGTGCGAGCTGCTGGAATCGAACGGGATCGGCGACCGCCGCGACGCGGTCAACTTCCTGCGCGACGGCTACGCGGTGAGCCACGCCTTCGCGCTGGCGATCGCCGACAACTGCCTGCGTCGGAACGATGCGTACGCCGACTACGATGACGGGGAGCAGGACGACTGGTGAGGCGCTATGCCTTCGCGGACCACAACTGCTTCGCCTGCGGGACGACGAACCCGATCGGCATGCGGCTCGAGATCGAGCTCGGAGACGGCGTGGCCCGCACCGTGTGGACGCCGGGCGAGGACTTCGTCGGCTGGGAGGACAAGATCCACGGCGGCCTGCTGGCCACGCTGCTCGACGAGGTGATGGCGTGGGCCCCGGCCAGCCATGACTCGTGGGCGGTGACCGCCGAGATGAACATTCGCTACCGCGCGCCGGCGAATCCCGGTGAGCGCCTGGTGGCGACCGGGCAGGTGACCGGCCGGCGCCGCCGGATCTACGACGTGCACGGTGAGGTGCGCGGTGACGGCGACCGACTGATCGCCGAGGCGGACGGACGGTTCCTGGGCGCATCGCCCACCGAGAAGCGGGCGCTCAAGAAGCGCTACGGCGTGCCGGTCGAGGTCGGCGCGGCGGGCACGACCGAGTAGGAGACGACACAGACCCATGGAGATGGAGCGCACGGAGAACATCCGGCCGGTATCGATCGAGAACGAGATGCGCACCGCGTACATCGACTACGCGATGAGCGTCATCGTCAGCCGCGCGCTGCCCGATGTCCGTGACGGCCTGAAGCCGGTCCACCGCCGGATCCTGTACACGATGCACGAGATGGGGCTGCGCAACACCGCGGCCTATCGGAAGTGCGCCGGCATCGTCGGCGAGACGATGGCCAAGTACCACCCGCACGGCGACCTGGCGATTTACGACACGCTGGTGCGCCTCGCCCAGGACTTCAGCCTGCGCTACCCGCTGGTCGACGGCCAGGGCAACTTCGGCTCGATCGACGGCGATCCACCGGCGGCCATGCGCTACACCGAGGCGCGGCTGGCCTCGATCGCCGACGAGATGCTCGCCGACATCGAGAAGGAGACCGTCGACTTCGTCGACAACTACGACGGCCGGCTGCGCATGCCGACCGTCCTGCCGGCTCGGCTGCCGAACCTGCTGGTCAACGGCTCGTCGGGCATCGCGGTCGGCATGGCCACCAACATCCCGCCGCACAACCTCGGCGAGATCAGCGACGCGGTCATCGGCCTCATCGAGAACCCGGACATGACCGTGGACGAGCTGTGCGAGATCGTGAAGGGTCCCGACTTCCCGACCGGCGGCACGGTGTTCCGCTACGAGGACGTCCGCAACCCGGTCACCGGCGAGAAGGAACGCCAGGATGCGATCCGGCACATGTATGCCACGGGGCGTGGACGGGTCATCCTGCGCGGGCAGGTCGCCTTCGAGGAGGTGCGGCCCGGCCGCATGGCAGTGATCATCACCGAGCTGCCGTACCAGGTGAACAAGACGAGCCTCATCGAGAAGATGGCCGACCTCGTCAGCGGCAAGCGGATCAGCGACGTCAGCGACATTCGCGACGAAAGCGACAGGACCGGCATGCGGATCGTCGTCGAGGTGAAGCGCGACGGCTCGCCGCACACCGTCATGCAGCAGCTCTTCAAGCACACGCAGCTGCAAACCAGCTTCAGCGCCAACATGCTCGCGCTCGTCGATGGCGCGCCGCAGACGCTCGGGCTGAAGAAGATGCTCGAGCACTACATCGCCTACCGGCGCGACGTGATCCGGCGGCGCACCGAGTTCGATCTCGCCCGAGCCCAGGAACGCGCTCACATCCTGGAAGGGCTGAAGATCGCGCTCGACAACCTGGACGAGGTGATCGCCACCATCCGCGCATCGGCCGATTCGGATGCGGCGCGCGGTGCGCTCATGGAGCGCTTCGGCCTCTCGGACGCACAGGCCAACGCCATCTTGGAAATGCAGCTGCGCCGCCTGGCGGCACTCGAGCGCAAGAAGATCGAGGACGAATACGAATCGGTCATCCGGCTCATTGCCGAGCTCGAGGACCTGCTCGCCAACCCGCGCAAGATCCTGACGGTCATCACCACCGAGCTCGGCGAGCTGAAGCGCAAGTACGGCGACGATCGCAAGACGCGCATCCAGGCCGATGCCAATCGTGAGCTGACCGCCGAGGACCTCGTCACCGCCGAGGACGTGGTGGTCACCCTGAGCCAGCGCGGCTACATCAAGCGCCAGCAGATCGCCACGTTCCGCTCGCAGCGCCGCGGCGGACGCGGCAAGCTGGCGATGCTGACCCGCGAGGAGGATGCCGTCCGCCACCTGCTGGTGGCCAACACGCACGACAACATCCTGTTCTTCACCAACCGCGGGCGCGTCTTCATCACGAAGGTCTACGCCCTGCCCGAAGCGACGCGCCAGGCCAAGGGTCTGCCGATCATCAACCTGCCCGGCGTGCAGGTGGAATCGGGCGAGTACGTCAGCGCGATCATCGCGCTGCCGCGCTTCGAGCCGGGGCATTACATGGTCATGGCCACGCGCAAGGGGATGATCAAGAAGACGTCGCTGGCCGAGTACGCCAAGATCCGCTCCAACGGCCTGATCGCCATCTCGCTGATCGACGACGACGAGCTGCGCTGGGTCGGCCTGACCGACGGCGACGACGACATCATCCTCGCCACGAAGAAGGGCCAGGCAGCACGCTTCAGCGAGTCGGAGGTTCGCCCGATGGGCCGCGACACGCGAGGCGTCACCGGCATCCGCCTGCACAAGGGCGACGAAGTGATCGGCATGGAGGTCGTCGTGCCCGAGGAGCAGCTGCTGGTCGTCACGGAGCAGGGATTCGGGAAGCGCACCGACCTGTCGGAGTTCCCCAGGAAGCATCGGGCCACCGGTGGCGTCATCGCCAACTCGCTCAACAGC
>DASSTC010000008.1:0-16792 GCA_035708065.1 Candidatus Limnocylindria bacterium | reverse complement strand
GCGCCGTAGTGCAGCTCGTAGCTGCGGTCGAGCCCGGCCTCGTCGCGGTCGCAGGAGTAGCTGTCCTTCATCACGAACTCGCGCACGCGGATCAGCCCGCCTCGTGCCCGCGGCTCGTCGCGGAACTTCGTCTGGAAGTGGTAGACGATGAGCGGCAGCTGCCGGTAGCTCTGCACGATGTCGCGCAGCAGGTCGGTGACGACCTCCTCGTGGGTCATGGCCAGCACCATGTCGCGGCCGGCCCGATCCTTGAATCGGACCAGCGCCGGGCCGACGCTCTGGTAGCGGCCGGTCTCCCGCCACAGGTCGGCGGGATGGACGACCGGCATGCTCATCTCCTGGCCACCGATCCCGTCGATCTCCTCGCGGATGATCTGCTCGATCCGGGTTGCGACGCGGAAGCCGAGGGGCAGCAGCGTGAAAATCCCCGAGCCGAGCTGGCGGATGTAGCCGGCACGGACCAGCAGCCGGGCCGAGGCCATCTCCATCTCGGCCGGTGCCTCGCGCAGGCTGGTGAAGAAGAGCTCCGAGAGACGCATGGGCCGCTGATTCTAGCGGGTCGCTCCGCTCGCGCCGTTTCGGCCCGGGACGAGCCATGGGCCCGCGCCCGGCCCGGGTGTAGCCACCTGTTGGCTCTATCGACGAAGGAACGCGCTGCATCGGCCGATGCGTCGCTGCCGCAGCCACCTGCTGGCGATTTCGACGGCCGAAGGGCAGAAGGTCGCCGTCTGAGCCGTCGTTCGAGGTCGTTCGCGCCTTCGATCGCTGATAGGGCCACCTGCCGGCTACGCCGCCCCGACCAGGTCATCTGTCCAAGCTCGCAGCCAGCCTGTGGCTCTATCGGCGAACCAGCGGTTCCGAAAACGGCCTCGCTCGCTGCCGCAGCCACCCGCTGGCGATTTCGACGGCCGAAGGGCAGAAGGTCGCCGTCCGAACCGTCGTTCGACGTCTTCGATCGCCGATAGAGCCACCCGCTGGCTACGCGGCGAAGCACGGCGTCGCGCGTACCGCCATGGGGCGCATAAGCCGGCAGTAATGGCGCGATAAGCGTCGAGTCGGAAGATGGCGCCATGCCACCGAAGCTGCGTGCAGTCCACGAGGCGCAGATGCGAATGGCGCGCGAGCTCCACGAGAACGGGCTCGAGCTCCGTCGGGCCAGGCTCGTGGCCGGCCTGACGCAGAAGCGAGTCGCGGCCTCGCTGGGCTGGTCGGCCTCGAAGGTTGGCCGGATCGAACGCGGTCAGGACGCCGGCGTGGCGATCGTCGACTTCGCGCGCATCGCGGCTGTCGTCGGCCGCCAGTGCTGGCTGCGGCTCTATCCCGGCGCGCCGGCGCTGCGCGATGCGCCACAGCTTCAGATCGCGAAACGCTTCCTCAGCCTGGTCGGGACGTCATGGAAGGTCTTCGTCGAGGCCGGTACCGAGATCGTCGGTGACCCACGCGCGTTCGACGTGCTGCTGCGCGGTCCGGTCAGCATCGGTGTCGAGTTCATCACGCGGTTGCGCGAGGTTCAGCTCCAGGTGCGGCCGATCATGAACAAGCAGCGCGATTCCGGCGTCGACCGCATCATCCTCGTGCTGAGCGACACGGCAGCGAACCGCCAAGCGGTTGCGGATGCCGGCCCTGCCCTCGACGCTGCGTTCCCGATGCGCGGTCGGCGCGTCTTCGCAGCCCTGCGCTCGGGCGAGGATCCGGGCGGGAATGCGCTGCTCTTCACCTGAGTTTGTCGCGCGTCAGCGCGTCGCTTGTCGCAGCCACTGGGTGGCTCTATCAGCGAACGAGGAGAGCACGTCGCGGCTTCGTTCGCTGGCGGAGCCACACGCTGGCGATTTCGACGGACCAACGGCATTTCGGCGCCTTCAGGAGGCCCCAAGCAGCTGCCCAGCCGCCGATAGAGCCACCTGCTGGCTACCCGCGAATGCCTCGGGCCCAGCGGCGCGATGCGCCCACTACGCCGCCGGGTCCACGTTCGCTCGTGGCTGCACCGCACGCCCATCACCCGCCGAAACGCCGACCAGGTGCTCCGAGGCACGTAACCGGTTCAAGGGAAGCAGCGCGACGAGGAGCAGGCCGAGCGACGCGACGAGCAGCCCGTCAATGCCCTGCCAATCCGCCGCCTTGCCACTGACGAGCGCCCCGACGATCTGGCCCAGCGCCAGGAACACCGAGTAGAGGCCCATGATCACGCCGCGGTCCGCGGGGTGCGACTCGCTGATGTCGGCCAGCAGTCCCAGCGCGGCGGGCGTCGCCCCGGCGAGAACGAACAGGCCGGCCACCAGCCCGAGCAGGCACAGCGCGACGACCGGCATCGGCCAGCCATGGGCATGGTTCAGCCCGAAGATCGCGGCCATCATCAGCAGCCCACCGCCGATCCCGATCCCGATGATCGTCGTGCGCCGGTAGCGCTTGAATCGGTTGCCCCAGTAGAAGAGGCCCGCGAAGAAGACGACGAGCGCGACGGCCATGCCGGCGCTCACCTGGCTTGGCTCGAGGCCGCCCATCAGCAGCTGCGAATCGAACGCCGGATTCGGCTCGCGAACGAGCTGGAAGACGCTCTGCGTCGTCCATGCGCCCACGATCGCGTTGAGCGCGATCCAGGTCGGAGCCAGCAGCCAGACGCTCGGGCTCGACAGGACGGACCGGTACCGACCGAAGTCGAATCGGTCGTGGACGGCATGCTCGAGGCCGGCAGCGCGCAGCTGCGGCGCCAGGTCGGCCACGCCGTATCGGTAGATGAGGTACGACCCGGCGTAGATACCGGCGTTGAGGAAGAAGGCGTTGCGCCCGATGAGGTCGTAGAGCACCCCGGCGAGCACCACGCCGACGCCGATGCCGGCGAGCGTCGCGGCCTCGAAGCGTGCCACGGTGCGGCCGCGCAGCTGCTCATCGTTGCTCGTTGCCAGCGCGATGTAACCGAGGATGCTGGGGATGCTCGCCGCGCCGGCGGCTCCCTCAAGCAGCCGGGTCAGCGCCAGGAGCGGCACGCTTGCCGTGAGCCCGGTCATCACGACGGCGACGGCACCGAAGACCGGTCCCCACTGCATGACTCGATGCGCACCGAGCCGGTCCGACAGCACGCCGAAGCCGGGCGACAGGATCAGCTCGGCGACGAAGTAGGTCGCGGTGAGCAACCCGACGGTGAACGCGTCGACGCTCGGACCGCCGTGACGAGGCAGGTCGGCGAGGTAGTAGAAGAGCAGCGTGCCGGTCAGCCCGGTGCTGAGCCGCAGGGTGAAGGTGCCGAAGAGGACGGCGAGGATGGACCGATGCACGGTGGGCAACAGCCTAGCGACCCGCCACGCCGTTCGTCGTGGCGGGGCCCACCCCGCGCCAGGCTGTGAGGAGCGCGATCAGGTGCTGAACGTCGGCGGGTTGACCCGCGCCTGGAGGCGCTCGAAGCGACGCCGGCGGCTGCGCCGCCGCAGGCCGACTGCGAGCATGGCCAGGACGTCGAGGCCGAGCAGCCCACCCCCGGCCACGACGACCCGCAGGCGGCCCTGGTCGACGGCGCCCGTGCGCGTCGAGCCGGCACGGGCGGCCGCCTGATCCGCCGCGGCCAGGTCGCCCGACTCGAACTTCGTGCGCGCGGCGTCGAGGTCGAGCTGCGGCTGCTCGCCGAGCAGGCCGATCGTCTCGAGCGCGGACGGCTGGATACCGAGCAGCTGCGTCGTCGAGGCGATGCCGTCGAGCGTGGCGAGCTCGGCGCGCGCCTCGTCGCTCGCCGCTTGCAGGCCACGCGATCCCTCGAAGACCGCTTCGAGCGTCGGCGGCGGGGTGAGGTCCATGGCATCCGCGCGCAACGAGATCTCGTTGCGCTGGAGGAGGATCTCGTCGGCGGTGGCCATCTCTTCGCGGGCGTCGCTGAAGTTCCACGAGCCCATGTCGTAGCGAATGGCGTGCGGCAGCTCCCAGGTCCCGGCCTCGGCAACGAGCGCGTGGTATGTCGTCCGCGCCGCCGCGCGCTCGTCGAGCAGCGGCCGGTCGGCGTCGTCCACGACCCACTCGTCCCACAGGTCGTCGAAGTTCTTGCCGGTGCGCTCCTCGAGCAGGTCGAGCAGCTTCTGCCAGCCCTTCTGGGTCACCGCCACGCTGATGCCCGGCGAGACATCGCTGTGGGCGGGCAGGTAGGCGAGCTCGTCGTCCGCGGCGGCCTTCCACACCTTGCGTAGCCCGGCCAGATCGGTGCGGTCGGCGATGAGCGTGGCGAGATGGTAGGTCGCCGCGTAGGCGTAGTCCTCGACCGCCAGGTCCTCGACGCCGACGGCACCCCAGCTGTTCAGCGCGATCCGGTGTTTCATCGCGTTGTCGTCGAGCGTGAACGTGTCGCCCGTGGCGCCGATCTGCTGCCCCGCCTGGACCGCGTAGAACTCGGCGAACGCCTCACCGATCCAGCGCTCGGGGAAGAGCTGCTGGTTGAACCAGATGTGGGCGGCCTCGTGGAGAGCGACGTAGGCATCGGCGTCGTAGCGGACCGTGATCGTGTCGTCGACGTTGTTGAAGATGCCGGCGTATTCGCCGAGGCGCGAGGTGGCCGCCTCTTCGACGTTCAGCGGTCCGCCGATCGTGTATTCCAGACCGATGAGGTCATGCAGCACCGGCAGTCCGTCGGTCAGCAGCGTCTTCATCCGCTTGCCCCAGTCGGCGTCGTCCTCCCAGGCGCGCACGTGGACCGATGCCGTGCGCCCACCGAGCGACACCGATACGGGTGTCTCGGTGAACGCGCCGGGACGGTCCGCGGAGACATAGGCGAAGAACGCGTAGGGGTCGGGGATCGATGACACGCTGAGCGTGGTCGACCCGTCGCTGTGGTCGGTCGTGGTCAGCTGGCTGCCCTCGACGCTGACGTTGTAGCCGGTCGGCACCTCGACCGTCACGCTGCCACCGGGCACGTTGCTGCTGCCGAAGGCCCACACCGGGAAGGCGACGACGCTGCGACCGATGCGGATGTCGCGACCGGCGGCACCGCCCGGATCGACCAGGTCGAAGCTCACCGCGTAGCGGTAGGACTCGCCGAAGTGCAGCATGCGGCCGAACGTGACCGACACGTCGGTGAACTCGTCGGCGCGTCGCTCGATGCCTGCGCTGATCGGTGCGCCGCCGGACGAGGCGCGCACGTTGACGATCCCCGGCTGGACGCTGAAGGTGACGCCCGAGATGACCCGGCCGTCCGCCGTGTCGGGTTCGCGCGACGTGGCGCGCGCGTCGATCTCGACGTGGACGCGTCCCTGGTCGGGGAACAGCCGGTATGTCGCGGCGGTGACGACCTCCAGGCCATCGGCGGCATGCGCCGGTGCCGGCGGCGCAACGCCGACCAGCGCGACGGCGGCGACGAAGGGGATCAGCAGGCGTCCGGGCAGCGACATGCGGGCAGCAGTATGACCGACGGTCATCGGTGAGTGAACCCTGCCGAAGGGCCTACTTGCCGGACATGAAAACGCCCGCTCCCGGTGGGGAGCGGGCGCATCGGTCTGGGTTTGAGCTCAGGCGCTCTTGGCGACAGTCTCCAGGCCGAAGGCGGACTCGAGCGCCTCGAGCGGGCGGAACCCGACCGCGGCGCGCGGTGGCTGCCCAGGTACGAAGTAGGCGACCGTGGGGATGCTCATGATCCCGTAGCGCTGCGCGGTCTGCGGGCTGGCATCCACGTCGACCTTCACGACGTCGACGCTGCCGTCGTACTTGGCCGCCAGCTTGTCGATCTCGGGGGCGACCATGCGACACGGTCCGCACCAGGCCGCCCAGAAGTCGACGACGACCGGCTTGTCATTCTGCAGCACAAGCTGGTCGAAGTTGGCGTCGGTCGCTTCCTGGATGTTCGACATCGTTGTCATCAGTCCTTTCCGGTCGCGACTCAGCTGGCGACCTGTTGCAGGAGACGGTAGATCTCGAGGACCTGCTGGTCCGCGAGGCGGTAGAAGACGGTGCTGCCCTCGCGTCGCGTCGCCACGATCCCGGCGCTGCGCAGCACGGCGAGGTGCTGGCTCATGTTCGGGACCTGGCAGCCGACTTCGCGGCTGAGCTCGCTGACGCTGTGCTCGCCCTGCGCCAGGGTCTCGAGCACGCACAGCCGCTTGGCATCGGCCAGGGCGCGGGCGATTGCCGCGGTGCGGTCGCGAACGACGTCGCGATCGAGGATTGCTTCCATGTAGTGGACGAGTATGTCACTGGTTGCGCAAACGCGCAAATAGACCGATGCAGCACGGGCGGGTTGCGATCCCTTTCTGGGTCGGTGATCCGAGCGCCTGGCAGGGTCGAAGCTCTGCGGTGCCCCAAAGGATCAGTACTGTTCCAGGTCCGTTTCGAATGCGCGATTGCGGCTCCGATGGGCGCCGCTATGCGTCACCTTCGGCACAGCTCCTCGGTATTGGTCCCTGTAGGGCTGGTTATGGCGATGCCGCGAGCTTCTCGTTGCCTTGCCGCGGTATAGCGGGCGCCTGGGTATGCGGTACGGTCGACCGGCTGAGTACTCGGCGCGCTGCGACGATGTACCGGTTCCTTCAGCGCCCGTTGCGACCTTCGGCCCGTTACGCCCGCCACGACCTCACGTCGATGCCGCGAGTCGCTCGGTCGCGTGCCCCGCACCCGACAGCTCGGTCTGCTGCGCGGCGCCGAACCGCACGGCGCCCGATGCGCCGAACAAGAGCGCGAAGCCCACGTAGCCGCCGAGCAACATGACCGCCGACCCGGCGAGCATCCCGCCGGCGTAGAAGAGCGTGTTGCGCACGATGAAGTGGCTCTGAAAAGCGATCACCGAGGGGCCGGTCGCCAGCCGGAAGAGCCGCTCGTTGGCCGAGAGCTGCCCGGCGGTGTCGCCGGCCGCGAGCAGCAGCGCGACCACGACCAGCACCAGCGGCGCGAAGGCGAAGCCCGGGGCGGCGGCCAGGGCCAGGGTCAGCGCCGTGCCGCGCAGCAGCATCGAACCGCGCAGCAGGCGGGACGACGAGCCGCGCACCAGCTGCGAGCTCACGACCAGCGACGAGACGACGAGCGTGGCCGACGAGACGGCGGAGAGGAGGATGGCGAAACCCGGCCCGGTGCCGAGCACCGAGATCGCGTACACCGACAGGAACGGGCACAGCCCGGCGGCGAGCGATGCCATCGTCAGCACGCGCGCCAGTCGACGCAGCCGGCTATCGTCGAGCACGGCCGATGCAGCCGCCTGGCGCGGCACTCGCACGCGACCGGGTGACGGCAGCCGCCGCAGGCTGATCGCGGCACCGATGCCCGCGGTGCCCGCGATGACGAAGGGCGCGGCATACGCCCACAGGCCGATGCGTGCGACGAACCCGTCGATCGTCAGCGCGATGGGCAGCAGCAGGATCGAGCCGATCCCCAGCGTGATGCCGCCCAGCCGCGGCGCCACCAGGCGCCGCTCGGCATCGGGCAGGATGATCTGGTACCACGACTGCAGCATCCCGTAGCCGACGGCGCCGAGCGAGCCCAGGATCCCGACGATCACCGCGATGAGACCGATGGCCACGCCGTTCGGCAGGATCCCGGCGGCGGTGAGCGCAACGACGAGGGCCAAGAGCAGGCCCCGGGGCTCTCCGATCGTCGCCGCCAGGACGACGAGGCCGCGCAGGTTGCCATCGGTGCGGTCGAGCAAGGTCGGGACGAGGCGCTGCGACATCGTGCCGAGCACCGGCAGCACCGCCAGGCCGGTCGCCAGCGCCGGATGTGCGCCCAGCTCGAGCAACAGCGGGATGACGATGGCCGGTCCGGACAACGCGCCGATGACGCCCTGCGCCACGGCGAGCAGCCGGAAGGCGCGGTAGCGCGACGCGCCGAAGGTGCGCCAGTCGGAGAGCGTGCCACCCATCGCGGGCAGCGCGGGACGCGAACGCAGCAAGCTGGACTCCGGGCGCTCGCGTACTCTCGGGACCTCGGTATCCCAAGCATCGGTGCAGGGCGTCCCTGCCGGGCAACCGACGCGCGACAGGCTACGACATTGCCGCGCGCGCCGTCAGCCGAACCGATGGGGGATGACCGCCACGTCGGCTCCATGCCGATGCCTCGCGATTGCGACACGCTAGGTGTCACATCGCACGCTCACGATGCGGCCATGATGATTTCACTTACCTGCCCGTGGTGCGAGGACGAGGTCGCGTTCGCGGTCGACGAGGCCGACGACGAGCTGGTCTGCAGCGCGTGCAGCACCCGCGTCGCGTTCGCCCCGGACCCGGTCGCCACCTTCGAGCTGCTGTACGAGGCGGCCTGACTGGAGCATCCCGGCGCATGCCGGGAGGGGGGAACGGGGCTGAGGCCGGTGGCCCGACCGCCACATGACGGCGAGCCACCGGATCGGCTCAGGCTGCCGCTGTCAGTCGGAGAGCAGGTGCTCCTCGAAGAAGGCGATCGGCCGTCGCAGCCGCTGGCGCCGCGCTGCCTCGGCGCGTTCGCCGTGGCGCTCGGCGGGGAAGACGACGAGGTCGACGTCACGCTCGGCCTCGGTGAGCGCCGCCAGCAGGCGCGCCGTGTGCCGGAAGTGGACGTTCTCATCAATGAGGCCGTGCATCAGCAGCGCCCGTCCGACGAGTCGGCCGGCCTGGCTGACGAGCGACGCGGCGCGATAGCCGTCCGGGTTGGCCTCCGGCGTGTCCATGTAGCGCTCGGTGTAGGCGCTGTCGTACAGACGCCAGTCTGTGACCGGCGCGGACGCCACGCCCGCACGGAACAGCTCCGGCTCGCGCATCATCGCCAGCAGCGTCATGTAGCCACCGTAACTGCCGCCGGTGATCCCGACCCGGGCCGCATCCAGCTCCCCGCGGGCGGCGAGCTCACGCACGGCGGCCGCCTGGTCGGCGACCTCGATGCGGCCAAGCTCGGCCTGGATCAGGGACTCGAAGTCCACGCCGCGGTTCGCCGTGCCGCGGTTGTCGACGACGAGCACCGCGAATTCCGCCTGGCGCAGCAGCTGCCGCTGCATCTCGACGGTCAGCGCCCAGTCGTCCGCGACCTTCTGCGAGTGCGGCCCGCCGTAGACCCACACCACGGCGGGCGGCGGCTGATCGGCGTGCGGTGGCCGGTACAGCGCGGCGTGCAGCCGGGTCGTGCCGTCCGCCGCGCAGACCTCCAGCAGCTCGGGAGGCGTGAGGCCGGCGCTCTGCGCGGTTTCGCTCGGCGCGTGGATGGTCACCGGCGCCGCGCCCACCCGCGAGCGGACGATGACCGACGGGGCTGCCTCGAGCGACGACCAGCTGTCGACCCAGGTCGTGCCGTCGCGGCTGAGCGCGGCGGCATGCCAGCCGTGGTCGTCGGTCAGGCGGCGGGGCTCGCCGCCGCCGAGCGGGATTGCGTCGAGGTGGCGCTCGAGCACGCCGGCTCGCGTGGTGATCGCCAGGACCTCGTTGCGTTCCTCGTCCACGCCGACGACCTCGGTGACCATCCATGCGCCGCCGGTCAGCTGACGTTCGGCGCCGCCGTCCGGTCGACGCAGCTCGAGATGACGGAAACCGGTGCGTTCCGTCGAGCGCAGGATGCGTCCGTCGGAGAGGACCCGCGTGTCGTCGTCGAGATTGAGCCACGGATCGCCGTGCTCGACCCACAGCTCACGCGCCGACCCGTCGCTGCCGACCCGGAGCCAGTGCAGCGATCGCTGGTCGCGCGGCAGGACCGCGACCAGCCAGCCGCCGTGGTCGTCGGCGACGACGCGCGCGAGGTAGTCGTCGGGGGCCATGCCGAGGTCGACCTCATGCGGCACGCCGCCGTCGCCGGCGGCGACGCGCAGCGCGACGCTCGCGTTGCGAGCGCCGGCGAACGGGTAGGGCTGCGCCTCGACCTCGATGGCCACATCCGCGCCCTGCAGATGCGGGATCGGGTACGTGGCGACCTCACGCTCGTCGACGTGGGCGAAGGCCAGCGCGGCGCTGTCGCCGCTCCACCACATCCCGACCTGGCGTCCCAGCTCCTCTGCGGCGATGTACTCGGCGAGGCCATTGAACACGCCCGGCTCGGCGTCATCGGTCAGGCGCCGGACCGGGCCGCCGGTCGAGGCGACGACGTGCAGGTCGCCGCGGCGCACGAAGGCGATGCGCCGGCCGTCGGGCGACAGGCGCGCCTCCTGGGCGCCGTCGATCCCCGAAACTGCTTCCGCGGGTCGACCCGCGTGGCTCACGAACACGCGGCCGGCCATGAGGACCAGCAGCGTGCCGTCGTTCGCCGCCTGGTAGTCGGTGATGCCGGCGCCCTTCTCGCGGCGGCGCTCGCGTCGGAGCTCTTCCTCGCGCGACAGCGGCGCATCGGGCGCCGGGCCGGCCAGCAACCGGCGCTCGCCCGTCTCGAGATCGTGTCGCCACACCGAACGGACGACCGAGCCCGGCGGCGCCTGCAGGTAGGTCAGCGCCCGGCCGTCGGGCGTGAACTGCACCCGGGTCGGGGCGTCCATGCCGGGGAGCGGCTGGCGGACCGCGTCCGCGATGGTCAGTCGGCGAGGCATCGGCCGAGGGCCGGCGTCAGGACTCGGTGATCTCGATCGTCTCGATCCGATCGCCGGGCTGGCGGTCGCGCTGCGGGTCGCGCTCGCGGATCGAGCGCAGCACGTCCATACCGGACGTCACGCGGCCAAAGACGGAGTGGCGGTTGTCGAGGTGCGGCGTCGGACCATAGGTGATGAAGAACTGCGAGCCGTTCGTGCCCGGCCCGGCGTTCGCCATGGAGAGCACGCCCTCGGCGTCGTGCCGGCGCGCGGGCGAGAACTCGTCTCGGAACTGGTAGCCCGGGCCGCCGGTGCCGGTGCCGGTCGGGTCACCGCCCTGGGCCATGAAGCCGGGGATCACCCGGTGGAACGTGGTGCCGTCATAGAAGCCCGCGCGAGCCAGGTTGACGAAGTTCTCGACGGTGAGGGGCGCATCGGTTGCGAACAGGTCGGCGACGATCTCGCCCTTCTCCGTCTTGAAGTGCGCCTGGTACTGCTTGGTGGTGTCAAGGTCGCCCTTGGGGGGCATCGGTCGATCGGTCATTGGCCGATGGTAGACGCTGGGATGGCTGCGGAGCGCGGGAGCGGCCCGCGCTCCGCATCTGCCTAGCTGGCGAAGGCTGCCGGGAACTGGGCGATGATCCCGTGCGACAGCATGTCGGCCATCTGCAGGATCTCGACGTGGACCTTGTCGTAGGCAGCAACGTCCGCGGCGAAGTCGCCGGTCAGGTGCGCGACCGCTTCCTCGAGGGTGAGGTCGAGGTGCATCTTCATCATGCCCTGCATGTCGGCCAGGCTCCACTGCTTCGGATTCGCGTCATGCAGGAACGCGCCGATCTCGTCGGCGTTGGCATACCAGTTGGCACTCGCCTGGTTGACGGCGTCGTTGTCGCCGGCCTTGGCCGCGTTGAGCAGCTGCGCGGCGAGCAGGATGTGGTCCTTGAGCAGCGCGCTCAGCTGGTCGCCGGCAGCGCGGCCATAGAACTTCGCCACCGCGTCGCCGATGTCGTCCTGGTTGCGCAGCAGGCGGGCCGTGGTGGCCTGCAGATCGGGCAGATCGGCCACGTCGCTGACGATGAACAGGCGGGTCCAGGTGATGTGGTCTTCCCAGAGCTTGCGCATGTCGGCGCGGAACGCATCGCGGTTCGTCCGCGCCGCGGCGTGGGCATGGTCCGCCGGCGCCGCCGGTGAGGCGTTGGCTGCGAGCGCGCTCGTCGCGCCGACGAGCAGGGCGCCGAGCGCGACCGCGGTGACGGCCAGGCGAGAGAGCGGTGACATGTGACCCTCCGATGGTTTCTATTGCGAGCAGATGCTCGTGTTAGAACGTACCGGGAGGGTTACACGTTGGCGGATGACGACGATCTAGACTCGCGTCATGCCCGAAGCCGATGCCCACGCGCGACCCTACTCACCCGGCCTCGAGGGCGTCATCGCCGGGGAGACGGCGCTGTCCAAGGTCGACGGCGCGAACGGCCGGCTGCTGTATCGTGGCTACCCGATCGGCGAGCTCGTCGAGCGGGGCAGCTACGCGCAGGTCGCCGAGCTGCTGTGGACCGGGGAGTGGCGAGGCGACGTGTCGCTGCCGGCGGCTCCACTGCCGACCGAGGTCGTCGAGATCCTGCGGCGGCTGCCGCCGACCACGCTGCCGATGGATGCGCTGCGCACCGCGGTCTCGGCGTGGGGCGCGACCACACGGCCATCGTGGCCGCCGACCCCCGAGCAGGCACGGGCGCTGACCGCCTTCTCGCCGTCGGCGTTGGCCGCGTTCGCCCGGCTGCGCGAGGGCCAGGAGCCGATCTCGCCCGATGCGGAGCTGGGCCTCGCCGCCGGCTTCCTGTACCAGCTGCGCGGCGAGCGACCGGACGAGGCGGCCGCACGTGCGTTGGATGCGTACTTCGTCGTCGGTGCCGAGCACGGATTCAACGCTTCGACCTTCACGGCGCGGGTCATCACCTCGACGCAGTCCGACATCGCCAGCGCGGTGGCCGGCGCGATCGGTGCGCTCAAGGGACCGATTCACGGCGGCGCGCCGACCGAGGTCGTCAACCAGCTGCACGAGATGGGGTCGGCGCAGCAGGCCGAGCGCTGGATTCGCGATGCCGTCGGCCGCCGCGAGCGGATCATGGGCTTCGGCCACCGGCTGTACCGCGCCTACGACCCGCGCGCGGCGGCGTTGCGCAAGGTCGCCGAGGGCCTGACCGGCGTGGCCGACTGGCTGGCCATGGCGGTCGAGGTCGAGGACATCGCGCTCCGCGTCCTTGCCGAGCTGAAGCCGCATCGGGTCATCAAGACGAACGTCGAGTACTACGCCGCGGCGGTGCTGCAGGGCATCGGTCTGCCACCCGACCTCTTCCCCGCGACGTTCGCGCTGGCGCGCCACGCCGGCTGGACGGCCAACTGTCTCGAGCAGGCGGCCGCCAACCGGCTCATCCGCCCGGCAGTCCGCTACATCGGCCCCGCCGAGCGCTCGCTCCCCGACTGAGCAGCGCGGCGTCCCGCGCGGCCCGGAATCTGCACCTCGCGCCTGGCATGAACACCGATCCGCAGCCGCCGGCCGACGAGCACCCGGCGAACCAGCACCCGCCGAACCAGGACAACCGGCCGCCGGTGATCGACCGCCACCAGCCACCTGCGAAGCCGCAGCGCACCGGCCCGATGGGCAGCATCGAGGGTGCCGATCGCGCGGGACTGGGCATCGACGCCGAGCCCGAGCCGGCGCCCGTCGCGGCGCAGGTCGATCCGTCGAAGACACACGTCCCCGGGCCTGCCTGGGGCGATCTTCCGGCCACGGACCGCAAGCCGTGGCAGACGACGCTGGCGACGAAGAGCGACGACGCGGGCATCGGCGCCAAGCCGGATCCGGAGGGCGAGATCTAGCTCCACCGGTCGCGCATCCGCTCCGAAAAGCGGAGCGACCGGCAACGCGGCACAATGCCCGGATGCCACCGTCCGCGCCGCCGTCGACCGCCAAGGTCGCGGCGGCGCTGCTGACTGTCTACCTCGTCTGGGGATCGACCTATCTGGCCATCGCCGTGATGGTCGAGACGCTTCCGCCGCTCCTGGCGGCGGGCGCCCGCTACGTCGTCGCCGGCATCCTGATGCTCGCGTTCCTGTGGGCCCGCGCGCGCGTCACGCGCACGCCACAGGAGCGCACCGGTTCGGCGCAATGGCGAGCAGCCGCCATCGTCGGCGTCCTGCTGCTCCTCGGCGGCAACGGCTTCGTGGTGCTGTCCGAGCTGCGCATCCCGTCGGGGATCGCCGCGGTGCTCGTCGCGACCGTGCCGATCTGGCTGGCGGTGTTCGACGCGGTGGCGACGAGGCAACGGCCGTCGGCGCTGGCGATCGGCGGCATCCTGGCCGGCTTCATCGGCGTCGCGATCCTGCTCGCGCCGGTGTCCGGCAGCGACGTCGACAGCATCGACCCGATTGGCGTGGGGCTGGTCATCATTGCCGCGATCTCATGGGCGCTCGGCTCGATCTACTCGCGCGGCGCGCCGATGCCACGCTCCGCCCTGCTCGGCACGGGCATGGAGATGCTCGCCGGCGGCGTGGCGCTGTTCATCGCCGGCGGCCTGGTCGGCGAGGCCGCCAATCTCGAGCCCGCGACATTCTCGACGGCATCGATCCTGGCGCTCGGCTACCTCATCGTCTTCGGCTCGCTCATCGGCTTCACCGGCTACGTCTGGCTGCTCGGCAACGCGCCGATCTCGACGGTCGGCACGTACGCCTACGTCAACCCGATCGTTGCCGTGGGGCTCGGGGCGCTGCTGCACAGCGAGCCGGTCACGCCGCGGACGCTCATCGCCGGGGTCGTCATCATCGGTGCCGTGGTCGCGATGGTCAGCGGCCGTCCGCGCCGCAGCACGGAGAGCGGGCCGCTGCCGGAGGCAGCATCGGTCGAACCGTGACGGCGGGCGGCGCCGTCCGCATCGGTCAGTAGTCGAGCGTGGCGTACTTCCAGATGCGGTCCAGCACGTAGTGCCCGTCGGCCTCCGGGTCGAGCAGCGCGGGTCGCGCCTGCAGGATCTGGACGGTCGGACGCATCCGCACGTTGACCAGCCGCGTACCGCGGAAGGTGAGGTCGAGGATCACGCCCTCCTGCACCTCCTGCCACCAGTCCTGGCCGAACATGTAGTTGCCCGGGCTGACGAGGACGACGTTTGCCTTCTCGCCGGTGCCGCGCACCAGCAGCGGCCCCGCGACGTGGGTCCCCGAGCCGATGACCTGGTCGCACCCCGCGCCGTCGAACCAGCCGATCTGCGTCTCCTGGACGGGCCACAGGTCGTCGTGGTACTCGGCCCCGCCCCACCACTGCGGGGCGCAGATCACCAGGTCCGCGCCGCCGTCTTTCGCGCGTTGCACGGCGGTGTCGATGTTCGACTTGGTGATCCAGGCGACGCCCGGCGTGCCGGGGGCGGCCGCGGTCACGCCGTTGACGTCGTTGAACGCCACGACCGCGACCTTCAGCCCGGCCACCTCGGCGTACGCCGGCTCGAGCGCCTGGTCGAGGTCCATGCCGAGGCCGGTGTTCGGCATGTCGTGCTTCTTCAGCAGGTCGAGGGTGGACTTGATGCCCGCCACGCCCCGATCGCTCAGGTGGTTGGCGGCGATGTACAGGATGTCGATCCCGAGCTTGTCCTTCCACTGCCCGATGAGCTCCTCCGGCACCGACAGCGAAACCGAGCTGCCGGTGGCGGGACGCCACTGCGCGTCGGGCATGATCGGGCACTCGTGGTCGGCGATGGCCAGGTCGGAGCGCTTCACCACCTCGGCGGTGGCGCCGTCGTTGCCGGTGTCGATCGGCCGCACGAACGGCAACCCGTTGTATGGCGGCGGATCGGGCGGATCCACCACCGCCGGTCCGGAGTATTTCGCGGTGCCGCCGTCGAAGGCCCACGGCCAGCCCTTACCAAGGCCGACCGCCTGGTAGGCGGCGCCGCGATCGGCGCACAGGCTGCCCAGGTTGGTGAGCGTCCAGACCTGGTCGGGGTCGTAGGCGACCCACTGCGCGTCAAGGGTCTGCGGGTCCGACGCTGGGTCGCCGACCATCGCCTGGCCGGTGATCGGGTAGGGCAGGGCGCGCGCCTCCGGGTCGCCGAACAGGTCGGGGCCGAACATGCCGAACGGGCCGTCGCCGGCGATCGCGAGCACCTTCGTGGCGGTGTTCACCAGGCCGGGCGGCAGCAGCGCGATCTTCTTCTGGCTCTTCTTGAGCGTCGCCTCGATCTTGTCGGCCGCCATGCATTCGCCAGCCGGTTCGAGCGCCGGCTCGGTGATCGTCACGCCGCACGGCACGATCAGCTTGCCGCTGTCGGCCAGCGTCCCGAGCTCGTCGAGCGTGATCACCGCCTTCACGTTGGTGATGCCGGTCACGACAGCCAACGGGAAGGTCGCCGGTGGGGTGGGCGTCGGCGATGGCGAGGCGGTCGGTGACGGCGTCTGGGTGGGGGCCGCGGGCGTGGAGGCGGCCGGCGTGGGCGTCGCCGTGGCATCGGTGCATGCCGTCAACAGAGCGATGACGCACACCACGATGGCGGCTCGGAGATTCGTTCGGGTCTTCACCCCGCTATCGTAGGCGGCCAACCGACCGATGCATGGACGCAGGCTGCGCGGATCCGCGCTCACGGCAGCTCTCGTCCTCGGGATGACGCTCCTGGGGGCCTCGTTCGTTGCGCCCGCGCCGGCGCGGGCAATCGGTCCGCTGCCCGAGTGCCGGCTGGCCGACATCATGACCGTGCCGAACGGGTATGACGACTGGAGCACAACGCTCGTCGACTGGCTGCTGCGCGTCCCGGACGACTACGTGCCGCCCGACCTCGTGCCGGTGGGCGACGCCGGCATCGCGGGTCCCGGCCTCATCCGCGAGGTGGCGATCGACGATCTCCGCGATCTCACCGATGCCGCGGCCAAGCATGGCACGCCGATCGAGGTCAACAGCCCGTATCGCAGCTACGACGAACAGGTCGCGTCGTTCAACGGCTGGGTCGGGGTCGATGGCTACGACGACGCCATCACCTACTCGCAGCGACCGGGGCACTCGGAGCACCAGCTCGGCCTGACGATCGACTTCAAGGCGCTCGGTGGCCCGAGCGCGCTTCCCGGCGACTGGATGACGACGCCGACCGGGAGATGGATGTACGACAACTCGTGGAAGTACGGCTGGGTGCTGAGCTATCCGCTCGGCAAGGGTGGTGCGATCTTCTCCCAGGCGACCTGCTTCCACTACGAGCCGTGGCACTACCGCTACCTGGGCCGGAAGGTCGCCAAGGAGGTCCACGACTCGGGCCTCACCATCCGCGAGTACCTGTGGGAGCACTACACGCAGCTCGACACGGACCTCCAGCCGGTGCCCACCGCGACGCCAACCCCTTCACCCACTCC
>DASSTC010000007.1:0-39943 GCA_035708065.1 Candidatus Limnocylindria bacterium | reverse complement strand
AACGCGCTGAGCAGGAAGTACCAGCGCTTGTGGGCGACGAAGTCGAACATCGGTCAGCGCTCCACGTGGTAGAGCTCGATGTTCTTGCCCCAGTCGGTCCGCACCACGTAGCGCAGCATCGTGCGGGTCAGGGTGATGGCGCTGAACATCGAGACGAGCACACCGATGATCAGGACGAGCGCGAAGCCGCGGACCACGGTGGTGCCCTGCCAGTACAGCCACGCCGCGACCAGGATGGAGCTGACGTTCGAGTCGAGGATGCTCGACCAGGCGCGGTTGAAGCCCGCCTCGATCGCCGGTGCGAGCGTCTTCCCGGCGCGGATCTCCTCCTTCATCCGCTCGAAGATGAGGATATTGGCGTCGACCGCCATGCCGATGCTGAGGATGAACGCCGCCACGCCGGCCAGCGTCAGCGTCACGCCGATGAGGCGGAAGACGGCGTAGACCACCAGGGTGTAGTAGACGAGCGCCAGGGAGGCGAGCACGCCCGGCAGGCGGTAGAAGGCGATCATGAAGAACAGGACCAGCAGCAGGCCGATCCCACCGGCGATCAGCGCCTGGCCGAGGAAGTTCGCGCCGAGCGTGGCGGTCTGCTGCTCGACGCCCTGCTCTTGCAGCGAGACCGGCAGCGCGCCGAACCGGAGCGTGTTGTAGAGGTTCGTCCGCTCGGTCTCGGCCGCCTGGCCGCTGCTGCCGACGGTGATGATCGTCTGCCCGCCGCAGATGGCGCCCTCGATGTTCGGGGTGGTGATCACCTTGCCGTCGAGGGCGATCGGTCCAGGCTGGTTGACGTGCGAGCTGGTGAACTGGCACCACGCGGCGCTGCCCTGCTCCTTCAGGTTGAACACGACGCCGAGCTGGCCGTTGTTGCTGCTCGGCGCGACGCTGCCCGGCTCGATCTGCGCGCCGTCGAAGATGACGCCGATCGTCCCGTTGGCGATGAGGTCGGCGACTGGCTGCTGCTCGGTGAGCGTCTGCCCCTTCGGATCCAGGAACTGGAGCTGGCCCGTCGACCCGATCAGGTCGCGCACCTGCTGCTCGTTGCTGATGCCCGGCACCTCGACGATGATCCGCCGGCTGCCGTCCTGGCCGATCTCGGTGCGCACCTGTGGCTCCGACACGCCGATGCCGCCGACGCGTCGCTCGATGATGTTCCGCGCCGTCTCCATGTCACCATCGGTCACGGTCTGGCCCGCCTGCGGCCTGACGGCGAGCGTGACCCGGATCCCACCCTGCAGGTCGAGCCCGAGCGTCGTCTTCAGGTTGTTGCCGGGTAGCGTCGAGGGCAGCCAGTCGCGCGGAAGATCGATGTAGATCGCCAGGGCCAGGGTGATGAAGATCACCCAGGGGGCGATGCGACGCCAGGTCATGCTTCGGCTGTGGTCCTCTTCGCTCGGGAGCGAGGCGCTGCGACTGCGTGGAAGCGCCCGCAGACACGAAACACGCCGCGCGAAGCGGCGGGCCGCAGGATTATAGGTGCGCCACCCCGGCGCTGCAACGCCACCGCACCGTCCCGGCGGCGCCACCGGTCCTCAGGCCAGCATCCCCTCGCGGGCGAGCGCGCTCTTCAGCCGCTCGGCCAGCTCACGGTTGACGCCCGGCGTCTGCGCCACCTCCTCGACCGATGCCTCCCTGATGCGCCGCACGCTGCCGAAGCGCTTGAGCAGCGCCTTCTTGCGCGTCGGACCGATCCCAGCCACGTCGTCGAAGACGCTGGCCAACGCCCGACGGCCACGCACGTTGCGGTGGTAGGTGATCGCGAACCGATGCGCCTCGTCACGAAGCCGCTGCACCAGGTAGAGCGCCTGGCTGGTGCGCGGCAGCACGATCGGCGCGGAACGACCGGGCACGTACAGCTCCTCGAAGCGCTTCGCCAGTCCGGCCAGCGGCACGTCGCGCAGGTCGAGCTCCTCCATGACCCGTACTGCCGCGGAGAGCTGCCCCTTGCCACCGTCGACGATGACCAGATCAGGCAGCGCCCAACCCTCGTCGCGCGGCTGGGTCCGGTCGTCTCGCTCCACCGGACCGGCCAGATGCTCGAGGTCGGCTGGCTCGTCGGTGTCGCCCTCCGGCGCCTCGTCGGCGCCGACGGCGGCCAGCGACAGGTAGCCCGTCTCGGCCCGCAGGCGGGCGGCGCGCGAGAACCGCCTGCCGAGCACCTCGGCCATCATCCGGAAGTCGTCGGGCGTCTCGCCGGAGCGGATCTTGAAGCGCCGGTATTCGCGCGGCTCAGGCTTGCCGTTGACAAAGACGACCATGCTTCCGACCGCCGAGGTGCCCTGGATGTTGCTCATGTCGTAACACTCGATGCGCTCCGGCGGGCGCGGCAGGCCGAGCGCCTCGGCCAGGCCGGCAAGCGCCTCGTCACGCTTCCCCTCATCGGCGAGCCACTCGGCGCGCTCCTTGGCCAGCGCCTCGACGGCGTTCTGAGTGGCCAGCGCCACGAGGCGGCGCTTGTCGCCGCGCATCGGTACCGAGACGCTCACCCGCGAGCCGCGACGATCCGAGAGGAAGGCCGCCAGCCCGTCGGCATCGGTCGGGAACGACGGGACGAGGACCTCGCGCGGAACCGAGTCGGTCGTGGCGTAGTACTGCTGCATGAAGGAGCCGAGCACCTCGGCGTCGGGCACGTCCCGGGCCCCCTCCACGATGAAGTGCTCACGCCCGATCATCTTGCCGTTGCGCACGACCAGCACCTGCAGGCAGGCGTCGTTCTCCTCGCGCGCCATGCCGATGACATCGTGCTCGGCGCGGCTGTAGGCCGCCACCTTCTGCTGCTCGATCGTGCGCTCGACGGCACGCAGCTTGTCGCGGTTCGCGGCCGCGGCCTCGAAGCGCAGCGCCTCGGCGTCTTCCTCCATCTGCGACCGCAGCTCGGCCGCGATCCCCTCCTGGCGGCCCTCGAGGAAGTCGACGATGCGATCGATCGTGGCCCGGTACTCGGCCTTCTCGATCGCCTGGATGCACGGGCCCTGGCAGCGCTTGATGTAGTACAGCAGGCACGGCCGCTCGAGCACACGCTTGCCGTCGGGAATGTCGAGGTTGCAGGTGCGGAACGGAAAGATCTTGCGCAGGAGCTTCAGCGTCTCGTCCACGCTCGAGGCCGATGCGTACGGCCCGAAGTAGCGGCTTCCGTCGCGTACCAGCTTCCGGGTGCGCACGATGCGCGGAAAGTCCTCGCCGAGCGTGATCTTGACGAACGGGTAGCTCTTGTCGTCCCGCAGTCGGATGTTGAACCGCGGCCGGTGCTCCTTGATCAGGTTGCTCTCGAGCAGGAACGCCTCGCTCACCGTATCGGTCAGGATGTAGTCGATGTCGGCGACGTCGGTCGTCATGCGCAGGATCCGCGCGTCGAGCGCGCCCTTGCTGCCGAAGTAGCTGCGCACCCGGTTGCGCAGCGAATCGGCCTTGCCGACGTACAGCACGCGACCGCCGGCGTCCTTCATCAGGTAGACGCCCGGCGTGGTGGGCAGCTGGCGCAGGATCGCGCGGATGTGCGCGTCGCGGGTGGGTTCGCTCACGCTCCCGATTCTAGGCGCGTCGCCGCTTCACGCCGATGCTCGGGGTTCCGGCGTCAGTCGCCGCCGCGATAGCGCATCGCTTGGTCGCTCGCGGGAAGCCCGGCCAGGAGCTGGCCGAGCTTCGGCTCCAGCGCAGCGGCCTCGGAGCGGCTCACCCAGCGAACCTCGGCGATCTCCTCCGGCTGCGGCGCAAGCGTGCCGCCCACCGGCCGGCAGGCGAAGATGAAGTCGGTCGACCGTGACCGATGCGCGTCGACCAGCAGGCAGCGCTCGACCTCGACCTGCATGCCGGTCTCCTCGAGCACCTCCCGGGCGGCCGCCTCGTGCGGCGCCTCGTGCTTCCCGACCTTGCCACCGGGCAGGTTCCATTCGCGCGGTGGGAAGATCGGGTGGATCACCAGGATCCTGCCCTCGCCATCCTCGACGACGCCGTGTGCTCCCTCGATCCGCGAGTAGCGCCCGGCGAGCAGCGACGCGACCTCGCGCAGCGCGACGAGGAGCAGGCGCGGCAGGTCGAATGCGCCGGTTCGGTTACGTGCCACTCGGGGAGGCCGACGGGGTGGCGATCGGCTTGGCCAGCTGCTGGGCGAGCCAGGTCTTCAACGGCGCATAGTCCGTTGCCGACTGCCGGCCGAGGACCGCCAGGATGTACTGCCCGGCGCTGCTGCGCGTCGCCTCGAGGATGACGCCCTCCTTGAGCTCAATGCGCCGATCCGGCTGCAGATGGCCCGACAGCAGGAACAGGTCGATGGCCGACAGGTCGGTCTTCAGCCGTCCACCGAGGGCGTCCATCAGGGACAGGCCCGGGCCGATCGAGCCGAGTCCGCCGGACCCCAGCTTCGTTCGCAGCGAGCCCATGATCCGCTGCTGACGCACGGACCGGGCGAAGTCGCTCGACTCGGCGGGCACGCTGGTGTACCGGGACCGGGCATAGTCGAGCGCCTGCGTGCCGTTGAGATGCAGGGTGCCCTTCTTGAACGATCCGCCGTTCCACTTGCCGGCATGGAAGTCGTTCTCGTTCCAGGTGTAGCCGAAGGCGACCGGGTTGTTGACCGTCACGCCGCCGACCGCATCGACCATCTCGCGGAAGCCGGCGAAGTCGATCGCCATCCAGTGGTCGATGCGCAGTCCGGTCACCCGCGTCAGCACGCGCGCGACCGCGGCGCCGGCCTCTTCGATCCCGCCCTTGCGCCAGCCGAGCGCAAATGACTCGTTGACCTTGCCGTTGTCCGGCATGTCGGGCGAGCCCTCGATCCACAGGTCCCGCGGGATGGGAACCATCGTGGTCGTGTCGGTCTTCGGATCGATCGACAGGATGTTGATCGAGTCGGCGAGGTAGGTGCCACCGTGCTTCTCCTCCCCGGCGTAGCCGATCATGACCACGTTCACCCGCTCGTCGCCGTTCAGTGGTCCGAACAGCGCCGAGGACGCGGCCGATGCGGTCGAGACGCGGTCGTTGAACGCGGCGACGCGCTGCCACAGCAGCACGCCACCGACGAGCAGCAGCACGAGCGTGCCGACGACGACAAAGGTCAGGATCCGCTTCAGCGGCAGCGGCCGCCGCTGGCGGATGACCAGCTCGCCGGTCTCGTCCTCGCGTGCCCGCCGTTCGGCATCGCGACGTGCCGCTTCACGCTGTCGACGAGTGCGGGCCGTGGGGGCGGCCTGGGTGCGGAATCGGTCGCGGCGGGTCATGCCCATCGGGCTGGCGGAAACTCCTGGGTTGAACGGCGGGTGCGGCGGCGGACGCGGCGGCGACAGGATAGACGAATAAGCCGCCGGTAACGCTGCAGTAAGGACCGATGCGGATCATGCCGGCATGGCGGTCGCGACGCATCAGGCACCCATCGGCTCCCTGGTCGACGCCCTCGACCCGGAGCAGGCAGCCGCGGCGACCCTGCCTGACGGCCCGGCGCAGATCATCGCGCCGGCCGGCAGCGGCAAGACCACCACGCTGATCGCCAGGCTCGGCGTCCTGCTCGCCCGAGGCGTCGATCCCGCGTCGATCCTGGTCGTGACCTTCAACCGCGAAGCCGCCGCCGAGCTCACGGCTCGCATTGCGTCGCGGCTCGGCCCGTTCGTGCAGCGCGCGACCGAGATCGAGGTGCGGACCCTGCATGCCCTCGCGCGGCAGGTGTTGCTGGACAGCGGCACGCCGTTCGAGCTCGTCGCCGACCGGCTGCCGCTGCTGCGCGCGGCACGGCGTCGAGCCCTCGTCGGACGCCGCGACGACGCGCCGCCGCTCTCGGACCCGGGCGCGCTCGACACGGTGCTCTCGGCGTGGAAGGTCGAGGGCCGGCCACCGCCGCCCGAGGCCGAGCCGGTGCTGTCCGCCTACGCGGCGCTGCTCGCGGCACGTGGCGCGCTCGACTTCGACGATCTCGTCGTGCGAGCGGTCGCGCTGCTGTCGACGGATCCGGCGCTACGGTTGCGCTGGCAGTCGAGGTTCGCGCATGTCTGCGTCGATGAGTTCCAGGACGTCGACGCCGCCCAGCTGCGGCTGGTGCAGCTGCTCGCCGCGCCGCAGGACAACCTGTTCGTGGTCGGCGACGACGACCAGACGATCTACGCCTGGCGGCTGGCCGACGTGCGGCGCATCCTCGACTTCGGCCTGCAGTATCCGGGCGCGCGCTGCGTCCAGCTCGCGACGAACTATCGATGCCCGGCGGACGTGGTGGCGGCCTCGCGCCGGCTCATCGACGTCAACGCCGAGCGCTTCCCCAAGCGGATCGAGCCGGCGGCCGGCGCGCCGCAGGCCGCGTTGCACGCGTTTGCCACCACGGCGCTCGGCTGGCCCGATCAGCTCGTGCGGCTGGCGGTCGATGAGGCGAACCAGGGGCGGCGCGTCTGCTTCCTCGCGCGAACGCGGACCGAGCTGGCACCGGTTTCGCTGGCCCTGATCCGCGGCGGCGTGCCGCACGCCACGTCGCTCCCCGCTCCCGCCGAGGCCGAGCCGGTGGTTGCCCTGGTTGACGACCTGCGCCGGTTGCCGCCCGCGACGGCGCCGTTCCAGGCTCTCCTGCGACTCCGAGCCGGCCGCGGCTGGAGACGGGCCGATGCGGCCGACACCCTTGGCGACGAGGACCACGCCGCGATCGACGCCCTGCTCGGCTGGGCGGTCGGCTACCAACGCAGCGAGCCGTTCCTGCGCGGCTACGACGCCGCGATCGCACGCCTGAGCGCGCTGCGTGACCCTACCGCGGCGATCGAGCTCGTGACCGTCCATGGCGCCAAGGGTCGGGAATGGCACCTGGTGGTCATCGTCGGGTTCGAGGACGAGCGCTTTCCGAACCGGCGCTCGCTCGTCGACGCAGCGGATCCCGCTCGTGCGCTGGAGGAGGAACGGCGCCTGGCCTACGTCGCGCTGACGCGCGCCACGCGACGGCTGGTCCTCGCCTTCGACCCGGTACGGCCGTCGCGCTTCCTGGGCGAGATCGGCCTCAGAGGCCGACCTCCGGCGCGATGACGTTCAGGTAACGGACCATGCGGCTCACGTGCTCGTCGAAGTCCACGCCGATCTCCTCCGCGCCGGCGACCAGCATCTCGCGTGGCACGGCGCGCGCGAACGCCTTGTCCTTCATGCGCTTGCGCACGTTCGCCGGCTCGACGTCGGCCAGCTTCTTCGATGGCCGCATCAGCGCGACCGCGACCAGGAAGCCGGCCAGCTCGTCGCACGCGTAGACGAGATGGTCGAGGCGGCTGGTGCGTGCGATCCCGAGAGCGTCGTTATGCGATCGAACAGCTTGCACCAGCTCGGCGTCGTAGCCGCGCCGCCGCATCTCGTCGGCGCCGATCGCGCCGTGCGTGGCCGGGTCCGGATGACGCTCGTAGTCGAGGTCGTGCAGCAGTCCCGCGATCCCCCAACGCTCGACGGTCGCGGCATCCATGCCGTCGTCGGCCGCGTATCCGCGCACGCCCGCCTCGACCAGCAGGCCGTGCTTGCGCAGCGAGCGATTCTCGTTCCACTCGTGCAGGAGCGCCAGGGCGTCGTCGCGCGTCGGCATCGGTCAAGGATACCGATGCGATGGAGCCAGGTTCGGATTCGCCGTGCCAGGACGTCGAATGCGGGCTCAGCCGGCGACGGCCACCCGCTCGCGCGGTCGCGCGGTCGACCGGGACGCTTCGGCCTTGGACGCCTCGAGCGCAGGCCGCAGGTATCGACCGGTGTGCGACGCGGGGACCTTGGCCACCTGCTCCGGTGTCCCGGCGGCGACGATGCCGCCACCCGCAGTGCCGCCCTCGGGACCGAGGTCGACCACCCAGTCGGCGCTCTTGATGACATCGAGGTTGTGCTCGATGACCACGACGGTGTTGCCGGCGTCGACGAGGCGCTGCAGGACCTCCAGCAGCCGCGCGACGTCATCGAAGTGCAGGCCGGTCGTCGGTTCGTCGAGGATGTACACCGTCCGCCCGGTCGAGCGCTTCGACAGCTCGGTGGCGAGCTTCACCCGCTGCGCTACACCGCCGGAGAGCGTCGTCGCCGGCTGGCCGAGGTGGATGTAGCCCATCCCGACGTCGTGCAGGGTCTGGAGCTTGTTCTTGATCGAGGGCACGGCATCGAAGAATGCCAGCGCCTCGTCGACGGTCATCTCCAGGATCTCGGCGACGTTCTTGCCCTTGTAGTGGATCTCGAGCGTCTCGCGGTTGTAGCGCTTGCCCTTGCACACCTCGCAGGCGACGTACACGTCCGGCAGGAAGTGCATCTCGATCTGCACGATCCCCGCGCCCTCGCACGCCTCGCAGCGGCCGCCCTTCACGTTGAAGCTGAAGCGCCCCGGCTTGTAGCCCCGCAGCCGGGCCTCCGGCACGGCGGCGAGCAGCTCGCGCAGCGGCGCCCACAGTCCGGTGTAGGTCGCCGGATTCGAGCGTGGCGTGCGACCGATCGGCGACTGGTCGATCTGGATCACCTTGTCGACGTGCTCCATGCCGTCGATGCCGGCATGCGCCCCGGGACGCTCCCGGGCGCCCCAGATCCGCTGGGCGAGCGCCGGGTAGAGGATCTGGGTCACCAGCGACGACTTGCCGGACCCGCTCACCCCGGTCACCGCGACGAAACGGCCGAGCGGGAAGCCGACGTCGATGCCGCGCAGGTTGTTCTCCGACGCGCCACGCACGGTGAGCCACTCCCCGATGCCCCGCCGGCGGCGCTTCGGCACCGGGATCGAGCGGTCGCCGCGCAGGTACGCGGCGGTGATCGAGCGCTCGTTGCGCAGCAGCTCCTCGATCGGACCGGAATGGATCAGCTCGCCACCGTGCTCCCCGGCCCCCGGTCCGATGTCGATCACCCAGTCGGCCGCGCGGATCGTCTCCTCGTCGTGCTCGACGACCAGCAGGGTGTTGCCCAGGTCGCGCAGCCGCTCGAGCGTGGCGATGAGCCGGTCGTTGTCGCGCTGGTGCAGGCCGATCGACGGCTCGTCGAGGATGTAGAGGACACCCATCAGCGAGGAGCCGATCTGGGTGGCGAGCCGGATGCGCTGCGCTTCGCCGCCGCTCAACGTCCCGGACGCGCGGTCGAGGGTCAGGTAGTCGAGCCCCACGTCGACCAGGAAGCGCAGCCGGCCGCGGATCTCCTTGAGCACCTGCCGCGCGATCTGGTTCTCGCGCTCGCTGAGCCGGTCCGGTAGCGAGCCGTACCAGGCCAGCGCATCGGTCACCGACAGGCGGGTCGTCTCGATGATGTTGCGGTCGCCGATGGTGACCGCCAGCGACTCGGGCTTGAGGCGCATCCCATTGCAGGTCGGGCACGGACGGGTCGTCATGTAGCGCTCGATCTCGGCCTTCATCATCTCGGAGCCGGTCTCGCGGTAGCGCCGCTCGAGGTTCGGGATGATCCCCTCGAAGGTCGTCTTGAACGAGTGCATCCGTCCCTGGCGCGAGCGATAGCGCACCTCGATCCGCTCCCCCCCGTTCCCGTACAGCAGGATCTGCAGCGCACGCTCCGGCAGCGACGCGACCGGCACGTCCATGCGGAAGCCGTAGTGCTCGGCGACCGCATCGAGGATCTTGCTGAACCATGACTCGGTGGCGACCATCCGCCGCCACGGCACGATCGCGCCGTCCGCGAGCGACAGCTGCCGGTTGGGCAGCACCATCTCGGGATCGATGACCAGCCGGTTGCCGAGCCCGGTGCAGGTCGGGCAGGCGCCGTGCGGCGAGTTGAAGCTGAAGTTGCGCGGCGCCGGCTCCTCGAACGAGCCGCCGTGGATCGGACAGGCGTAGCGCTCGCTGAAGACGCGCTCGGTCCCTTCCTCGGGCAGCTGGATCATCACCGAGCCATCGGTCAGGCGCAGCGCGGTCTCGAGCGAATCGGCCATGCGGCCGGCGTCCGGTCGCGGGTTGCCGTCCTCATCGGCCTGGTGGACGACCAGGCGGTCGACGACCACCTCGATGGAATGCTTGTACTTCTTGTCGAGGCTGATCTCCTCATCGAGGTCGCGGAGCTCGCCGTCGACGCGCACCCGCACGAAGCCTGCCGCCTTCGCGCCGGCGAGCACCTTCTCATGCTCGCCCTTCCGATCGCGCACGAGCGGCGCCATGATCATCAGCCGCGTACCGTCGGCGAGCTCGTAGAGCTGGTCGACCATCTGCTGCACTGTCTGGCGCGTGATCTCGCGACCGCACACCGGACAGTGCATCCGACCGATCCGCGCGAACAGCAGCCGCAGGTAGTCGTAGATCTCGGTCACCGTGCCGACCGTCGACCGCGGGTTGCGCGACGCGCCCTTCTGGTCGATCGAGATGGCAGGGCTCAGACCGTCGATCTGGTCGACGTCCGGCTTCTCCATCTGCCCCAGGAACTGGCGGGCGTAGGCAGACAGCGACTCGACGTAGCGGCGCTGGCCCTCGGCGTAGATCGTGTCGAAGGCGAGGCTCGACTTGCCGCTCCCGGACAGCCCGGTGATCACGATCAGGCGGTCGCGCGGCATCTCGACGTCAATGTCTTTGAGGTTGTGTTCGCGAGCGCCGCGCACGACGATCCGATCGGAGGGCATCCGATCCATTCTACCAGACCGATGCGAACGCCTGTTCGATATTCCTCGTCGCGCCGGGCACGATTTGGCGGTCTGGTGCGGTGGCGTGCGGACGTGCGCAGTTGGCGCCACGCCCGGCAACCCCCATGCTTCGGGTACCGGTACTCCACCAGTACGAATGGGGCAAGCGAAACCGATGATCTCGGTGGCAGTCAGGGGCTACGGCATCGTCATCTGGGACGAGGAGCACGGCTGGCGCACCTTCAGCGCGAACGAGTCGACGTCGGCGATGCTCGCCAACCGGGTCGAGATGGCACTCCGTTCGATGCCAATCGACTCCGAGGACGAGGCCTGCGAGGCGTTGCTGACCATGGCCGGCTCCCACCTCCTGGCGCGCAGCTGCGACCACGGGCCGGGCGAGTGCGACAGCGAGGTCGGCCGCAACTGAACGACCGGCCGCTCAGTGGATGAGCGGCTCGTAGTCCGTCGCGACGAATGTGTTGCGGCAGCGGTCCGCGCGCTCCGGGATGCAGCGCGCCGTCGCGACGTCGTCGAAATGCCCGACGAAGACGAGCTGCTCCATGCCCGCCGTCCCGGTGCCGATCTTCGTGGGCGGCGGGAACGCCTCGCCGGTCGGACTGCTGAGCCGGATCCCGCGGGCCTCGAGCGCCTGCTGGCTGACGTCGGGTGCCGGTTGGTCGGCGAGCAGCACGCGCAGCGGGCAGTCGCGCTGCAGCCAGGCGACCGACGCATCGGCACCGCCGTTATCGCCCTGGCAGCCATCCGCCACGGTCACGAACCAGCCGACCAGGCGGATCTCATTCGTGCCGAAGCGCTGCGCCGGCGGCACGCTGCTGCCCAAAACGTCGTCGACGGTGACGAGCTGCAGCTCCGGACGGGTCGGCAGGAAGCTGCTGACGATCATCAGCCCGAAGACGAGCAGGCCGACGCCGACGACGACCGCGGTCCACACCAGCCGCTCACGACCGATGCGCGTGCCCGGCGACGCGGCCAGGCTGTCGTGCTCGGCATCGGTCTCAGGCTGAGGCGCCGGCGACCACCCCGAGTGGTCGAACGATTGGGAGCTCATCGCCGCCGACGGTAGCACCTCGTCCCGTGCTCGTCCGGCAAAGGATCAGGCGCGAGTCACCAGCGAGCGATACCAGCGGCCGCTGAGCTTCGGCGTCCGGCGCTGCGTCGCGAAGTCGACGTGGACGATGCCGAAGCGCGCGTCGTAGCCGAGGGCCCATTCGAAGTTGTCGAGGAGCGACCAGACGAAGTACCCGACCAGCGGCACGCCGACATCGATCGCGTCCGCAGCGGCGATCAGGTGACGCTCGAGGTAGCGGCGGCGCGGCTCGTCGGCGACGTTGCCGTGCTCGCCAACCGCGTCAGGGAATGCCGCGCCGTTCTCGGTGATGACGATCTCGGCCGGTGTGTAGTCGTCGGCGACCCGGCAGAGGACCGTGCGCAGCCCGTCCGGCCAGACCTCCCAGCCGGTCGCGGTCCGTTCGCCGTCGGCCTCGAGCACCGCGGTACCCGGCCCCCAGCCCGGCCGCGGCGCGGCTGCCACGATCCGCTCGCGACGGTAGTAGTTCAGCGCCAGGAAGTCGATCGGCGGGGCATCGTCGACGGCGGCGACCTCGACCCCCGACAGCATCCCCTGCCGCTCGTACCACGCCACCAGGTCCTCCGGGTAGCCGCGGCCGAACGTCGGGTCGAGGAACCAGCGATGCATCGCCCCGTCCTGGCGCACCACCGCCGCGGCGTCCGCCTCGTCGTCGCTGCCGGGCACCAGATGCGCCATGTCGTGACAGATGCCGACCGACGACCCCGGCGCGACGTCGCGCAGGACCGGCACCGCCGCGGCGTGGGCCAGGTGCGCGTGGTGCGCGGCGGTCAGGGCCGCGCCCCAGCCTCGCCTCCCTGGCGCATGGCCACCGGTGCCGTAGCCGAGCAACGTGAACGTCCGCGGCTCGTTGAGCGTGATCCAGTGCCGCACGCGGTCACCGAGCCGCTTGCCGACGATCGCCGCAAATTCGGCGAAGCGCTCGACGATCCCCGGCGCCAGCCAGCCGCCGCGATCCTCGAGCGCCTGCGGCAGATCCCAGTGGAAGAGCGTCACCCACGGCTCGATCCCCCGTTCGAGCAGCCCATCCACGAGGCGGTCGTAGAAGTCGAGCCCCACCTCGTTCGCCACGCCGCTGCCGGTCGGCTGGACGCGTGGCCAGGCGATGCTGAATCGGTAGGCGCCCAGGCCGAGCTCGGCCATCAGGTCGAGGTCGGCGACCCAGCGCCGGTAGTGGTCGCAGGCGACCGCGCCGGTCGCGCCGCCACGCGTCCTTCCCGGTGCTGCGCTGAACGTGTCCCAGATGCTCGGACCACGGCCGTCGAGCCGGACGCCGCCCTCGATCTGGTAGGACGAGGTGGCGGCGCCCCATGCGAAGCGGCGCGGAAAGCGCGCTGCCAGCGACGCGACGCCGTCATCCAGGCGACCGGTGCTCACTTCTCCACCCCGCCGAACACGACACCGCGCATGAAGGCACGCTGCGCCAAGAAGAAGATCACCACCGGCAGCGCCATGGCCATCAGCGCCGCGGCCTGCAGCAGCGTCGTCTCCTGCGAGTAGAGCGAATTGAATCGGCCGAGCCCGACCGAGATCGGCTGGAGCTCGGGCTTGCCCTGCAGGTAGACCAGTGGCAGGAAGTACTCGTTCCACGCCCAGAAGAAGTGGAAGAGCGTCACCGCCACGATCGCCGGGATCGCCTGCGGGACGATCACCGACCACAGGACGCGCAGCGGGCCGGCGCCGTCGATCATGGCTGCCTCGTCGAGGTCGCGCGGGATCGTCAGGAAATACTGGCGCAGCAGGAAGACGTTGTAGGCGTTCGCGAAGAAGTGCGGCACGATGAGCGGCAGCCAGGTGCCGACCCAGCCCAGCGAAAGGTAGACCGCGTACGTCGGGATGAGCGTGACCTGGAACGGCAGGATGATCGTCGCCAGCATGAGCAGGAACAGGCCGTTGCGCCCCGGGAAGCGGAACCGGCTGAATCCGTAGGCGACGCAGATGCCGGAGGCGACCGCGCCGAGCGTCGAGAGGCCGGCGATGACCATCGTGTTCAGGAAGAGCCGCGGGAAGGCGATCGTCTGCCAGGCGGTCGCGAAGTTCGCAACATTGAGGTCCAGCCTCCAGCTCTGCTCGAGCGTCCGCCAGCGTCCCTGCCAGGTGATCGGCCCAGCGTCCGGGTTGCCCGGGTCGATGAAGACGGCGTCCTCGCGGTGCGGCTCGACGAGCGCCCAGTCGTGCACCCCGTCCGCCGTCGGCACCGAGTAGACCGGGTAGTGCTCTCCCTGCCACTCGAACGTCTCCGGCGACGCGGGCCAGAGCGGCGCACCGGGCGCACTGAGCTGCGTGTCGCTCTTGAACGCGGTGAACAGCATGTAGACGAGCGGCAGGAGGAACGCGGCCAGGATCGTGGTGGCCAGCAGCGTGAAGCCGGAGACCGCCGTGAAGCGCCGCATCCGTCCGCCGAGCACCGTTCGGTCGGCGATCGGACGCCCGGCGAGCGACATGCTGCTCACCGCTCGCCACCCTGGTAGACCCAGTGGCCGGCGGTCCGGAAGAGCACGACCGTCAGGGCCAGCACGATCGCGAACAGGAGCCACGCCAGCGCCGAGGCGTAGCCCATGTGAAAGAAGCCGAAGCCCTCGCGGTAGAGGTTGAGGTTGAAGAACAGCGTCGCGCGAGCCGGGTCGCCGCGACCGTTGCTGACGACATAGGCCTGGGTGAAGTACTGGAACGTGGCGATCAGCGCGATGATCAGGTTGTAGAAGAGGACCGGCGAGATCATCGGCAGGGTGATGTGGCGGAAGCTGGCCAGCTTGCCGGCGCCGTCGACGCGGGCGGCGTCGTACAGCTCGGTCGGCACGCTCTGCAGCCCGGCCAGGAAGATGAGCATCATGTTGCCGATGCCCCACAGGCCCATCAGGGTCAGCGCCGGGTGGACCCAGAAGGTGCTCGTCAGCCAGTCCGGCCCGGGCAGCCCCAGTGCCCGCAGCCCCATGTTCAGCCAGCCGTTCTGCGCATTGAGGACGCCGATCCAGACGACCGTGCTGGCGACGATCGGGATCTGCATCGGCATGTAGAACAGCGTGCGGAACGTGTTCCGCCCTGCGAGCAGGGTGCTGTTGACCAGCATCGCCACGCCGAGAGCGGCGCCGAGCGTGACCGGCACCACGAGCAGCGCGAAGCGGACGGTGACCCATAGCGATTCGAGCAGGATCGGGTCGCTCGCCATGCGCGCGTAGTTCTGCAGCCCGATGAAGTGGATCTCGTCGGGCGAGCGCGGATCGAAATCGGTCAGCGACAGGACGAGCGAGGCGATCATCGGCAGCGCGGTGAACAGGGCGAAGCCGATGATCCACGGTCCCACGAACAGCAGCCCGGAGCGCGCCTCCCGGCCGGTGAGGCTCTCCCAGCGGCCGGGGCTCGGCGGCTCGACGGCGACGGCGGGCCGTGCGGTCTCGACGCTCAGCGACATGGCGCCCTCGTCTTGGCTTCGGTGCGGACCGATGATGAAGGCTCCGGGGCGGCTGGAGGACCGGCCCGGAGCACAGGATGAGGCGGCTAGGTGGCCTTGTCGAAGATCGACTGCAGTGTCTCGACGTGCTTGTCGATCACTGACTTCAGATCGAGGCCCGACGTCGTCCACAGCTGCGAGCCGAGATCCTTGTTCGCCGAGTCGGCCTCGGCGAAGTTGGGCATGAACGACTCGTGGCTGGGCTTGTCGGGGTAACCGAGCATCGCCTCGGAAACGCTCCAGTCGATGTCGAGCGGCGCGAACTGCTTGTCGAGCCCGGCGAAGAAGTCGGCTCGCTGGCTCTCGACCGCCGGCATGGCGCCCCACGTCTGGATCAGCTCCGGCGACGCCGTGAGATAGGTGAGCGCCTCGAAGGCCGCGTCGGGATGCTCGGTGCTGTCCATGATGCCGATCGTGTCGGCATGCAGCTTCGAGGTGATCTTGCCGTCAGGCCCGACCGGCAGGACCGCGATGTCCCAATCGGTGACCGCCGCCTTGCCCTCCGTCGGGTAGATGCAGCAGGTGTACCACTGGTGGACGACGTCCATGGCGATCAGGCCCGACTGGAACGTATTCCCGGCCGCGAGCGCATCGACGGCGGTCTTGTCCGGGATGAAGTGGTCCTTCCACACGCCGTCGTAGTAGTACTGCAGGCCGGCGCGCCAATTGTCCGGCCACTGGGCGGTCTTGCCGTCGTCGGCGAGGACCGAGCCGGAGCCGCCGAAGATCGTGGCCCAGGCACGCGCGTCGTTCTCGGTGAACTGCGCGTCGAGTCCGTACTGCTCGATCGCATCGGCGTCGAAGTCGACGCTGGTCGCGTCGTTGCCGTTCTTGTCGACGGTCAGCTTCATGGCCAGGTCGCGCACGGTGTCCCAGGTCCAGTCTTTGCCGTCGTACTTGTCGCCGACCTTATGCGGCGGATAGTCGACGCCGGCTTCGTCGAACAGCGTCTTGTTGTAGTAGATGAACGACGAGTAGACCGCCATCGGGATGCCGATCTGCTTGCCGCCGACGTTGTAGACGTCGATCAGCGACTGGTCGATCTGCGACAGGTCGACGCCGGAACTTTTGATGTACGGGGCCAGGTCGAGCAGCTGGTCGCCGAACGACTGCAGACCACGGATGCCGATCGGGCCGATGATGTCCGGTGCGTCACCGGCGCCGATGCGCGTCGCCAGCGTGTCCGCCGCCTCGGTGTTGTCGACGACGGTCAGCTTGAGGTGGATGTTCGGGTGCGCGTCGTTGAAGGCCTTGACCACGGCCTCCTCGCGCGGGATCTGCTCTTCGTTCTCGCCGGTGCCAAGACCGACGTACCACTCGATCTCGGCGGCTTCGGCCGTCGGCGAGCCGGAGGACGTGGCGGGGCTGGTCGGGCTGGCGGCCGACGAGGTCGGGGCCGTGTTGCCGCCTCCGCAGGCCGCCAGGACAAGCATGATGCCGATGCCGATGCCCATGGCTCGGATCGGCCGATCGGAGCGTCGCATGTGTTGCCTCCCGTGCTGATTCGCGCCTTCGCGCGTGGCTGCGCTGGAACGTCTGCAACGTCGCCCCTCGTCCCCCGCCGGGGCACCGCGGTCATCCTTGGCTCACGGGCTCCCCTCCACGTTCGGGTCGGCAGCGCTCGAGGCGCGCGCGACCAGCTGGGTGTCGAGGATGACCCGACGCGGCGCACTGCCCGGCCGGCGGATCGCCTCCATGAGCAGCCGCGTCATCTCGCGTCCCATCTCCTCCGCCGGCTGCCGCACGCTCGACAGCGAAGGCTCCATCGATTCGGCGAGGGGTGAGTCGTCGAAGCCGACCACCGCGACGTCGTCAGGGATGCGCCGGCCGGCAGTCCGCAGCGCGGTCACCGCGCCGAGCGCCATGAGGTCCGATGCGACGAACACCGCGTCGAGCCCCGGGACGTCGCGAAGCAGCTCGGCCATCGCGGCGCGGCCGCCTTCGAAGCTGAACGAGTCGGCCTCGGCGATCAGCTCGCGTCCCTGCGCGGAACGGCTGATCGCGTCGCGATAGCCGCCCAGGCGATCGGCGCCGGCCGGCATGTCCTGCGGTCCGGCGATCGTCGCGACACGTCGCCGGCCGGCATCGACGAGATGGCGAACGGCCGCTTCGGCACCGCCACGGTTGTCGACATCGACGTAGGTGATGCCGCTGCCCCGCGGCCGGCCACCGACGACGACCGGGATGCCCCGTAGCTGGAGGTCCTGCGGCAGCGGATCGTCGCCGTGCAGCGACGCGAGGAGGACCCCGTCGGCGTGACCGGCCGACAGGTAGCGCGACAGGCGGTCCTCGTCGCGGCTGCCCTGCGGCATCAGGAGCACCAGCTGCGTCTCGCGCGCCTCGAGCACTTCGGTGACGCCGCGCAGCAGGCGCGGGAAGAACGGGTCGCCGAAGAGCTGGTCGGTCGGCTCGGGGATCACCACCGCGATCGAGTCGCTGCGGCGCGTCACCAGGCTGCGAGCTGCGCGGTTCGGCACGTACCCGAGGACCTTGATGGCCTCCTCGACCGCGGTCCGCGCGTCGCTGCCGACCCGCTGGTCGCCGTTGACCACGCGCGAGGCCGTCGCTCGCGAGACGCGCGCGACGGCGGCGACCTGCTCGAGCGTGGCCGGATGCGGCATCGCCTTCGTCATCGGATTTCGGCCCGTTGTGAGAGCGCTCTCATGACCACAGCAGGATAGTAAGCCCACCTGTCAAGAGAGCGCTCTCAGGACTGAGGAGTAGCGCTCCACGCGCGAGCGATGCGCTCGATTGCACGCCGCCACAGCTCGCAGTGGGCGGGGTCGTTGAGCCAGGTGGAGGCGCCCGACGGATGTGGCAGGCACACGACGACGGCACCGGGGGCAGCCGCCCACTCGAGCTCGCGGCCGACGACCGCGTCGAGTCGCGCTCCCGGACCGTACGCGAACCGGTGGGCCAGCCCGCCGACGAGCACGATCAGGCTCGGGACGACCAGGCGCACCTCCTCGAGCAGGATCGGTCCCCAGCGCAGGATCTCCGCGCGCGAGGGAGGCTTGTCGACCGATGCGCCCGGGGCGCGGCCTGGATAGCACTTCCCGACCGAGGTGACGTACCAGCGCTGCCGGAAGTCGTCCACGCTCACGCCGGCCAGGGACAGCCAGCCGACCAGCCGCTTCCCGGCGTCCCAAGCGAACGGAACGCCGGTCTCGATCTCGCGCCAGCCGGGCGCCTGCCCGATGAGCATCACCTGCTCGCTGCCGTTACCGGAGAGCACCGGCGGCGCGCCATCACAGGTCGGCATCGCGTCCTGGAGGGCGCGCAGCGGCGTGCCCAGCTCCGCACGGCGCGGCGCGGGCACCGTCCATTCGCCGTCGTGGCGCACCCGCTTCGGCGCGCGAGCGGCGATCTCCAGGCGGTCGGTCACCGTCAGCCGGACGCGTCCTCGCCGCGCAGCCGGTCGACAGCACGCAGGTCATCGGCGATCGCGATACGCAGGATGCGCCGCACGCCGTCGGCTGACGGTCCCGCTGCGTCGAGCGCGTCGCTCAACGACTGGCGCGCGGCGTAGAGCTGGTCGACTGGGTTCAGGTGGCCGTTCGGCGGCTCACCGCCCAGCGCCGCGGCGAACGCGGCGTCCTGGGTGGCGATCGCATCGAGGGCATCGGCTGCGCCCTCGGGCCCGCACTCGTCGAGGGCATCGGCGAGCTCCTCGCGGGCGAGCTCGAGCCATCCGACCCAGGCGGCGAATTCCTCGTCTGACGGCGGCAGTTCGTCGAGGGAGAAGGCAGCGCGCGCATCGGGCGTGGCCGAGGCGCGCTCGACCTCGTACCAGTTGTCGCCCACGAACTCGGGAGTGCGCTCCCCCGCCGCGCGCAGCCAGGCGGTGAAGCGCGCCACGCGGATGGGGATCGCCGCGGTCGCCTCGGCATCGGTCAGGCCGAACACGGCGCAGCCGGGAAGCTCGGCGGCATAGGCTGCCACGCTGCCGTCCGGCAGGTCGGTCTCGACGAAGATCGCGTGGGGCATCGTCCCGGCCATCGGCTCAGCCTCTCCGCCGTGCGGGCGGCCGCCGTCGTGAACCAGCGGCGATGACGTTCGGCCGCGCGGCGGCGCTGAACACCTCCCGCCGCCCGCCACGACCGTCGCCGCCTTCGAGCGCTGCCGCCGCATACACGTCGGCCGGAATATCCCCGGGCGCGGCATCGAGCTCCTCGCGCAGGCGGCGCAGCTGAAGGATCTCGTCGCGCATCGCGGCGGCCCGCTCGAACTCGAGGTTGCGCGCCGCCTCCTTCATCTGGGCCTCGAGGCGGGCCATCATCTGGATGACCTCCTCGCTCGACTTGCCGGTCACCTGCAGCTCGGCACGCTCCTCCGCAACGCGGCGCAGGCCCTCGTTGATGTCGCGGATCGCCTTGGTGATCGTCTCCGGCACGATCCCGTGCTCCTCGTTGTAGGCGACCTGCTTCGCGCGGCGCCGCTCGGTCTCGTCGATCGCCGCCTTCATCGAATCGGTTATCCGGTCGGCGTACATGACCACGTGGCCGCCGACGTTGCGCGCCGCACGACCGATGACCTGGATCAGCGAGCCGCCGGAGCGCAGGAAGCCCTCCTTGTCGGCATCCAGGATGGCGACCAGGGTCACCTCCGGCAGATCGAGCCCCTCGCGGAGCAGGTTGATGCCGACCAGCACGTCGTACACGCCGAGGCGCAGATCGCGGAGGATCTCGACGCGCTCCAGCGTGTCGACCTCGGAGTGCAGCCATTGCACCTTGATGCCGAGCTCGGCGAGGTAGTCCGCCAAATCCTCGGCCATCTTCTTGGTGAGCGTGGTGACCAGCGCCCGCTCGCCGCGCTCCACGGTGGCCTTGATCTCGTCGAGCAGGTCGTCGATCTGGCCGGCGGTCGGCCGCACCACGATCTGCGGGTCGACCACGCCGGTTGGCCGGATGAACTGCTCGGCGACGCGCTGCGCCCGCTCCGTCTCGTACGGCCCCGGGGTCGCCGACATGTAGATCACCTGGTTGAGGTGGTCCTCGAACTCCTCGAAGGTGAGCGGCCGGTTGTCGAGCGCCGAAGGCAGCCGGAAGCCGAAGTCGACCAGGATCTCCTTGCGTGTCCGGTCGTTCTTGTACATCCCGTGGATCTGAGGGATCGTGATGTGGCTCTCGTCGACGATCAGCAGGAAGTCGGTCGGAAAGTAGTCGATCAGCGTCCACGGCCGACTGCCGGCCTCGCGCCGCGCCAGGTGCCTCGAGTAGTTCTCGATCCCTGAACAGAAGCCGACCTCGCGCATCATCTCCAGGTCGAAGCGCGTGCGCTGCTCGAGCCGCGCGGCCTCGAGCTCGCGCCCCTCGTTGCGCAGCTGGCCGACGCGCTCCTCCATCTCGGCCTCGATGTCGACGACCGCGGCCATCAGCTTGTCATGCGGCGTGACGTAGTGGGTCGCTGGGTAGAAGTTGACATCGCGGCGTTCGGCCTGCACCTCGCCGGTGAGCGCATCGACCTCGACGATGCGCTCCACCTCGTCGCCGAAGAAGTCGACGCGCACGATGAACTCGCCGTGCGGCGGCTGCACCTCCAGGACGTCGCCGCGCACCCGGAAGCGAGCGCGCGCCAGTGCGGCATCGTTGCGCTGGTACTGCAGGTCGACGAGATGCCGCAGGATGCCGTCGCGGCGGTAGCGGCCGCCCACCTTGAGGTTGATCACCGTGGCCCCGTAGTCGACCGGTGCGCCGAGGCCGTAGATCGCCGAGACCGACGCCACGATCACCACGTCCCGCCGTTCGAAGAGCGCCCGCGTGGCGTTATGCCGCAGCCGGTCGATCTCGTCGTTGCGGCTCGAGTCCTTCTCGATGTACGTATCGGATCGCGGCAGGTACGCCTCGGGCTGGAAGTAGTCGTAGTAGCTGACGAAGTACTCGACCGCGTTCTCCGGGAAGAACTCGCGGAACTCCTGGTAGAGCTGCGCCGCGAGCGTCTTGTTGTGCGCCATCACCAGCGTCGGGCGGTTCGCCTGCTCGATCACCTTGGCGGCGGTGTACGTCTTGCCCGTGCCGGTCGCGCCGAGCAGGACCTGGTGGCGCAGGCCCTCGTCCAGCCCACCCGACAGCGCGGCGATCGCCTGTGGCTGGTCGCCGGTCGGGCCGAACGGGGCGTGCACCTGGAGGTCGGGCATGGGGCTCCGATTCTACCCGCGACCGCCGTCGGAAGCCGTACGCCGAGGCCGGCGCCCGGCCATCGGTACCGATGCACCCTGCATCCAACCTCCTATGGAGGTCCCGGTGCCTGCTGCCCACACTTCGAGGCACCGATGTTGTCGATTGCCGGTCTGTTGTCGGGTGCCCGGGGGACGCTGCTTCCCCGTGCCCGGCGTCAGGCCCGGGCGGCCGAGCGCGGGCAGGCGCTTGTCGAGTTCGCCGCCGTGCTGCTGCCCCTGATGCTCGTCGTGGTGGCGATCATCCAGTTCGGGTTCCTGTTCGCCGCCTACATCGGCACGAGCAACGCGGCCCGCGAGGGCGCGCGCAGCGGGACGATCTACGTCTACGACAACACGAAGACCGCGACGCAGAACGATACGGCTCGGTGCGCGAGTGTGCTCGCCGCGGCAACGCAGTCGATCGACCTTGGCGTCCCGGGCCAGTTCAGCGCGAGCTGCGCGACGTCCTCCGGCGGCGGCGACCTGGCGATCTCGTATCCGGACGCGGCCACCTGCACGAACGACGCGCGCGCCGGGTGCCAGCTTCGGGTCGTGCTCACCTACCGACAGCCCCTGTTCGTGCCGCTGGTCGGCATGTTCCTCCGCGCCGATGCGCAGAATCGCGTCGCGCTGACCGCCGCCGTCACGATGGTGATCAACTGATGCCTCGCCGGCGTCCGGTCCGCGCCGAGCGTGGGCAGGTGCTCGTCATCGTGGCGCTCGGGCTCGTGATCCTGCTCGGCGCCGCCGCATTCACCATCGACCTGGGGCGTCGAGCCGCCGAGGAGCGGTATTTGCAGAACGCGGCCGACGCCGCCGCCCTGGCCGGCTGCCGCTCGCTCATCGCGGGCGGCAGCGACGCGACCGCGAAGCAGGCGGCCGACGCCGTGGCGCGCGCTAACCTGCCTTCGTCGCCGTCGGGGTCGTCGTTCACCCTGCCCGCCGTCGGCGATGCGCTGGTCTACAGCGACGGGCACGCCGGCGATCCCGAGTATCTCGAGGCGGGAGTGCTCATCAGCCCGTCGAGCGTGCGGGTGGCCATCCGCAGCGACGTCGACGTCACGCTGGGCGCCATCGTCGGCGCCCCGACGCTGCGCGCATCCGGCCGCGCCCAGTGCAAGCCTCAGGGCGGCCCGGCCGTGCCTGTCGTTGCGCGACGCTACACCAACGCTCCGGGCCCGGGCGGCGGGTTCGTCGACTTCGCCGCGACCGAGGCAACGAGCTCAGTCGGCGAGGTCGACACGGACCAGACGGTCGACAGCAGCACCGGGCTCATCGGCTACGTCTCCACCGGCCGCTCCCCGGCCAGCGAGACCGACCCGGGCCCGGAGTTCGACCTGTATGGCCCGGGCGCCAAGGCGAGCAACGCATCGGACTTCCGCGGGTTCATCGCCCTCGACGTGCGGAACTTCGAGGACACGACGTCGCGGATCTACTACAACGGCGTCAGCGGCGGCACGAACGTGCTGACGCTGAAGTCGATGCAGGGCGCGTACACCCTCACCGGCTACCCCGGACCGATGTTCCCGAGCGTGACGACGCCGGCAGATCCGAACGACCAGGTGGCGGTGATGTCCGGCAACGACTCCGCTATGGTGCTGGGCAACTTCGAGAAGGCGTACGCCGTCGGAGACCGGGTGCTGCTCGCGCTGTACAACGGCACGGTGATGGAGATCCCCGACTTCTCCATCACGCCGCCGGCGGCCTTCGTCGTGCCGACGACGACCTCGACACCGATCTCCGGTCCGAGCTTCACCGTATCCAAGAACGCCGCCTTCCAGTCGACCGTGACGCTGCGGCTCAAGGGCGACGCCGCCGCGTCGGCCGCCGGCCATCCCGAGTACGACCTCATCCCCGACCCGGCGATTTCGCCGCCGGCGACGGGCGACATGAACGAGCCGACCTGGTCGACGGACGTCTTCATCCCGAGCAGCAAGGGCACCCGCGTCGACACGAGCAACCTCCAGACGAACAGCATCCCCGCCGGCATCTACACCGTCTGGCTCGAGGGCAAGTCCGGCGACCCGTACTACCAGACGCGGCGCGTCGCGGTGCCCGTCAAGGTCGGCGGTGCCGTCCGCGACTTCAGCCTCTCCGCGTCCACCACCAGCGGCGCGATCGCGGCGATGGGCGGCAGCCTGACGCTGCCGATCGTGGCCACCACCGCGAAGAGCAACCAGGCCTCGACCTGGGGAACGACCAACCCGGTCTCGATCAGCTGGGATCCCGACTCGTTCACGAACTGCTCGCTTTCGGCGCGGACGATCGGCGCCGGGCAGATCACGTTCGACGCCGGCTCGGTCGTGCCGACGGAGGGCGGCGCCACGTCGAACCTCACGATCAGCAGCGTCGGGCTGGCGGCCGGCTGCTACCGCTTCAACGTGCGGGCCACCGGGCTGAACGGCGACAACCAGCCGGTCACCCACATCCAGCCGATCAGTTTCACGGTCGCGACCAGCGCGTCGAGCGGAAGCTACGTCGACATCATCGGCTTCGCCGTCTTCCAGATCACCCACATCGATGCGAACTCGATCACGGGTCGCGCGGTGAGCGGTGCCTACGCCGATCCGAACGCCACCGGGCTGCGCCGCGCGAAGACGCCCCGCCTCGTGGCCTGGTAACCCGAAGGAGACACAAACCCCGTGGAACTCGAGTACTCGGACAAGAACAGCAAGCGATCGAAGCTCTACATCGCCGTCGGGCTGGTGATCGCGCTCATCGTGGGGGGCGTCGTCTTCGTGGCGCTGCAGGCGACCGGGCTCACCTCGGAGCCGGCGGTCGAGACGCGGCAGGTGGTCGTCGCGGTCCGCGACATCCCCGGACGCAAGCCGATCGAGGAGGGTGACGTGGCAATGCGCACCGTGCCTGCCGATCCGACCAACGCGCAGGCGTTCACCCGCATCGACGAGGTGCTCGGGCGGGTCAGCGGCCTGCCGATCGCGACAGGCCAGCTCGTGACCCGCAACTTCCTGGCGTCAACGACCGAGGGGCAGGCGTTCTCGATCCTCGAGCCGGGACAGCAATATGATCCGAACGGCCCCGATCTGCGCGCCGTGTCGGTGAGCGTCCCCGACGAGCGAGCGGTTGCAGGCACGCTTCAGCCAGGACAGCGCGTCGACCTGCTGGTGACCATGGCGATCAATCCCGAGGTCGGCCAGAGCGGCGCCAAGGCCGAGCAGACACAGGCCAGCTTCATCCCCGGCCCATCGACCAAGGTGACGCTCCAGAAGCTCGACATCCTCGCGCGCAACGGGGCGCTCTATATCCTGCGCACCGACCTGGCGACGGCCGAGAAGGTCGCCGAGCTGACCGCCGCCGGCGGGCAGTTCACGATGGTGCTGCGTGCCGATCCGGACGACCGCACGGCGACGACGGCCGGGTCGACGATCGACCGCCTCATCGACGAGTTCGGTTTCCCGGTCCCGCTGCCACCGGAGTTCAGCCAGAAGCAGGCGACCCGCTAGGAGCGCTCGAGCGCGGCGAGCGCGGCGGCGACCTGCCGCCGCGTTTCGTCGAGCGAGCCGCGGTTGTCGATCACCACATCGGCGCGCGCGATCTTGTCGTCCTGCGACGACTGCGCAGCCATTCGCGCGCGGACCGTCGCCTCGTCCATGCCGCGTGACGCGGCGAGCCGGCTGACCGCATCCTGCTCGTCGCAGCGGACGACCCACGCCTCGTCGCAGGCATCGTGCAGGGGCGACTCGAAGAGCTTGATCACCTCGACGCTGGCCACCGGCACGCCGCCCTCCTCCAGCTCGGCCAACCGCTCGCGCACCGCGTTGCGCACCAGCGGGTGGAGGATCGCCTCGAGGTCGCGCAGCGCCGCCGGGTCGGCGAAGACGATCTCGCCCAGCCGGCGCGCATCGAGCGTCCCGAAGCGGTGCTCGATCGCCCGACGCGCATCGGCGTCGTTCTGACGGATCTGGCGGGCGAGGGCGTCGGCGTCGATCGTCGCCACCCCGAGCGCGCGCAGCATGGCCGCCACGCTGCTCTTGCCGCAGCCGATGTTGCCGGTCAGCCCGATGACCTTCATCGGTCCTTCGGCGTCGCCTGGCAGTGCGGGCAGAAGTGCGTGCTGCGCTGGCCGATCACCACCCGGCTGATCGGGCGGCCACATCGGTAGCACGGCTGGCCGGTCCGTCGATAGACGTTCAGTCGCTCGGCGTTCGCGCCCGGCTCGCCGTCGGCGCCGACGTAGTCGCTGAAGCTCGAGCCGCGGTTGGCCACGCCCTGGCGCAGGACCGAACGGATCGACCGATGCAGCCGCCGCACCTCCTCGTCGCTCAGCGTGTCGGCGGTGCGCAGCGGATGGAGCCGCGCCCGCCATAGCGCCTCGTCGGCGTAGATGTTGCCGATGCCCGCCACGAACGACTGGTCGAGCAGCAGGGACTTCAGCCTTCCGGACCGATGCGCCAGCCGCTCGCCGAAGCGCTTCGCACTGAACGAGGGTGCCAGCGGTTCCGGACCGTGGCGCGCGAAGACATCCCCGACGCGATACGCCGCTCGTCCCTCCGCGGCGCGCTTCGGCTGCGACTTCCGCCTGCCGTGCGCGCGGAGGCCGCCGCCCTCCCACAGCCCGATCCGCCCGAACTTGCGCATGTCGCGGTAGCGCAGCTGCCGTCCGTCGGCGAGATGAAAGACGACGCGGGCGTACCGGTCCGGCGGCGTCCCGGGCGGCGCGACGATCAGGGCGCCGGTCATCCGCAGTGCGACGGTCACCACCCGCCCGTCGCGCAGGTGGATCAGGACGGTCTTCGCGCGGCGGCCGACGTGGTCGATCACCGCGCCGCGCAGCTCGGCCACGAAGCGCTCTGGCGGCTGCGGATGCGTGATCGTGCGGTCCCAGCCAACCTCCACGTCGACGATCTCGGCGCCCGCGACCCAGCGCTGCAGGTCGCGGGCGACGGTCTCGACCTCGGGCAGCTCAGGCACGTCGCCTAGGCCGGCAGCGCATCGACCACGGCCTCGTCCGACTCGTCCGACTCGTCACTGGTGACCGCGGCGGGGCCGGAGATGCGCTGCCAGACCTCTGCATCGGTCTGTTCCAGGCGGTCCATGTGCTCCCAGTTGTCGCCGACCTTGAGATCGACGGTGAGCGGCACATCGAGCGGCAACGCCGCCTCCATCACGTCGCGGACGACGGTCGCGAGCTCGCCGAGCTCCTCCTCGGTCGTCTCGAAGACGAGCTCGTCGTGGACCTGCAGCAGCATCCGGCTGTTCGGCAGGCCGCGTGCACGCAGCGCCTCGTCGAGCCGGACCATCGCGATCTTCATCCCGTCAGCGGCCGTGCCCTGGATCGGCATGTTGATCGCCATCCGCTCGCCGGCAGAGCGCAGCGCCGAGTTGCGGGCGGTCAGCTCGGGCAGGTAGCGGCGCCGGCCGAGCAGCGTCGTGACGAAGCCCTGGTCGCGCGCCAGGATCTTGATCTCGACGGTGTAGCGCCGAATTCCCTCGTACGCCTTGAAGTACTCGGCGATGAAGCGCTGCGCCTCCTCGCGGCTGATCTTCAGCCGGTCGGAGAGGCCGAAGTCGCTCATGCCGTAGGCGATCCCGTAGTTCACCATCTTCGCCATCGAGCGCTGGGCGTGGCTCACCTCGTCGGGGCTGATGCCCAGGACGCGCGCGGCGGCGGCGCGGTGAATGTCGGCGTGCGCCGCGAAGTCGGCCTTCAGCCCGGCGTCGCGCGAGACGTGAGCCAGGATGCGCAGCTCCTGCTGCGAGTAGTCCGCACCGAGCAGCAGCTTCCCGGCCGGCGCGACGAAGGCGCGCCGGATGCGGCGGCCGAGCGCGGTGCGGATCGGGATGTTCTGCAAGTTCGGATCGGTGCTCGACAGGCGGCCGGTCGAGGCGACCGCCTGCTGGTAGGTCGTGTGCAGCCGGCCGTTGGCATCGACGAGCCCGGGCAGGGCGTCGACGTAGGTGGACTTCAGCTTCGCGATCTGGCGGTGCTCCAGGATCAGGCCGACGACCTCGTGCTGCGTCCGCAGCTCCTCGAGGACCGATGCGTCCGTCGAGAAGCCGGTCCGCGTCCGCTTCGTTGCGGGCAACCCGAGCTCGTGGAAGAGGATCTGTTCGAGCTGTTTCGGTGAGCCGATGTTGAACTCGTGCCCGACCAGCTCGAAGATCCGCGACTCGAGCCGCCCCAGCTCGGCGCCGAACTCCTCGGACATCGCGGCCAGGGCCTCACGGTCGATCGCGACGCCGGCAAGCTCCATCCGGGTGAGCACCGGCAGCAGCGGCATCTCGACCTCGCGGAAGAGCCGGAGCAGCGCGGCCTCGTCGAGCTCCCGCTCGAGCGCCGGCAGCACGAGCAGTGCGGTGAGCGCTTCGGCCGCGGCGCGGCGCGCCGAGCCGACCTCCTCCGCGCCCGTGTCCGGGTTGGTCGGACGCGAGGGCAGCTCGGCGCCGTAACGGTTCGCGGCAAGGTCGTCGAGGGACTGCGCCCGCAGCGCCGGATTGAGCATGTAGCCGGCGATCAGCGTGTCGAACGCCGCGCCCTCGAGCGTGACGCCGACATTCCCGAGCGCGACGAGCAGCTGCTTGAGGTCGTGGCCGATCAGCGGTCGGTCGCTTCGACCGAACCACTCGGGCAGGCGGCCGTCGGTCCACGGCAGGTACCAGGTCGTGCCGTCCTCGCCGGCCAACCCGATCCCCAGCAGCCGCCGCTCGAGCGGCCGGCCGCTGCCGGAGACCCACGCCAGTCCGACGCGATCGCCGTGCGCATCCAGCCAGGCATCGAGCTCGCCGAGCTCCCCGGCGCTGCGCGGGATGCGCGGGTCGACGTGCTCGATCGCGCCGCCCGGATCCGCGACCGGATCGGGCCGTGTCGCCGGCCGCGTCTCGGCCGAGTCGGGCTGCGTCCCGCCGAGCAGGTCGAGCGAGAGCTGCAGACCGCCGGCCGCGTCGCGTTCCGGGATGTCGTAGCCGGTCGGCGCGATGCTCGACGGCGGCAAGCGGTCGATCAGCGAGCGGAACTCGAGCTCGCGGAACCGCTGCGCCACCGCGCGACGGTCGTACCGACCGGTGCGCGCCTCCTCGACATCGAGCTCGACCGGCAGGTCGCACAGGATCCGGCCGATCTGCCGCGACATGAACGCCGACTCGCGGTGCTCGGCGAGCCGCTCGCGGAGCTTGCCCTTCACCTCGTCGAGCCGCTCGTACAGCGCGTCGAGCGAGCCGAATTGTTGGAGCAGCTGGCTGGCGGTCTTCTCCCCCACGCCCGGCACGCCGGGGATGTTGTCCGACGTGTCGCCCTTGAGCGCCTTGTAGTCGAGCATCTGGTCCGGGCGCAGCCCGTATCGGTCCATCACCTTCTGCTCGTCGTAGATGACCGTGGCGGCAACCCCCATCCGGGTGGTCAGCAGCCGCACGTGGTCGTTGACCAGCTGCAGTCCGTCGAGGTCGCCCGAGACGATCATCGTGTCGATCCCGGCCGCGGTCGCCTGCTGCGCGAGCGTCCCGATCACGTCGTCGGCCTCGTAGCCCTCCAGCTCGCGCACCGGAATGCCCATCATGGCGACGATCTCGCGCACCAGCGGAAACTGGCTGCGCAGGTCGTCGGGCATGCTCGGCCGGCCGGCCTTGTACTCCGGGAATGCGTCGAAGCGGAATTGCGGCTTGCCGACGTCGAAGCTGACGATCGCGTAGTCGGGCTTGAGGTCCTGCATCCCGCGCAGCACGATCTGCAGGAAGCCGAACGCGGCGTTCACCAGCGTGCCGTCCGAGGTGGTCAGCGGCGGCAGCGCGAAGTAGCCCCGATACACCAGGCTCGGGCCGTCGATGAGCATGAGCAGGGGACGTCGTTCCGCCATTGGCACAGCCAGTCTAGACCGATGCGACGGCTCGCCGGCCGGACCTCGGGGCGCCGCGCACCGCCGTAGAATCGCCCCGATGCCTGACCATCCCACGCTCGATCCGTACGCGGTGCTCGGCGTGCCTCGCGACGCGTCGCCGCTGCAGGTCGCCCGCGCGCACCGGCGCCTGGCGAAGCGCTACCACCCCGACCTCGGGGCGGAGGGCGATGCCGAGCGCATGCGCCGCATCAACGAGGCGTGGGCCACCCTCTCGGCGCCGGCGCGGCGTCACGAGTTCGACCGGCAGCATCCGGTCGCCGCTCCTCCGCCGGGTGGCCATTGGGCCGCCTCACGCCGGCCGATCAACCCGTCGCCGGCGAACACCACGCGGACCTGGGCGAGCTGGCGCGCCACCGCGGCCGAGACGCGGGCCGCGCCGCGCACCGTCCGTCAGCCGGGCGAGGTCCGGGTGACGCCGACCCGCCGGCCTCCGGCGCGCGAGCCCGAGCCGCGCACGTTCCGCGATTCCGGGTGGGCCGCACTCGCGGTCGCTGCCGTGCTGCTCCTCCTGCTGCTGAGCGCGATCGTCCTCGGCAAGATCTGAGCGGTGGCCGCCCGCGTCAGCCGGCCCGCGGCTGGTCGGCGAAACGCAGGATGAGCGCGAGGACGATGAGCGCCACGCCGGCGCCCAGGATCGGCAGCCAGGGTGCCGGCCGGTCGGTCGCCGACTGCCGCTCGCCAGCCCGCTCCGGCGGCTCGGCCTGGCCATTGCCCAGGCCGTCGAACGTCGTGCCGTTGTCGCTCGGCGCCGCGGCCGGCTGCGGCTCGCCACCCTTGGAAAGATCCTGAGACTCGGGTGCCGCGACGGCGCCGGCGCCCGCGCTGGTGAGCATCGGAATCCCCCGGTCGACGAACGTGCCGATCCCGCCGCCGATCGCCAGCACCATGCCGACAGCGAGTGCGGGTGCGAAGAGGCGCCGGGCCCACGTGCCGGCGGCGGAGCGTTCGGGGCGCGGTTCCGGTGCCGGCGGCAGCAGCCGCAGCGGCCGCGGGGGCATGATCGCGGGAAGCTGCGACAGCGCCGTGCGCAGGGCGAGCAGCTCGTCGACGACCGCCGAGCACCTTGCGCATTCGGCGACGTGGTCGCGCAGCGGTCGATCGTCGAGCACCTCGTCATCGCCGCCGGCGAGGGCCGACAGGCGCTCGTCGTCGGGGTGCCGGTTCGGGTCGTGCATCACGGCTCCAGACGCCATCAGCCGCCGAAGAGTTCCCGATGGTCGGCCAGCAGCTCGCGCAGCCGCAGCCGGCCGCGGTGGATTCGGGACTTCACCGTGCCGAGCGCGGAGGCGGTGAGCGATGCCACCTGGTGGTAGTCCATGCCATACACGTCGCACAGCACGACCGCGACCCGTTGATCCTCGGGCAGCCGCCGAAGCGCCGCATCGAGGTGCCGGAACATCTCGCCGCGGGCGGCCTCGCTCGCCGGGTTCGGCGCGTTCAGGTCGGCGAGCTCCGGCTGGCCCTCGGTCGGATCGGGCAGCGTCGTCGTCGGGCGACGCTGTGCGCGGCGCAGGATGTCGTAGCTGGCGTTCGCCGTGATGCGCAGGATCCACGAGCGGAAGATCCCCCCGCGGTATCCGCCGATCGCATCGAACGCGTGGACGAACGCGTCCTGCGTAGCATCGGCCGCCTGGTCCGCGTCGTTCAGGAGTCGCCACGCCAGGCCGTAGCAGGCCGCTTGGTAGTGCTCGACGAGGCGTGCAAACGCGCCCCGGTCACCCGCCACGGCACGACCAACCAGCGCATCCTCGTCGGGAAGCGGCGGCGTACGGCGGGAGCTCGCTGGCTGGGGCTCGGGCATCGGCTCCGTATAATGACCGCTGCTCTGCGCCGGAGTGGCGGAACAGGCAGACGCGACGGTCTCAAACACCGTTGAGGGCAACCTCTTGTGGGTTCGATCCCCACCTCCGGTACCATCGCCCTGCCGGCCGGTTGCGCGGTCGGCGCAGGCCGTCGGCGTTCTCACCGCCGGCGGCCGTTCGCGTGCTAGGCTGGCGCCGCCCATCCCGGCGCGGCGCTTGAGGGAGTGACACACCGACCGATGACCGGCGACGACACCGTCGAGTGCTTCAACTGCGGCCGACCGAACCCCGCCTGGGCACACGTTTGCCGCTACTGCGGCGTCCCGCTCGTCGCGGGCAACCCGGCCGCCGCACCCGCCGGCCCCTTCCCGACCGACCAGCGCTCGCTGCTGTCGATGGGCGCCGCCATTGGCACGATCATCGCGGCGGTCGTTCTCGGGGTGATCTTCTCGAACCTCAACCCGACCGATCCGACCGTGGGCGTCGCTGCGTCGCCGACGCCGCGGCCGTCGATCACCGTGCGTCCTTCGGCATCAACCGTTCCTGAGCCGACGCCGACGCCGCAGGCGACGCCGGCGCCCACGCCGAAGCTGCCCGGCACGCTGACCTTCGGCACCGGCCGCAACCGGAGCACCTGCGAGATCAGCGGCAAGACCGACACGTTCGGCCCCGGGAGCGTGTTCGCGCACACGGTCACGCTCGGCGAGGCGTTCGGTGTCGACCGGCTGGGCGAGGAGGTCGTCCGCGTCAAGGACGGCAAGGAGACCGTCGTCCAGTCACGCGACGACGGCGCAGTGCCGGCGCCGCCGAAGGGCAAGGTCGTCTGCTACGCAGTCGGGAGCGACGGCCTGATCAGCTCCTGGGGACCGGGGACCTACGTGATGCGCATCTACCGGGGCGAGGACAAGATCGCGCAGGCGACCTTCAAGCTGACCCAGTAGCCGTCAGCGGGCCGGTTCTGGCGGCAGGCCGTCGCTCCCGGCGATGCGCCGCCAGGCATCGGCGTACAGGTCCGCGCGGATCGGCAGGTAGCCGGGATACTCCGTGCGCTCCCGCCTGATCACCGCTGAGTCCAGCGTGACGAGGGCGATCGGATCCGTGGTCTCGACGAGGATCTCACCGTCGGGATCAACGGCGATCGACGGGCCGCCGATCAGCACGCCGTCCTCGGGGTGCGGCCGGTTGACGCTGATGACGTACAGGCAGCTGGTCAGCGCGATGGCGCGGAAGACGACTTTCCAGCGCTGGTACGTGCGCTCCTCGGTTGCCCGCGGCGCGAGCACCGCCTGGGTGCCCTGCGCGCCGAGAATGTGCGAGCCCTCGGGGCGGTTGATGTCGCTGCACAGCTGGACGCCGACCGGCAGCCCGAACGCGTCGATGCGCTGCGGCGCCTCCGTCCCCGGTCGGTAGTGGCTCGTCTCCCAGAAGCCGGGCTCCTCGGGCAGGTGCAGCTTCTCGTACGTCGCGCGCAGCTCGCCGGCGCGGTCGAAGACGAGCGCCCGGCTCGTGCGGGTGCCGTCGTCGGCGCGGTGGATGATCCCGCCCACCAGGCCGATGCCCGCCTCGCGTGCCGCCTCCGCCTGCGCCGCCATCCGCGGGCCGCCCATCGGCTCGGCATCGCCGTCGACCGGGTGCTTCGTTGACGGACGCCAGGGGTTGAGCGGCAGCTCGGGCAGGACGGCGAGGTCCGCGCCGCGCTCGGCGGCCTCGTTGAGCCGGTCGTGGAGGCGCGCTTCTCCGTCGGGCTCCCAGAAGACCTCCGAGATCAGGGCGACGGTCAGCTTGCCATCGCTGCGGGCGGCGGGCGTATCGGTCATGCGCGGAGCGTACTCGAGGCGGTCCGCCGGTGCAGGTGCGGGGCCCATCGGTCCCTTTCGCGGGTGCGCCTGACCCACCACCGAGTCAAACGACCCAGAGCGCTGGGCTCCCATGCGTTTGGTCCCCCGGAGCATCAGAACGACCGATTTGCACGGCAAATCCGCCGAAACGCGTGGTGTTGATTCACCAGCGCGATCATCCGCAGGCGAGCCGCCACGTCACGGTCGTTTGAGTCAGCACAGAATCGTCCGAGGGGTTCGTTGGACGGCCGGGCCTCGCTTCACACGTCGGCGGCGGCCAGCAGCAGGCCGACGTAGTAGGACGCGGTGCGCGTGACGTCTGCGTAATCGGAAGGCCGCAGCGAACCAAGCTGGTTGTAGCGCTCCACGAACCGCTCCGCGGCCTTGCGGCCGTCGGTCTGACCCCAGCCGCTCGATTCGGGCGTGAAGAACGGACAGTTCTCTGCGTTCGACACGCCGACCGTGAAGCCACGACCGCGCACCGTCGTGAGCCGTTGACCTTCGAACCGATGCGCCAGCGCGAGCAACCCCTCGTAGGTCAACGGTCGCGTCACGGCCGGCTACTCCCCGAGGAACTCGCGCACGAGCGACTGAAAGTGGTAGACGCCGTTCTCGCGCTTCGCGCTGAACCGGCCGGTGTCGTAGGAGCGCGAGCGCAGGCCACGCTGCACCTGCTCGCAGATGACGATGTCCTCCTGCTGGATCTCATCGGAGAAGGCGATCGTCTGCTGCATCGACTCCCAGCCCGGGCCGGTGCCCGGCTCGGCGAAGAACCACTCGAAGATCGTCAGGGTCTTGTCCGGCCCCACCGGCAGGATCACGTTCGAGCTCATGTTGTCCTGGTAGATGTTGAACATCGTGTTGGGGAACATCCAGTAGTAGAGCGCCGAGTCCTCGGCGCCCGGCTGGCGCAGGTAACGACGATCGACACCGATCTCCTGCCCCGGCTTCAGCTCGCGGATCGGCGCATGCTGCTTCGAGTAGTAGCGGAACTCCTCGACGCGGTAGTTGTCGTAGTCGAGCTCCTTGAACAGGCCGGGGTGCGCGATCGGCAGGTGGTAGCCCTCGAGGTAGTTGTCGACGTAGACCTTCCAGTTGCAGTCGATCAGGTACTCGCGCCGCTCGACGAGGCGCATCGACTCGACGTCGTAGCCCGCGGCGGCCACCTCGGCCGGAATCGCGCCCATCACCTCGGCCAGGGGAGCCGCGTCATCGGACAGGTTGACGAACACGAACGGCCCCCATCGGTCGACCCGCACCGGCATCAGCCCGAAGTCCTCCTTGCGGAACCCCTCGGTCTCCTCCATCTCGGGCGCCGCCCGCAGGCAGCCGTCGAGCCCATAGGTCCAGCCGTGGTACCGGCACTGCAGCGACTTGCGGTTGCCTTTCGTCAGCGCGACCTGCCCTGCCCGATGCCGGCACACGTTGTAGAACGCGCGCAGCTCGTCGTCGAGGCCGCGGGTGATGACGATCGGCTCGTCGATGACCGTCACCGGCACGAAATCGCCGACCCGCTGCAGCTCGTCGGTCCGCGCAACCAGCTGCCACGTCGAGCCGAAGACGCGCTCCTTCTCCAGCTCCAGGTAGGCGGGATCGAGGTAGTAGCGCGACGGCAGCGTCGCGGCGCGGGCAAGCGGCTGGGCGGTCATCTCGACCCGATTCTATCGGCCTGCCGCGCGCGAGATGCCGGGTCGCGCTGACGCACGCTCGCCGAGCGTGCTACAACGTCGCCCAACAACTGTCGCCACCGCTGGCCGGTGGCCACTCCAGCTCGGAGGGATTCATGGCTCCATTGCGCCGGGGGGCGCTTCTGCTCATCGGTCTGATGCTCGTGGTCACCGCCTGCCAGGGCTCGGGCGGCGATGCGCTGGCCCGCGTCAAGTCGGCCGGCAAGATCGTCGTCTCGACCGATCCGAACTATCCGCCACAGTCGTTGCTGAACGAGGACAACCAGTTCGAGGGCTTCGACATCGACGTCGCCAACGAGATCGCCAAGCGGCTCGGCGTGAAGGCCGAATTCCTGGCGACCGACTTCAGCGCGGTCACCGCCGGCAACTGGGCGAACCGCTGGGACATGAGCGTCGGCTCCGTGACGATCACGCCGGAGCGCTCGCAAGTGCTCGACTTCACCCAGCCCTACTACTACACGCCCGCCCAGATGGCGACGCGCCCCGATACCGGGATCACGACGCTCGACGGCTTCGCCAACAAGACGGTCTGTGTGGGCGCTGACACCACGTATCTCGCGTGGCTCAACGGCACCCTGAAGCTCCCCGAGTCTGCAGGCCCGATCACCCCGCCGCCGGCTGGCGTCAAGGCGACAACGCTCGAGACCGATATCAACTGCGCCGAGGCGTGGAAGGCCGGGCGCAACGACGCCGACGGCTGGCTGAGCGCGTCCGAAACGGTCCAGGGAGCCATCGACGACGGCTTCCCGGTCGTCGCGGTCGGCGACCCGGTCTTCTTCGAGCCGCTGGCCGTGGCGTTCGACAAGAGCGTCAAGGACAACGACTCGCTGGTGAAGGCCGTCGACGACATCATCGGCAAGATGCACGAGGACGGGACCCTCAAGCAGCTGAGCGAGAAGTGGTACGGCGGCCGCGACCTGACGACACAGTAGAGGTCGCGCGCCTGAATCGACGGGGACGTCCACTCGGGCGTCCCCGTCGCGCGTTCGGCGGGGGGCATCGGTCGTGAGTGGCGGTGGCGGCGGCGCCATGCAGGGCGCCGTCGGAATCCCAAGCCCGTCCGGCTCGGTGCTGGAGGAGCTGAAGCAGGCCGACCGGCGCGGCCGGCGGCGGTGGACGATCCGCTTCTGGGCAACGTGGGCGGTGCTCGTCGGCTTGCTGCTCGTGTTCCTGTGGTTCACGAACAACCTGCAGCTCGACTGGATCGCGGAGAACGGTCCGCTGATCCTCACCGGCGCCGGGGTGACGGTCGTCGTCTCGGTCGCCTCGATCATCCTGGCGAGCGGACTGGCACTGCTCGGCGCATTGGGCCGCCTGTCGCGCTCGCCGGTCCTCAACGGGATCGCCTCGCTCTACGTGTCGCTGGTGCGCGGCACGCCGCTGATCGTGCAGGTGTACTTCATCTTCTTCGCGCTGCCGCAGATCGGGCTGGTGCTGCCGGCCATCCCGTCGGGCATCCTGGCGCTCGGCTTCAACTACGGCGCGTACATGACCGAGATCTTCCGCGCCGGAATCCAGGCGGTGCCGCGCGGCCAGCAGGAGGCGGCAAGCGCCCTGGGCATGCCGGAGCGGATGGTCTTCCGGCGAATCGTGCTGCCCCAGGCGTTTCGGATCGTCACGCCGGCCATCGGCAACGAGTTCATCGCGATGATCAAGGACAGCTCGCTCGTGTCGTTCATCACCGTGCAGGAGCTGTTCTGGTACGCCCGCACGCGTGGCACCGTCGAGGCCCGCACGCTGCAGGCGATGGCGATCGCCGCCGCGTTCTACTGGGCGCTGACGATCCTGTTCAGCTTCTTCCAGGAACGCCTCGAGCGGCGCATGGCGCGGGGCGACCAATGAGCAGTCCGATGCTGACCGAGACGAACCCGGCCCACGTCGGCGAGGTCATCGTTCGCGCACGCGGCATCGAGAAGTACTTCGGCGACAACCACGTGCTGCGCGGCATCGACCTCGACGTGCGGAAGCGCGAGGCGGTGATGGTCATCGGCCGATCCGGCAGCGGCAAGACGACGCTGCTGCGCTGCCTCAACTTCCTGGAGGAGCCGACGGCCGGATGGGTCGAGATCGACGACGTGCGGGTCAACGCCAGCCCGTTGCACGCCCACGACCGCGCCCACCAGGAGCGCGTCCGCCGGCTGCGACTGAACGCCGGCATGCTTTTCCAGGAGTTCAACCTGTTCCCGCACATGAGCGTCCTCGCCAACTGCATCGAGGCGCCGATCCGGGTCCGGCGACTGGACCGCGCCCACGCCGTTGAGCTTGCCGAGGAGTACCTCGGCAAAGTGGGGCTCATCGAGAAGCGCGACGAGTATCCGGCGAGGCTGTCCGGCGGCCAGAAGCAGCGCGTCGCGATCGCCCGGGCGCTGTGCATGGAGCCCAAGGTGCTCCTCTTCGACGAGCCGACCAGCGCGCTGGATCCCGAGCTCGTCGGCGAGGTCCTGCACGTCATGGAGCAGCTGGCCCACGAGGGCACGACGATGATCGTCGTCACCCACGAGATGCACTTCGCCCGCGAAGCTGCCGACACGGTGGTCTTCATGGAGGAGGGCGCGATCCTCGAATCCGGCCCGCCCGAGCAGGTGCTCAGCGCGCCGCGCGACGAGCGGACACGTCGCTTCCTGCGGAGGTTCCTCGACACCTGAGCATCGGCTTCCTCGCCGAACGTGCAACCGAATGGGCGGCTGGCGCGTCAGGTGGAGCAACAGGCATGCGGCGTGCATTGGCCAGCACCACCACCACGTGAGGGGATTCATGGTCACTCGAAGTTGCATCCACTGTGAGGCCGAGATCGAGGTGCTCGACGAGGCGCGGACGACCTGCCCGATCTGCGGCATGGATCCCGACCTGCCGAAGCTCTCGTTCGATGACGCGCCGGCGTTCTTCTTCTCGCCCTACGCCCGCCTCGAACCGGTCCGCGTGACGGCGGACCCCATCATCCGCTGATCCCGCGTCAATCCAGGACCGATGCGCCGCCCCGGCCAGGGGCGGCGTTTTCGTGCCCGAAGCTCAGCGCGTGGTGTACACCTGCTCCCGCGGCAGCCGCGGGGCGTCTTCCGGGGTACGGGTCTGGTGCGTCGCGGGCTGGAGCGCCGATGGCCGATCCAGCGGCTTGCCGCCTTCGTAGCGAACCAGCCAGCGCGCGCCCGCCTCGGTCAGCTCGCCGCCGTTGGCGGTTCCCGGCTCGATGAAGGGCAGGTTGAGCAGCCGGCGTCGACCCAGCCGCTCGACGGTCAGCTGCATCGCGAACGGATCGATGCCAAGCTGCTCAGCGAGGGGCGCAAGGTCGACGAAGCGGTTCGGGAAGAGACGCAGGTAGCGCAGGATCGCCGCATCCAGGTCGTCGCCCTCGGGAGGACCGTCGGCCGTGGCAGGTGCGACGGCGGCGGTCTTGGCCGCTGATGGCGTGATCGAGCCTGCCGGATCTCCGGGCTTCGAGGGCCGGCGGCGGCGGGGTGGTCGGGTGCTCACCGCGTCAGGATAGCCCGAATCCGCGGCCCTTCGGGGCCGTTCAGGCGATCGGCTCCTCGACCGTCGGCCGCAGCTCGGTCGACACGGGGACGCCCGCCGCCCGCTGCACCGCCTCCGCGAGACGGTCGTCCCAGGCGACGCGGTCTGGCAGTCGAATCTGGCGGCGCGCGCCGGCCACCGAGATCGAGAGCATCACCGGCAGCGGCCCGGGATGCCCGAGCAGTGCTCCCTTGACCGATTCGATGGCGCCGAGCAGCTTGTCGACCGGGACGTCGTCGCCCACCGTCACGTTGACGCTCGCCGCCGTGGCGACGGGCGCCGACTGCAGCGGAACGGCATCACGAGGCGCCGGCGGCTCGTCGGCTGCCTCGGGATCCGGGTCCACGATGGCGACCGACGCCGGCGCCGGCGGGACGACCGGCACGGCGGTGCGTCCGTTGCCGTTCCCCGCGCCAGTGCCACCCCCGTTGGCGTACCCGCGACCGGTTCGCGCTCGGAGGAGCCGGTCGCGCTCGGCGCCGAACGCTGGAGCGCCCATCCGAACGGCGTCGTCCCAGCCGTGGACCGCCTCGCACAGCAGCTGCACGCTGTCGTCGCGATGGTCGACCCGACCGGTGACCAACACGCGCGCGTCGTCGGCCCAGGCGTTGGCCGTCTGCTCGAACACTTTCGGGAAGACGACGACCTCGATGCTCCCCTGCAGGTCCTCGAGGGTGGCGACGAGCATCGTCGAGCCGGCGCGGGTGATGATCCGCCGCGACGAGAGGATGATCCCGCCGAGCGTGACTTTGGCCTGGTCGCTCTCGTCCGCAAGCTCACCGGTGTAGGCGGTCACGTAGTCGGGCAGGACGTCGGCGATGTCGCCGAGCGGATGTTCCGACAGGTAGAGCCCGATGAGCTCCTTCTCCCAGCGCAGGCGCTCGCGACGCGGGATCTCCTCCCCGTCGTCGAGGAACGTCGGCGCGTCGTCGGAGACCGGCGCGAACAGGTCGAACAGCGTCGACTGGCCCGCGGCCACGTCGCGCTGGTGTCGCGCTCCGGTCTCGAGGGCGACGTCCAGGCGGTTGAGCAGCGCCGCCGGCGTGCCGAGCGACGACAGCGCCCCGGCCTTGATCAGTGACTCGAGGACGCGCTTGTTCACGGTTCGCAGGTCGACGCGGCGGCACAGGTCGTCGAGCGAGCGGAACGGCCCCGGCTCCTCGCCGGCGTCCCGCACCGAGGTGATCGCCTCGATGGCACCCTCGCCGACGTTCTTGATCGCCGCCAGGCCGAAGCGGATGCCACGCGCCCCGGCGGCATCGGTCTCGACGGTGAACAGCGCGGCCGAGCGCTGCACGTCCGGCGGGCGGACCTCGATCTCCATCCGGCGGCACTCGGCGATCACCGCGGCGACCTTGTCAGCGCGCTCACGGAAGCCGTTGAGCACCGCGGTCATGAACTCGACGGTGTAGTTCGCCTTGAGGTACGCGGTCTGGTAGGCGATCAGCCCGTAGCAGGTGGCGTGGGCCTTATTGAACCCGTACCGGGCGAAGGGCTCGAACTCGGCGAAGACGCGGTCGACGATCGCCGGCGAGATGCCCTTGCGGCGGGCGCCCTCCTTGAACTTCTGCTCGTGCTGGCGGAGGACGTCCTCCTTCTTCTTGCGAATGGCGTAGCACAGGTTGTCCGCCTCCGGGCCGGTGTAGTCGGCCATCGCGATCGCGGCGGTCATGATGTCTTCCTGGTAGACGAAGATCCCGTACGTGTCCTTGAGCGCCGGCTCGAGGGAGGGGTGGAGGTAGCTCACCTCCTCCTCGCCGTGCTTGCGACGGATGTAGGCCGGGATGTTGGCCATCGGTCCAGGCCGGAAAAGGGCGACCATGGCCGCCAGGTCGCGCACCTCGGTTGGGCGCAGCTCCTTGACGTAGCGGCGCATCCCGGAGCCCTCGAGCTGGAAGACGCCGGTCGTCTCGCCGGTGGACAGCAGCTCGAACGTCTTCGCGTCGTCGAGCGGCAGGTTGTCGACGTCGATCTCGACGCCGCGGTGCTGGTGGATGAGCGCCACCGCATCGGCCAGGATCGA
>DASSTC010000006.1:0-18244 GCA_035708065.1 Candidatus Limnocylindria bacterium | reverse complement strand
GCTGAACAGGTCGTCGGCGTAGGTGTCGATCGGCGAGCAGAGCGCGACGAACAGGGTCGCCAGGCCGGCCAGGAACAGGATCGAGCGCGAGCGCGGAATCGGTCGAGCCTGACCGATGCCCACGCTGCGAGTGCGCACGTGCCGCACCCCCACGAGCCAGAGCGCCGCAAGTGCCGCAAGCGACAGCACCGGCAACGGAGCGATGCTCCAGCCGAACAGGGCCGAGGTTCCCGGTGGGGCGTGAGCGAGCATGCGATTGCTTTCCCCTTGCGGACCGGCCGTATACTGCCGACGGGCGACGTCAATACTAGCCCGCCCTCACAAGTGCATACCGGTCGCAAGGAGGTGCGCCCATGCCCGTGCAATGGATGGTCGGGATCGCATTCGTGGTCCTCGGCGGAGCCCTGGCGGCGGTCTTCGTCTGGCTCGCGCTCGATGCCCGGCGGGAGACATGGGACGGCGTGTACCAGCGGGCCGGCGTGCTTCGGCGCCGGTGGTTCCTCGGCCTGCTTGCCTTCGCGGTCGTCGCCTTCGTGGTTTCGATGACCTGGCTGCCCTACCAGTTCGTGCGCGCCGCGCAGCTGCCCGGACCGGCAGCCCCGGTGGCGGTCACCGCGCACCAGTACGACTTCAGCCTGAACGTCGAGTGCCTGCCGACCAACCAGCCGATCGAGTTCTCGGTCACCAGCAGCGACGTGACGCACGGTTTCGCCATCTACGATCCGGACGGCCACATCATCGGCCAGACGCAGGCGATGCCCGGCTATACCAATGTCCTTCGGCTGGGCATCACCAAACCGGGTACCTACATCCTCCGCTGCGACGAGCTGTGCGGACCCGGGCACTCGTTCATGCAGCGCAAGGTCACCGTCGGCTGCGGCGGGAGCGCCGGGGGCTGCGGTGGCAGCACATGCGGCTGACCAGCCTGCCCGAAGCGAGAGCTGAGAAGGGAGTACCGCGATGACGAGCATGACCGCCGCCGAAGATGCGGTCCTTCGCGACCCGGCGCGCGTCCGGACCGTGAACCGGCTCACCCTGCTGTGGGTGATCACCGGCTTCGTGCTGCTGCTGATCCTGGGCCTCGCCGGCCTGCTGATGCGCGCCATGCAGTCGGGCGTGCTGGGCAATGTCGCGCTGATCTGGTTCTACCCGATCCTGACGCTGCACGGCATCGGCATGGTCGCGCTGGTGGCGCTCGTGCCACTCGCCGGCTGCTGGTACATCTTCGCCAGCAAGGTGCCGATGTCGACGCGGCTCTGGCAGATCTGCTACGTCGCCACCGTGCTGGCGGTCGTGCTGGTGCTCATCTCGACGCTGATCGGCAAGTTCGGAACCGGCTGGACCTTCCTCTATCCGCTGCCCTACAACAGCACCGGTGCCTGGCCGGTATGGTCCTTCGTCCCCTTCCTCCTGGCGGTCACCATCGTCGTCCTGGTGGTGCTGGCCATCGACGTCGAGTTCCTGTATCGCGGCATTCGCAAGTACGGCAGCCTCGGCCGCATGTACGGCCTGGAGTACCTCGTCGACCCGCACCCGGCGGACGATGGCCGGCCGCGGACCGACCTCGCCACGATCGCCATGACCACGACGGCGCTCACCTGGATCCCGGCAGCGCTGCTCGGCGCGGTGATCGTCATCCTGGAGCTGATCCAGGTCTTCGTTCCCGACTTCAGCATCAGCGCCCTCCTCGCCAAGAACCTGACCTTCTTCGCGGGCCACATGCTGGTGAACGTCGGTCTGTACATGGCGGCGGCGCTGCTCTACACCATCCTGCCGGTCTTCGCCAAGCGGCCATGGAAGGTGGCGCGCTACGTCGTCATCGGCTGGCTGGCCACGACGGTCGCCCTCTGGTTCGCCTTCTACCACCACCTCTACCAGGACTTCGCGCAGCCCGATGCCGTCCAGGTCGTCGGCGAGATCTTCAGCTACGTGAGTGCGTTCCCGGCCCTGGTGGTGACGCTCTTCGGTGGAGCGATGTTGGTCTGGCGTTCCGGGATCCGCTGGTCTCCGGCGCCACTGTTCCTGTACATGGGCATGGCCGGCTGGGCGATCGGCGGCACCGGGGCCATCCTGGACAGCACTGCCGGCCTCAACCAGTACATGCACAACACGCTGTGGGTCGCCGGCCACTTCCATGGGATCATGGCGATGGGCGTGATGATGTTCTTCCTCGGTACGCTGTACTACGTGTACCCGGTGCTCAGCGGTCGCGCGCTGTCGGAGCGCGTCGGTCGCGCGGCAGCGGGCTTCATCGGGGTGGGTGGCTGGACGGTGGTGCTGATCTTCTTCCTCTCCGGCGTGCTGAGCGAGCCGCGACGCTACGCGGTGCAGCTCCCCGGCACGGAATGGCTGGCGCTGGTCGGCATGCTGGGCGCGATCCTGGTGGGCATCGGCGGCCTGCTGATCGCCGGTGACCTGGCGCGCTCGATCCGGCGTCCCGTGCCGGTCCCAGGTGAGCAGGAGCCCGTCGAGCCCGAGCCGGCACCCGTGCCGGCTCCCGCCTGAGCGACGACATGCTGCCACCCGAGCGGAGTGTCGTTTCGGCGCTGCCGGCCGCCGCGAGCGTGCGCGGCTGGCATCTGCGTGCGCGAGCGTACGTCTCGCTCACCAAGCCGCGCATCATCGAGCTGCTGCTGGTCACCACGGTGCCGGCCATGCTCCTCGCGGCGCGCGGGACGGAGATCAGCCCGGTCCATCTCGTCTGGCTGATGGCGGTGACGCTGATCGGCGGCACGCTGGCGGCGGGGTCGGCGAACGCCATGAACTGCTACGTCGACCGCGATATCGACGAGATCATGAGCCGCACCCGGCGTCGTCCGCTGCCGGCGCACGACGTCTCGCCGACCGCCGCGCTGATCTTCGGCCTGCTGCTCGGCGTCGCGTCGGTCACGCTGCTTGCCCTGGTGGTGAACCAGCTGGCCGCCGCACTGACGCTGCTGGCCATCGTCTTCTACGTCCTCGTCTACACGCTGCTGCTCAAGCGCAGCACGACCCAGAACATCGTGATCGGCGGCGCCGCCGGAGCGCTGCCGCCGATGATCGGCTGGGCGGCGGTCACCGGTGAGGTCAGCCTCGTACCGATCGTCTTGTTTCTCATCGTCTTCTACTGGACGCCGCCGCACTTCTGGGCCCTGTCGATTCGCCTGGTGCGCGACTACGCCGCCGCAGGCGTGCCGATGCTCCCCGTCGTGCGCGGCGTGGAGTTCACCAACGGCAGGATCCTGCTCTACACGGTGATCCTGGTGGCCCTCACGGTGGCGCTCATCCCAATCGGTGGCATGGGTGCGATCTACGCCGTCTCGGCAATCATGCTCGGTGCGTGGTTCACCATCGAGTGCTGGCGGCTGTGGCGCCGAGGATCGGCCACGGGCGCGATCCACGTGTACCGCGCATCGATCACCTACCTCGCGGCGCTCTTCGCCGCCATCGCCGTCGACGCGCTGCTGACGATCCGCTTCTGAGCGCCGAGCCACGTTACGCGCCATCCGCCCGTAGGTTCGCGATTCCCATGAGCACCCCTTCGTCCAGCCCGCACCTCGCCCGTCGCGCCGAGCGCCATCGGTTGCTCGGCGACCCCGCGCGACTGCTGATCATCGACGCCATCACCGAGCGGCCTCGGCTCACCTCCGAGCTCACGGCGCTGACCGGGTTGCACCGCAACACGGTGCGCGCCCACCTGGCACGCCTGATCGAGGCAGGGCTGCTGACGACCGAACGACGCCCACCGACGGGACCCGGCCGGCCGGCGGTGCGCTACCGGCTCCGCGATCGGCTTGGCCTCCCCGGCGCGGAGCAGGGACTGCTCATCCAGTCGCTGCTGCGACTCGTCGACGGCGCCTATCGCGCCGGAGGGGCGCCGCCGGCCGAGCAGGAGGGATACGCCGTCGGCCGACGGCTGGCGGCATCGACCGCCGAACCGAGCGTCGAACGCGTCCTCTCGGCGGTGGTCGGGGTGCTGCGTGACCTGGCGTTCGCGCCGGAGCTCTCGTCGAGGAACGACGTCAACGAGATCGCCCTCCACAGCTGCCCGTTCGCGGTCTCACCGGACGACCCGCGCGGCGGCATCATCTGCGCCTTCCACCTCGGCCTGATCCGCGGGATCGTCGACACCGCGGGACCGCCGGGCAAGCACCTCGTCCGCCTGCTGCCGCACGTCGCACCGGACCTCTGTCGAGCGGAGATCCGCCTCGTCAGCTGACCAGCAGCAGCCTCAGCCCCAGGGCAGCTGGAGCGGCAGCAGCGCGTTCAGCAACAGGCCGAGGACAAGCAGCCCGCCGGCGCGGCGGGTGTGGATGAACGCGGCGCCGACGAACCAGAGCGGCCAGCCGACGTAACCCTCGGGCGGCTCCATCGGCCTGGGCTGGTTGAAGACCTTGAGGACCGCGATGAGCATCGGCACGCCGAGCAGCGCGACCAGCACCCACGGACCGATCCAGCCGACCAGCGCGGCACCGACGATGATCGGGTAGTAGGCGATCATCAGCACCTGCGCGATGCGCCGTGCGGTGGCCTCGCCGAGCATGACCGGCAGGGTGTGGACGCCTTTGCGCCGATCGGGCTCGATCTTGTCGATGTGCTTCCCGAACAGGACCGTCGTCACCAGGATGGCGTACGGCAGGGAGGCGACCCACACCCAGGCCGGCAGCGCACCGGTGGCCACGAAGAACGTCCCACCGACCATCAGCGGACCCCAGACGATGAAGACGCCCGGCTCGCCAAGGCCGTGGTACTTCAGCCGGATGGGCGGCGCGACGTAGAAGACGGAGATGAACAGACCGGCCGCGGCGAAGGCGATGACCAGCGGGCCGCGCTCGTAGGCCAGCAAGAGCATGATCGCCAGGTCGATCACGTTCGCCACGCCGATGGCCGCGGCCAGTCCCCGCTTCGTGACCCAGCCCGACAGGACCGGATGCGGCGCGTACAGCGCGCGGTAGTAATCGTCGGTGTCGACGCCGCCCTCAAGGTCGAAGAAGTCGTTGATCATGTTGTTGGCGGCGTGCGCCACGACCAGTCCGATCACCGCCAGCAGCGCCAGCCAGTAGTCGACCCCGACCTCGCCGCTGCGCGCCGCGCCGATGGCCAGCAGCGCCCCGATCAGCCCGGAGGTCGCGGTCATCGAGAAGACGGCCGCCCGGGTGATGACCAGCCACTTGCTCATCGCATCCGGACGGGTCATGCCCGGCGGCAGGTTGGCGGTGCGCAGCACATAGCCCCAGCTGTGCAGCCGCTCGCCGAAGGTGCGCGGCTCGGCGAGGGTGGTGCTCTCGGTCGTCATGACGCTGCGACTGTAGCGCGTCAGAACGGCAACAGCACCGCGACGATCGCGACGATCATGCCGACCAGTCCGCTGGTCAGGCCGATGCGGTTGGACATCGCCCGATCCCGCGCGAGCGACTCGGGATCGATGATCTCGTGGCGCTGTCCGAGCTGCCCGAAGTTGAAGATGCCCCGTGACCCGAAGCCGGCGCAGAAGTGGAGCGCGGCCTGCAGGTAGCCCGAGGCCGAGACGCTCGCCGGGAAGAAGAGAAGCAGGCGCCAAAGCGGATGAATCGGCAGGAGCACCAGGATCACGAAGCCGACGATCGTGCCCGCCAAACCGATGTGACCGACCATTCGGCGCCGCGCGATCTCCGCGGGGCCGATGTTGCATCGGCCCGGGACGTATGCATCGTCCGCGAGCGGATCATTGCGCTGCGCGTCGGCTGTCATGGACGGCATTCTGCTCCCGCTCTCGGCGCTCCGCAAAACGAAGCGCTCCGGCTAGCTCCGGCGACGGACCGGCGGTCAGCCGGCGGTCAGATCGTAGACCGCGACACCACCGATCGTCCGTGACGGGAAGCTCCCGGTCACCCAGCGGCTGATCTGCGCCGCATCGTTCGAACCACCCTGCGCGCCCGGGAATCCGGCCGCCGCCGGCCCCGCGACGTAGTAATGGATCTCGCCGTGCGCGACAGCCGCCTGGAACTCGGCAAGGGTCGGCGTTGGATCGGTGCCATTGAAACCGCCGATGGCCATCACCGACTCGCCGCTGGCCAGCGCCAGGCCCGCGGCGTTGTTCGCCCCGGTCGTCGCGGCGACCCAGCGATACGTGCCGGCGTTCGCCTGCAGCGCGCCCACGAGTTGCGGCTCGACGGTGCCCGCGTTCAGCAGACCGCCGAGCGCCGGCCCGAGACCGCCCCGCGAGGGCGCTCCACCGCGGAAGGTGAAGCCACGAAACGCCTGCGGTGGCGCGACGAGTGACGTCGGCCGACGCCCGCGCACGAGTCCGGGCGCGCCGACGTGGCGTCCGAACGGACCGCGCGCGCCGAAGACGCCCCGGTCCTGCGCGACCGGCGCGCTTGCCGGAATCGCGCCGGCATGCGGCTCGGCGGCGGTTGCGACGGCACCAACGGCCGGCGCCAACAGCAGCGCCGCGACCGACGCGGCCAGTGCAGCACGCTGGATCGTCTGCCGTGCGCGGGAAGAAGCGAGCATTCCGAGCACCGCGGCGGCACCGAGGGCGACGACCGTCGGAGCCAGCCACGGATTCCAGCCCGGGCTGCGCCCGAGCAGGATGAGCGCCCACGCGACGCTGGCCGCAACGGCGACGCCGAGGACACCGCGCGCCAGGGGATGACGTCGTCGAGCCCACGCCACGCCGACGCCCAGGCCGACCAGCGCACCGATCGGCGGCACCAGCGCCACGGCGTAGTAGGCGTGGAAGATGCCCTGCATCAGGCTGAAGACGAGCCCGAGCAGCAGGAGCCAGCCGCCCCACAGCAGCGCGTGGGCGCGCAGCAACGAGGTCCGTGGCCGATGTCGCGTCAGCCACAGCAAGCCGGCGAGCGCGATCACCGCCGCCGGGATCAGCCAGCTGACGTTGCTGCCCAGCTCGCCGCCGAACAGCCGCAGCCATCCCGAACCGTCACCGAACGGACCGCCGCCGCCGACCCGGCCGACTTCGGCGCCGGTCAGGCGCCCGAAGCCGTTGTAACCCAGCATCAGGTCGAGGATGCTGTTCGTCTGCGAGCCGCCGATATACGGACGCCCGCTCGCCGGCCAGAGGATCACCAGGGCCAGCCACCAGCCCGCCGAGACGATCGTGGCGAGAGCAGCCACCCCGACGCCCACCACCCGTCCGCGCAGCGTCCCGGGCGCCGCGAGCAGGTAGACGGCCGCGAGCACCGGCACGATGGTCAGCCCCTCGAGCATCTTGGTCAGGAAGGCGAACCCGATGCACCCGCCGGCCAGCGCCAGCCACCGCAGCGAGCCGTGGTCCAGCGAACGGACCGTGAAGGAGGCCGCCGCGACGAGCAGCAGCGTCAGCAGCGCATCGGGGTTGTTGAAGCGGAACATGAGCGCCGCAACCGGCGTCAGGGCGAGCACCGCGCCGGCGACGAAACCCGCCAGCACGCCGGCCTGCCGACGCACGGTGAGATACAGCAGCGCGACCGCGGCGACGCCCTCGATCGCCTGCGGCACGAGGACGCTCCACGAATTGAGGCCGAACAGGCGGACGCTCAGGCTCATGACCCATAGCGAGGCGGGCGTCTTGTCGACGGTGATCGCGTTGCCGGCGTCGAACGAGCCGAACAGGAACGCGAGCCAATCGTGCGACCCGGCCAGCGCGGCCGCCGAGTAGTAGGAATTCGCCCAGCCGGACGCGGCGAGGTTCCACAGGAACAGCAGCCCGCTGCCGCCGAGCAGCACGGCCGGTGCGATCGCTTCCCCCAGACCGCGCGCCTCTGTGCCCCTCACGGCGCCCGCCCGGCTCGCGGCCGGGCGGGCGACCGCCTGGGTGCTCAACCGTTCGTCCGGTCAGGCAGCGTGCCGAGCGTGACTCGCACCTGCTGCGTCGCACCGTTGCGCACGATCGTCAGGTCCACGCTTTCACCCGGTGCGTGCGGCAGGATCAGCGTTGCGAGGTCGTGCGTCGCGTCGACCATCTGGCCATCGACGGCCACGATCACGTCGCCGTCCCGGATCCCTGCCCTGGCGGCGGGGCCGTCCGCGAGGACGGCGCTGCCGACGTTGGGTCCTGCCTTGATCAGCGCACCGGACTGGACCGACAGGCCCTCGTCCTTGGCCAGCTGCCGGGTCACCGGCTGGTAGTAGACGCCGATCCACGGGCGGCTGAGCTTCTCGCCGGACAGCGCCTGCTGCATCAGGGGTCTGGCGACGTCGATCGGGATCGCGAAGCCAATGCCCTGGGCGCTGCCCGCGACCGCCGTGTTGATGCCGATCACCTGGCCCGAGCTGTCGAGCAGCGGGCCGCCGGAGTTGCCGGGGTTGATCGCTGCATCGGTCTGGATGAGGTTGTTGAGCTGTTCGCCGCTGACGTCGTTGCCCCCGCCGGCCTGGATCTGCCGGCCAAGCCCGGAGACCACGCCGGTGGTCACCGTGTTCTCGAAGTTGCCGAGCGGATCGCCGATGGCGATCGCCATCTGCCCGATTTCGAGCGCGGCGCTCGAACCGACCTTCACGGTCGGCAGGTTCTTCGCGTCGATCTTCACGATGGCGAGATCGGTGAGCGGATCGATGCCGTAGACCCGCGCCGGGTAGGTCGTGGTGTCGGCCAGGCGGACCTCGAGGGAGGTCGCGTTGTTCACGACGTGCTTGTTCGTCAGGATCCAGCCGTTGGGGTCGAAGATCATCCCCGAGCCGACGCCGGTACCCGATCCCGTCGGGCCCTGGACGGTCGAGGTGATGACCACCACCGCCGGCGAGGTCTTCCGCACGGCGTTGGTGATGGCGCTGCTCTCCTCGATCTGCACATTGCTGACGACCGATCCGCTGGGCAGCGCGTTGCCGGCGTTCGACAGGGGCGCAATGAGGTTGACCGCGGCAACGGCGCCGAGACCGCCGGAGACCAGGCCGGCGACCAGCGCCAGCACGATGACCAGGCCGAGGTGCGCCGGCGCGCGCCGTGGTGCAGCCGCGGAAGCACGACCCGCAGCGGGCCGATGGGAGGTGTCGTTGATCATGTCTCCAGCATCGGTCCTGTCTCTGAGGGTTCTCTGAGGAAGCCGGCCGTCGAGTACTAACGCACGGTGAAGAATTGTGAACCCCTCTCAGGACGTTCCCATTCGCGGCCGCGATGCTGTGATGCCATGCAACCCCAGCGTCCGGCACGGCCGGATCCCCACCTGCGCCTCGAGCAGCTGAAGATCGTCGTCCTGTCGATCACCGGGGCGTTGCTCGCCACCGTTTCCTGGCTCGTCGTCGGCCACACGGTCGGGTCGACCCAGTCGACGGTCGAGCCGACGCCCGTGCCGCTCTTCGCCATTCCTCGCCAGGGCGACGATGACAACGAACTGTTCAACAGCGGGTCGACGCTGTTCGACGGCGGGACGACCACGCCGGTGATGCGCTCGCACGGTTCATAGACCGATGCATGCGCACGATCTTGCCGCCGCTTCCTGGTTCAGCATGGGCACCGATGTATCGGTCCTTGCACCGCCTGATCGCCTGACCGATGCCACGAACGCGGTGCACGCGCTGTTCACCGAATGGGATCGCCGGCTCAGCCGATTCCGGTTCGACAGCGAGCTGTCGGCGCTCAACCGAGCCGCCGGCACGCCGTTCCGCGCCTCGTCGGTTCTGTTCGAGACGGTCAGCGCCGCGCTCACCGCCGCGCGGGCGACCGATGGCCTGTTCGATCCGACCGTCGGCGGCCGGCTCGTCGCGCTCGGCTACGACGCGACGTTCGACGCACTGCCGGCCGATCGGCACGCGGCACCGCTCCCCGACTGGCCGATGAGCGCCTGGCGCGACATCAGCCTGGATGGCGCGAGCCAGTCGATCACCCTCCCGCGCGGCGTCACCATCGACCTCGGTGGGATCGCCAAGGGAATGGCGGTCGACGCCGCCGTCGCTGCGGCGACCGACGAAGGAATCACGCCGATTGCGGTGAACGCGGGCGGCGACCTTGCGGTCAGCGGCGCGATCGACGGTGGCTGGCCGATCGCGCTCGACGATGCCGGACGCTCCGTGCTCCTCCACGATGGCGGCCTGGCGACATCGAGCGTCCTGCGCCGGCGATGGCAGCTCAACGGTGAGCCGATGCATCACCTGCTCGACCCGCGCAGCGGCCTGCCGTCAGGGAGCGATCTCGTCTCGGCGAGCGTCGCGGCGCCGACCTGCCGCGCGGCGGAGGTGGCCGCAAAGGCAGCGCTGCTGCTCGGGTCGGACCGGGGGGCGGCGTGGCTCGCCGCACGTCGGCTTACCGGTGTGCTCGTTCTCGAGTCAGGGTCGGTCATCGACGTCGGAGAGCGGAGGGAAGCGGCGTGAACGATCTCTACCAGGCGATCACCTGGGATGTGGCGCGAGCGGGGGGCATGCTGGCCTACCTGCTGGCCACCGCGTCGGTGTGCATCGGTCTGCTGCTGTCGCTGAAGGTGCGCTCGCCAAGCTGGCCGCGGTTCGTGACCGATGGGCTGCATCGGTACGTCACCCTGCTGGCGCTGGTGTTCACTGGCATTCACACCTTCGCGATCTGGCTGGACCCGTTCACCGCCTTTTTACCGGCCGAGGTCGCGGTTCCGTTCGCCAGCCACTACCGGCCGCTGTGGATCGGGCTCGGGACCGTGGCCACCTATCTCCTCGTCGCGGTGTGGGCCAGCGAATGGATCCGGCCGCACATCGGGTACGCATGGTGGCGTCGTCTCCACTACGCCTCGTTCGGCGTTTTTCTGCTCGCCACGCTGCATGGGATCGGTGCGGGCAGCGACACCGCGACGTGGTGGGGCATGGCGATCTACGGCGCCGGCGTCGGGAGCGTGGTCCTGCTGCTCGCCTGGCGCCTGTGGGTCGCGGTTGCGCCGGAAGACCGCACACCGGCGCTCGGCATCCTCGGTGCGGCGACATTCGCGCTCGTGGTCTGGACCGTCCTGCTGCCGCTCCAGCCGGGCTGGAACGCCATCGCCAACAACGGCAACGGCAACGGTCGTGCGAACGCGGCGACCGTGACGCAACCGGAGCTGCAGCAGCCTGCCGACACGTGGCTGTGGACGGGCGGCAACCGCGGCGACGAGGACGAGGATCACCACCGGAGCGGTAACGATGGCGAGGGCGGCGAACAGGTCGACGATCACCGCTCCGGCGACCAGGACGGCGGCGGCCAGGAGATCTGACGCCAGCGGCGAGTGGGCCGGGACCTAGGCGAGCGGCATCTTCATCTCGAAGCGAGCGCCGCCGCCCGCGCCGTTGCCGGCCGTGATGGAGCCGCCGTGCTGCTGCGCGATCGAGCGGGCGATGGCCAGGCCCAGCCCGGTGCCCTCGTGCGCGGCATCGGTCGCGCGCCAGAATCGGTCGAAGACGCGCGGCAGGTCCTCCGGCCGGATGCCCGGTCCGCGGTCCTCGATGGTGGCTATGGCCTGGCGGCCCTGTGGCCGAATCTCGACGCTGACCGCCGCCCCCGTCGGGCTGTGATGGATCGCGTTGTCGACGATGATGCCGATCAGCTGACGCAGGCGATCCGGATCGCCGATCACCGGCGTCGGGGTCGCCTCGAGCTGGAGGGAAACACCGGCGGGCTCGGCTCGGCGGGCGAGCGAGTGGATCGCGTCGCCGGCGGCATCGGCCAGGTCGACGGGCTCGTGGCGCAGCTGGAGCCGGCCGGAATCGGCCCGCGCCAGCAGCAGCAGGTCGTCGACGAGGTTCGTCAAGCGATCCGCCTCTGCCTCGACGTCGTCGAGCGTGGCGGCGGCATCGGCCGCGACCGCTCGGTGGTTGCGACGAATGTCCTCGACACCGGCCTTGATGACCGAGATCGGCGTGCGCAGCTCGTGGCTGGCGTCGGCCGCGAACTCGCGCTGGCGTCGCAGCGACTCGCGGATCGGAACCAGCGCGCGCCCGGCATACAGGAAACCGACCGCGACCGCAACGAGGAGGACGACCAGCCCACCGGCAACGAGGACGATGAGCGCCGTATCGAGGACGCGTTGCTCGCTCGTGCGGTCCTGGAGGATCTGCACGACCCAGGTCTGATCGCCGATCTCGAGGGGCTCACTCAGGACGCGCACTGGGGTGTCGTCGAGCGTGGTGTAGCGGATGTCGGTCTCGTGCTCCCGCGCCGCAGTGACCGACGACATCACCGGCACCTCTTTGGCGAGCGCCTCCGGCAGGCGGCCGACGGTCTGGTTCTGCGGCGAGACGAGGATCGTGATCGTCCCGGCCGCCGGCCCGCCGAACTGCGGCGTGCCGAAGTCCTCGTCCTCGAATCCGCCGCCGAGGACGGCCGCCAGCGCCCGATCGCCGAAGCGGCTGATCAGCTCGGCGGCGCTCTCGGCCTGATCCTCCAGGCGCTTTTCGGAGGAGCTTGAGAGCGCCGCGTTGAGGCTGACGTACAGGATCGCGCCGAGGACAAGCAGCGTCGCCAGCGTCGCGCCGCCGCTCCACGCCGCCAGGCGCCAACGCGTCCGCCGCAGCAGCGGCGCGTCGAGCCCGTCTCGCCGCTCCGCGTCGTCGACGATCGGCGTCACGCCTCCGCCATCCGGTAGCCCACGCCACGCACGGTGTGGATGCGGGCCGCCCCATCCGTCCCGAGCTTGTCACGCAGGTAGTGCACGTAGGTGTCGACGCTGTTATCCGTCAGGAAGTCGCCGTACGGCCAGGCATGGTCGAGCAGCTGCTGGCGGGAGAGCACCTGGCCGGGATGGCGCAGGAAGCACTCGAGCAGCGAGAACTCGCGTGGGCTGAGCTCGACGGACCGGCCGGCGACCTTCACCGAGCGCCGCACCTCGTCGAGCGCGATCGGGCCGTTGCGCAGCACCACGCCGTCGTGCGTCTCCTCGCGCCGGGCGCGACGATCCAGCGCACGCAGCCGTGCGGCGAGCTCCTCGTACGAGAAGGGCTTGACCAGGTAATCGTCGGCACCGGCGTCCAGGCCGCGAACGCGGTCTTCGATGGCGTCGCGCGCGGTGAGCATCAGGATCGGGGTCTGGTCACCGCGGTTGCGAAGGCGGCCGGCGACCTCCAACCCGCTGATGTCGGGCAGGCCGATGTCCAGGATCACGCCATCCAGGCCGGCAGCCTCGGCGACGTCGAGCGCCGCACTGCCGGTGGCCGCGAGCTCGACGAGATGCCGATCGCCCTCCAGCAACCGCTTCAGGGCACGGCCGAGCCGCACGTCATCTTCGACGACCAGCAGGTGCATGCGCGCATTCTGCGCTCGAATTCTGGGAGCGAGCTGAGACGCCGACGCCGTGGTGGGGCGTGACCGTTGGTTGTGACGTAACGGTGCTCAGGGAACTCGGTATGACCGACGGACGCCGTGGTGGGGCGTGACCGTGGATGTGACGTAACGGTGCTCAGGGGGCTCGGTATGACCGACGGACCCCATGAGCGGTGGCGTAACGGTGCTCGCAGCACTCCGTAGGGTGGATTTGGTCCCCGCTGAGCGCCGGCTTGCTGCATAACGGTGCTCGCAGGACTCCGTAGGGCCGATGTGGTCCCCGCTGAGCGACGGCTTGCTGCATAACGGTGCTCACCGACTCAGTAGAGTCGATCTGGTCCCCGCTGAGCGACGGCTTGCGGCGTAACGGTGCTCGCAAGACTCCGGGGTGGATGTGGTCCCCGCTGAGCGACGGCTTGCGGCATAACGGTGCTCACCGGACTCCGTAGGGCAAATGTGGTCCCCGGTGAGGGACGGCTTGCGGCGTAACGGTGCTCGCCGGACTCCGTAGGGCGGACCTGGTCCATCTGCCTGCTACAACGGTCGGTGATCGCGAAGCGAGCGGCTCGCCGCCCTCTGCCCCTTCTCAACGCCTCGGTCGAGGACTACGATCCGCCGATGATCACCCGCGGTTTCCAGGGACGACGCCGCGGCGGCGCGCACGAGTCGCGACTGCCACCGGGCCAGTACGACGTCGGCGACGGGTTCCCGGTGCTCTCGGCCGGCCCGACGCCGCACACGCCGTTGGATCGCTGGGATTTCACCATCGAGATCGGCGACCAGCCGGCGGCGCGCTGGAGCTGGACGGAGTTCCAGGAGCTGCCGCACGAGAAGATCAGCGTCGACATCCACTGCGTGACGAAGTGGTCGAAGTTCGACACGCTGTGGAGCGGCGTATCGCTCGACACGCTGCTCGGATCGGCTCCCGCGCCCATGGCCGCGTTCGTCATCGCCTTCTGCGACGGCGGCTACACGACCAACCTTCCCCTGGCCGATGCGTCGAGTGGCAAGGCGTGGGTCGTCGACACGTACGACGGAGCGCCGCTTCGGCCCGAGCACGGCGGTCCGGCACGGCTGCTCGTGCCGCACCTCTACTTCTGGAAGTCAGCCAAGTGGATCCGTGGCCTGCGGCTGCTCGACCACGACGAGCCCGGCTTCTGGGAGACGCTCGGCTACCATAACCGCGGCGACCCATGGTTGGAGCAGCGCTACAGCGGCGACTGACCTGGCAGCTCGGCCGGGTCATCGCGCATGAACGCGAGACGCCGAAGGCGTGGCGCATCTCCTTTGCCGTCGATCTCGGCGCATGGCTGGCGGGCCAGCACGTCGACGTGCGGCTGACGGCGCCCGATGGCTACCAGGCGCAGCGCAGCTACTCGATCGCATCGGCTCCCGAGGCGGAGACGCTTGACCTCGTCGTGGAGCGGCTCGAGGACGGCGAGGTGTCGCCCTTCCTCACCGACGAGCTGCGGATCGACGACCAGCTCGAGCTGCGCGGCCCGATCGGCGGCTATTTCGTCTGGCAGGCGACGATGGCCGGACCGACCCAGCTCATCGCCGGCGGCTCCGGCCTCGCACCCTTCCTGTCGATGCTCGACCATCACCGGGCCGCCGGGTCGGATGCGCCGATGCGCCTGCTCTACTCGTCCCGCACCCGCGACGAGGTGATCGCCGCGGAGCGTTTGGCCGAGCACCGCGCGCGTGGCATCGGTGTGGAGATCACCCTGACGCGGGAGGCACGCGATGGCTGGGACGGGCGCGTCGGTCGCGTGGATGGACCGATGCTGGAGGCAACGACGTTTTCGGCAGGCGAGCGGCCGCTCATCTTCGTTTGCGGCCCGACCGCGTTCGTGGAGAAGGTGGCGGAGCTGGCGGTGGCCATGGGCCACGCGCCGAACATGATCAAGACCGAACGGTTTGGAGGATGAGACCGATGGACACGGTGGAGCGGCATCGGCTCGACGGCAACGCCGCCGCCGGCCGGCTCGAGGACGTCTTCGCCGTCGAGATGACGACGGTGCGAGCCACCTGCGATGGCTGCGGCACGACCGCGGTGGTCGCCGAGCTCGTCGTGTACGCCGATGCCCCCGGCACCGTGGTCCGCTGTCCGTCGTGCTCGGCGGTCGTCATTCGGCTGGCGCAGGTGCCGGGCAGCACCTGGATCGACCTGCGCGGCGCGCGGACGCTGCAGATCCCTACGCGGTGACCTGGCCTGCCGCCTCGGTGCTGAGCAGGACGAGCACCGAGTCCGGACCGATGTCGAGCGCGTCGCGACGGTCACCGGCGCGCAGCGCAGCCCGCGCGCCCGCCAGTGTCGCGGCACCGCTTGGGCCGGAGGAGATCCCCAGTGCCGCGAGGTCTGCCGCCGCGCGCAGTGCATCGGCGTCGCTGACAGCCACGGCGGCGTCAAGGCCGTCGCGCGCGTAGGGCCAGGCTGCCGCCGACATCGTGCCGCAGTACAGCCCGGTCATGACCGTGGGCCGCGTCGTGACGGCGGTGGGCTCGCCGTGCTCCAGGCTGGCGAGCACGCACGCCGCGTTCGCAGGTTCGACGCCCAGGATGGCAGGAGCGGCCCCGCCACTGCGGTAGTGGGCGATGACCGCCTGGAGCAACGAGCCCACGCCGACCGGCACCACGACGAGGTCGGCAGCGGCATCGAGGTCGCTGAGCTGCTCGTCGAGCTCGAGGCAGATGGTTCGGTAGCCCTCCACGATCCAGCCGGGCACCTGCTCGTACCCGGGCCACGCCGTGTCCTGGACGAGCCGTGCGTCCGGCTGCGCCTCCACGAACGATGCGGCGCGCGCCACCGCCACGCCGTAGTCGCCCTCGACGCGCTCGACCGTCGCCCCCTCGCCGGCGATCGCGTCGAGGGTCGGCTGCGCCATCACGCTGGGCACGAAGATGCGTGCCTGTACGCGGAGCAGCGCCGCCATGTGCGCGACCGCCCGCCCGTGGTTGCCGTCGGTCGCGGCCACGAGCGTCGGGCCGTGCACTGCGCCGGCGCGCAGCGCCTCGAGCGTCGACGCTCCGGTGGCATCGAGCAGCCGCGCAATGGCCCACGAAGCGCCGAGGATCTTGAACGCCGGCAGGCCGAGTCGCGACGACTCGTCCTTGACGAGCACCCGTCCCACGCCGAGCTCGGTGGCGAGAGCCTCAACGTCATGCAGCGGCGTTGGCGCGTAGCGTGCAAACGAGGCGTGGAACCGTCGGGCATCGGTCGGCGGCCAGGCCTGTTGCCAGGCACGGGCGCCGGACTGGGAGAACCAGCTCGAGGCTGCGGAGCGCATCGTTTTCGACTCTACTCGTCCGGCGCCGGTACCATCCCGCGGCACCCAGCTACGGAGTTGACGTTTGACCCGATTCGCCCCCGTTGGCCTCATGGTCGTTCTTGCGATCCCGGGGATCGGCCTGCGACTGAGCGGCGCGCACCCAGATCCGGTGATCCAGGCCGTCGTCTACGGCGTGGCGATCCTGGCTGCCGCGTTCCTGCTGGCCTGGGCCGCCGAGGCGCTGCAGGTCGACATCAGCCAGGGCCTGGCGATCGCGCTGGTCGCGCTGATCGCGGTCCTGCCGGAATACGCGGTCGATATCGCCTTCGCCGTTCGCGCCGGGAACGACCCGTCGCAGGCACCGTACGCCATCGCCAACATGACCGGGGCAAACCGGCTGCTGGTCGGCATCGGCTGGCCGGTGGTCTTCGGGTTGTTCTGGTGGAAGGCACGCCGATACGTCCTGGAGCTCGAGCGCGGCCACGCCATCGAGGTCGTGGCACTGACGATCGCGACCGTCTTCTCGTTCAGCATCCTGTTCGCCGACGGGATCACCGTGTTCCACAGCGTCGTCTTCGTGGTGATCTTCATCGGCTACGTCTTCCTCATCGCCCGCGCACCGGTCGAGGACCCGCATCTCGTCGGGCCGGCCGAGACGCTCGGCAGTCTGCCCGCGGCGCGGCGACGGCTGACGGTCGGCGGCCTGATCCTGTTCGCCGCCGGCGCGGTGATCGCATCGGCCGAGCCGTTCGCCGAGAGCCTGATCGGGGCCGGCGTGGAGCTCGGGATCGATGAGTTCCTGCTGGTCCAGTGGGTCGCGCCGTTCGCCTCGGAGGCGCCGGAATTCCTGATCGCCAGCCTGCTGGCGGTCGGCGGCCGGCCCAGCGCGGGGATCGGGACGTTGGTGTCGTCGAAGGTGAACCAGTGGACGCTGCTGATCGCCAGCCTGCCGATCGCCTACGCGCTCGGCGGCGGGGGCTGGGGCGGGCTGCCCTTCGATGACCGGCAGTGGGAGGAGCTGTTCATCACCGCTGCGCAGTCCCTGCTGGCCGTGGTTTTGATCACACGACTGCGATTCGCGTGGTGGGGCGCCGCCATGCTGCTCGTGCTGTTCCTGGTGCAGTTCTTCATTCCAAGCTCCGACGTACGGATGGCGATCGCCTGGATCTACCTGGCGCTCGCGGCAGTCGTGATCGCGCTGCGGCCATCGGCTGTGGTATGGCTGTTCCGGACCGCGCGCGAGGTGGCTGCCGAACACGGCGGGGGTGGATGAGGCTCGCGCGTCGCGGGGGTGCCGTGCATCGGTCTCGACGGCGCGGTGTCGCGGTGGTGCGCGGTAGCCATGTGGCAGTGGCTGGAAGGCGCAGATGTCGCGGTGGTGCGCGTTAGGTCACTCGCGCGACCTCTCCAAGCGCAGCTCTGACCGATTCCACGCTCAGGTGCGGGCTTGGTGACGGCGATGATGCGCGCGCGACACGCTTAACGCGCACGAGCGCGTCATTTGCCAACTCGGGAGCAGAACCACGGCGCAGGTGGGGAGCCTCGGCGCAGCATCGCTCGCGGGCACCCAGCGGCGATCGATACGAACGGCCGCCCCTGGCGTCTTCACTCGCGCCACCAGCGGAACGGCCAAAGACGAAACTTCCGACGCCGGCTCCTTCCCTCATTGCTCGCGGGGCGAGCGACCGGCGAGGGACCCGCCCGATAGGGCCCGCGCCAGAAGACGGCGCACAGGGCATCTCCCCACCAGACCCGGCGCGGCACTTGCTCATCGGCTCGACGGCAAGCGCCCAAGCGCCCGAGCGCACAAGCGCACAAGCGC
>DASSTC010000005.1:0-10374 GCA_035708065.1 Candidatus Limnocylindria bacterium | reverse complement strand
GCGATGTCCGGCGCGGCGCGCTCGATCGTCCTGCTCGGCGACCCGCAGCAGCTCGACCAGCCACTCCAGGGAACGCACCCGCCTGGCTCGGGCCGATCGGCCCTGGCGCACCTGCTCGACGACCGCCAGACGATGCCGCCCGAGCTCGGCCTGTTCATCGAGGACACGCGCCGCCTGCACCCCGACATCACGCGCTTCACCTCGACCGCCTTTTACGAGGACAAGCTCCACTCGTTCGAGGGCCTCGAGAACCAGCACGTCGAGGGTGGTGCGCTCAGCGGTGCGGGCATCCGGCTGATCGCATCGGCGCATGAGGGGGAGGACAACGCGTCGCCGGAAGAGGCGAAGCTGGTGGCGGACCTCGTGCGCGCGATCGTCGAGAGCGATGCCACCTGGACGAAGGCGAATGGCGAGGTCTGCCCCATCGGCTGGGGTGACATCCTCGTCGTCGCGCCGTACAACGCGCAGGTCGGCGAGATCCAGAAGCAGCTGCCGGATGCGGCACGCGTCGGCACGGTCGACAAGTTCCAGGGCCAGGAAGCGCCGATCAGCATCTACTCGATGACGTCGTCGTCGGCCGAGGACGCGCCGCGCGGCATGGCGTTCCTCTACTCGCGCAACCGCCTGAATGTCGCGACGTCTCGCGCCCGATGCGTCACGGCCGTCGTCGCCACCCCGGCCCTGCTCACCGTCGCGGCCCGCACGCCCGAGCAGATGCGCCTTGCAAATGCGCTCTGCCAGTTCGCGCTCATCGTCGCGGCAGAGTCGTGAGCCAAGCCGATGGCACCAGCAGCTCTGGTCCATCGTTACGCACGTTATTGACGAGCGTGGCGACCGGCCAGATCTTCAGCGCGTCGTTCGGCGCCGGTGCGAGCAGCGACGCCACGACCTGGATCGGCGCGTCAGCGTCGAGCCAGGCGTCGACCTCGTCGAGGATGACCGGCATCCGGTGGTGCAGCGGCGCCATCGCCTGATTCGCGCTGATCGTCAGGATCGCCGCCGTCGCCGGCCCCGTGCGCGACGCATCGGTCCAGATGCCCGCGAAGGCAAAGGTGTCGTCGCCAGCCGGACCGATGGCGTACGGCTGTGGCGGCCGCGTCTCGCGGCGCCACTCGTAGAAGGCCTGCGCGGGGATGACGCATCGGCGGCTGCGCAGCGCCGGCCCGAAGGCACGCGACTCGAACGCGGTCTCCGCTTTCGCGTTGATCCAGCCCTTGTCGCCGACATTCAGCCAGAACGGGCGGAAGCCCCATTGCGCGGCGGTCAGCCGTCGCCAGCCATCGTTTTCGGTAACGATGCGGATGGGATCGGTCGGGGCGGTGTTGTATCGGCCCGGCGGGAGCTCGTCGTCCATCGTCGCGCCGAAGCGCTCCGCCAGCCATTCCGAATGGTGGCTCTGCGAGAACCGTCCGCACATGGACCGATGCTAGCCGGAACGCCCACGGATGACCGCCGATAGCACAGCGAGGTTGTGCAGCTGGCCCGGCTGCGATCGGCCATCGGTGTGGGCCTTCGTGAACATTCCGGAGCTACGCGTCGCGGTGAGTGGCGAGCCGGAGGTCGGCGACGAGTTCCGGGTGTGCGAGGTGCATCGGCCTGAGCTCGCGCGCCAGCTGAGCGACGCGATCCGCCAGGCACTCCGCAAGCGGGCCGCGCGAGAGAACTTCGCCCCCGGCGAGCCGGAGTGGGCCCGACTCATCGACGACTAGGCCGGCCGACCTCAGCGATCCTCATCGATCAGTTCGGTCGCCCGATCTTGGAATGGACTCGCCGTATCGGACGCGTACAGCAGGAGATTGGCGTCAATCGTGTGCGTCATTGCTCATCGAGCGCCCGGCGCAGTGCCTCCTTATCGGGAAGATCGACGCGCGCGCGCATTGGCGCCGATCGCCAGGACAGCTTCGTCCTGTCGGGCGGTCGCTCGTTGAGCGCAGCGGCAAGCAGGTCCGACGCGAGCTGGCCAAGGGATTGGCCCGAATGCCGCGTCCTGCGCTTGAGCTCCGCGAGCACGGCCGGATCGATGTCGATGGTGGTGCGCGGCATGATGCGTGACGCTCGTGCCCAACGCATCAGATGTCAAGCGGCAGGTCACGAAGAACGAACCTGGATTGTCGAGTCTCCGTCCAACGATTATGCTGGACGAAGGATGTACACCATTCGTGAGGCCGCCCATCGGGCTGGCGTGACGCCAGACGTGCTGCGCGCATGGGAGCGGCGCTATGGCGTCGTGTCGCCGCAGCGCACCGCATCGGGCTATCGGCTCTATGACGACGCTGCGATCGCGCGCCTCCGCGCGATGTAGCGTCTCATTGGCCAGGGTTGGACGGCGAGCTCTGCCGCACAGCACCTCTTGACGGCACCGGAGACCGAGCTTCCGGACGCCGAGGCCACGCAGCCGGACGCGACCGCGACCGAGATGGCGGAGCGATTCGTGGCGGCGGCAGCGGGGATGAACGCAGTCGGCGTCGAAGCCGCCCTGGACGAGATGCTGTCACGCGCATCGTTCGAAGTGGCCGTCGATCGCTACCTGTTCCCCGCCCTTCGGGCGCTGGGCGACGCGTGGGCCGAGGGAAAGCTGTCGGTCGCCGCCGAGCACGCCGCCAGTGGCGCGGTGCATCGCCGCCTTGGCGCGGCCTTCGATGCGGCCGGCAGCGGGCCGCACGACGAAGCTCCGGTGTTGGTCGGCCTGGCCCCCGGTGCGCGGCACGAGTTCGGTGCACTGGCATTCGCCGTCGCCGCGCGGCGCGCCGGGCTGCCGGTCGAGTACCTCGGTCCGGACCTGCCCGTGGAGGATTGGGAGCGGGCCGGCAGAGCCACCGGCGCGCCCGCCGTGGTGATCGGCGTTCCGACCGACGCCGACGTCGCAGCCGGTCGCGCGGTCGCGCGCCGGTTCGGAAACGAGGGTGCGAGTCCGGTCGTCATCACCTTCGGCGGTGACGGATCCGCTTCGCTGCCGCGCTCGGAGCGGCTGCCCGAAGGCCTCTCCGCGGCGGTCGACGAGCTGCGGAACCGCCTCGGCACCCGCTGACCGGCACGACCTAGGCGGCCACCACGCAGTTGCGCCCGGCGCGCTTGGCCTGGGAAAGGCCGACGTCGGCGGCGGCGAGGACCTGGTGCGCGGTCATCCCGTCACGACGCTCGGCGCACCCCGCCGACACCGTCGCGCGCAGCCGCTTGCCGTCGAAGCTGATCGGCGTCGAGGCGAGTGCCTCCCGAACCTCGTCGGCGGCGTGAACCGCGTCGCGGCCGGCCGCACCGCTCAGGACCGCGACGAACTCCTCGCCACCGTAACGGCACAGCACGTCGCCGCCGCGGAACCGGCGCCGCAGGATCTCGGCGAACTGGCGCAGCACCACGTCGCCCGCCTGGTGGCCGTGCTCCTTGTTGAAGGAGCCGAACAGGTCGAGGTCGAACAGGACCACGGCGTAGCCGTCATCGGTCTCGCCCGCGCGAGCACCAGAGCGCACCTTGTCCAGCCGCGACATGGCGGCCTCCAGGTAGGCGCGGTTGTGCAGCCGGGTCAGTGGATCGCGAACGGCGCGATCCTCGAGCTTCTCGTTGCGGTGCGCGAGCAGCGCGGCGCGCTCGGTCAGCCGCTGCTCCTCCTGCTTCTGCACGGTGATGTCACGCGCAACCGCATACACGACCGATGCATCGGCCGACGGCTGCGAGCTCCACTCGAGCCAGCGGTAGCTGCCGTCCGCATGGCGGAATCGGTTCTGGAAGTTCATCACCGTCTTGCCCTCGGCGAACAGCCGATGCAGCTCGTAGAGCGTCGCATCGCGGTCCTCCGGATGGACGAAGTCGAGAAATGGCTCAGCGCACAGCGCCTCGAGCGAATGGCCGAGCGTTCGCGTCCAGGCATTGTTCAGGCGGGCGAAGCGTCCATCAGGCGTCGACGTCGAGAGCAGGTCGACGCTCAGGTCGAAGAAGCGGTCGCGCTCCGCCTGGACCAGCGCGGTCTCACGCTCGAGCGCACGGCCGCGCGCGGCGGCGTGGAGCACGACGAGCACCAGCGCCACGATCGTGCCGATGAGCATCAGCGACGTACCGAACCGATTGTCGAACAGGCCGATCGCCTCGCCCCGCACGCGGAGGGCGACGAGCACCACCGGCAGGACGAGGGCAGCGACCAGCAGGCGTCGCGAGAGGCCGGCGATCGGCGTCACCCCGGAGACGTTGGCGACCGGGCTCATTGGACCCAGCAGCGGCACCGATGCCCACGCCAGCGCCAGCACGAGCAGCGCCGTGATCGGCGACATCTGGGCGGTTTCGGCCAGAAACGTCGGCGGTCCACCACCGAAGATCGCGGTGAAGACGTTGAGCATCGCCAGAGACACGGCCAATCCGAAGGCGGCAAGCGTGGTCTTCGGGTAGCGCTGCGTTCCGGCGCCGAGGAGACCGCTGCCCAGCAGCGCCAGGGCGATGGCACTCACCGGCGACATCCAGGCCCACTCGATGTTCTGCCGCGCGATGGTGTTCATCCCGAGCATGTGCGCAGCGAGAAGCACCAGGGCGGTCGTCGTGGCCGCCGCGGCCATCACGAGCGGGCGCAGGTGATGGTGCCGATCCCCGTGCATCGAGATGATCGCGCCGGCCAGCAGCGCCAGGCAGCCCGCGGTGGTCACCTTCATCGGTGGCGCGCCCGGCACGAGCTCGGTGAGCATCGAGTTGCCGATGATCCAGCCCACAACCACGACCAGCGTGATCGCGAGCGTGACCGCCGCCGGAGCGGAGAGGCGGTGCACTGCGTCGCCGCGGCGGCCGAATCCGGCCCGGCCGATGCGCGGGCCACGGCGGAGGCGTCCCAGGCTTGGCCGATGCCATCGGCCCGCCTGCCGAATGTCGCCAGGGGCGGTCACGGCCTGACCTGCGTGCGAATCAATGGAGGAAATGGTAAGCAGCCAGGCGCTCGCCACCCAGTGACCCGATTCTCCTAGTCGCGTGCGCCGCGTGGTTGCTAGATCCAGCGCCTCCATCGGCTGAAGCCGAGGATGAGGACGGCCAGCGTGAGCATGGCGCCGATGACGAACCAGAAATTGTTCTCGTTCTTGAAGAAGCCGAGCCCGAAGTTCATGCCCATCACGCCGGCCACGACGGCGGCCGGCAGGAGCACGGCGTTCAGGATCGTCAGCGTCTTCATGATGTCGTTCGTGCGCTCGGCGTTGCGGGCCATGAAGACGTCGAAGGAGCCGATGATCAGCTCGCGTGCATTCTCGACGGTGTCGATCACCCGTTCGAGCCGATCCATCAGCCCGGGCCACGGCTCGCCCAGTCCCGGAATCTCGAGGTCCGGCCGTCCCAGCGGCGCGAGCGTCACGCGCAGCGGTGCCAGCAGGCGTCGCAGGAGCGCGACGCGCCGGCGCAGAACCACGACCTCGTTCAGATATGACTCGGTGTCCCTGGAGCGCAGGGCCTGCTGATCGAGCGCATCGACCCGCCGCTCGACGCCCTCCACCAGCTGGAGGTAGATGGTCAACACCGAGTCGAGGAGTGCGGTCATGAAGCTCGCCGCGTCGAGCGTCCCAAGCCGCGTGTCACCGTGAATGTGCTCGACGAAGTGCTCGAAACCGGCCACCGGCCGGTCGTGCACCGTCATGACGAGATTCGCGGCCGCCACGACGTCAACCGGGACCATCTCGATCGCGACCGAGCTGCCGTGGCCGTTGCTGCGTTCTCCGGCAGCCTCCTGCGCCGCAACCAACCGCACCCGGAGCTCCCGTGGAAATCGTTCCAGCCGGGCGCGATCCTCCGCATGCCGGAGGCTATCGATCACCGATGCCGCCAGGTCGAGGCGCGCGGCAACCTCAGCAACCGCATCACCGTCCTCGCCTTCGACGTCAACCCACACCAGCTCGTGGGGCGTCAGCTCGTCGCGGACGACGTCGGACAGCTGCATTTCGCGGTCGCGACCACGCGCGGTGAATCGGCGAACACGAACGCTCATGTGCCTACCCGAGCTCGGGCGCCACCTCAGGGACGACGTGCTCGCCCGCCGACTCTTCCCGCTCCCCCATCTTCCCGGCGGGCATCACGACCAGGATCAACGCCGCGGCCAGCAACGCCGTCACGATCCCGACGACCATCGTGGCGCCGGTCGCGATCGAGAACGCGTTGTAGACGCCGTTGACGATGTTCGGGATCAACGGCTCGACGACCGGACGGAACTGCTCTGGCACCTGCGCCAGGATGTTCGCGCCGAGATTGCCGACGCTGGTCAGATCGTTGAAGTTGCCCGTCCCGCCGGAGGCGAACGCATCGGCGAACTGCGCGGGCACACCAGCCGCGATCAGCTGCTTGGGCGTCTCCGCGAGCAGCGTCGACCCGAACATCGTGCCGGTGATCGCCAGGCCGACGGTGCCGCCGATCTGCTGGAACAGTGTCAGCGAGCTGGTTGCCGTGCCGAGCATCTTCATCGGTACGGCGTTCTGCACCGCCAGGGTGAAGATCGCGAACGTCGGGCCGACACCGATGCCGGTGATCAGCATCCAGACCCACAGCAGCCAGAAGGGCGTATCGGGCCGAATGTTGGTCATCAGGAACAGGCCGAGCGCCGAGACCAGCAGCGCACCGACGATGAGCGCCTTGTAGCGGCCGGTGCGCGCCACGATCTGTCCGGCGGCGATCGCCGACACGATGAGGCCCAGCAGCAACGGCAGGATCTGGTAGCCCGACTCCGTGGCCGAGGTGCCCTCCACCACCTGGAACCAGCGCGGCAGGAAGGCGACCGCGGCGAAAAAGCCCATCGCCGCCAGGAAGAACGCGCTGACGCTGGCGCTGAACGTTCGAATGCGGAAGAGGCTCAGCGGCACGATCGGCTCGTGCGCGCGCGACTCGGCCCAGATGAACGCCAGGCCGATGACCAGGCCGAGCACGATCAGGCCGCCGACCGACGCATCGGTCCAGTCCGCCGTCTGCTTGTTGGTGAAGCCGATGAGGATCGGCACGAGCGCCGCCACCAGCAGCGAGGCGCCGAGATAGTCGATGTGCCGGTCCGCATCGGTCGCCACGCGCGTCGGGAGTGCACGCCAGATGATGAACAACGACACGATGCCGATCGGGATGTTGACGAAGAAGATCCAGTGCCAGCCGACGGTATCGGTCAGGATCCCGCCGATGGCCGGGCCGATCAGGCTCGACAGCCCGAACACGGCGCCGAAGAAGCCCTGGTACTTGCCGCGCTCGGATGGCGCGAAGATGTCGCCGATGATGGCCAGCGCGACCGGGAACAGCGCGCCGGCGCCGAGGCCCTGGATGCCGCGGAACAGCAGGAACTGCCACATGCTGCCGCTCAGGCCGGCGAGCAGCGAGCCGCCCAGGAAGATGCCGACGCCGAGCATGAAAATCGGCCGGCGGCCGAAGATGTCGGACAGCTTGCCGTAGAGCGGCCCCGAAACCGTGGCGGTCAGCAGGTACGCCGTGAAGGCCCAGACGTAGACGTCGTTGCCCTGCAGATCGGTGACGATCCGCGGCAGTGCGGTCCCGACGATCGTCTGGTCGAGGGCGGCCAGGAAGATCCCGAGCAGCACCGCCCAGAGGATCTCCATCCGCACGTTGTGCGGCAGCTCGATGGGTGCGCGGTCATAGGTGGCTCTCGCGCGTGGCTCGGTCGTCATCGGTCTGGCTCGATCCTCGAAAAACGGACGCCGCAGTGTACTGAGTTGCGGGTCGGTTCGCTATTCCCCGTCTTGGACCGATGCAGTGGCCGGAACTCATCGGTCGCGTGTGGCCGTGGCCGCCGCTCAGGCCGTTGCCGCTCGACGCCGGAAGCGTGGCCGCCAGGCCGCCACGAGGACCACAAGCGGAATCATCATCAGGACGAGGCGCACGGCGAACGCAGCCGTGCTTCCGCCGAGGGCAGCCGTGGCCGTCCGGCTGCCGTGGGCGACAGCTTCGAATGCGACCGCCGGGACGGCGACGCCCATCGCCGCTCCGAGCTGCCGCAGGCTGTTGAATACGGCCGAGGCAGTGCCAGCTTCCGTCGGAGCGAACTCCGACAGGGCGGCCGACGCGCTCGACACGAGCGTGACGGCAATCCCGATGCCGCCGAGCAGCAGCGCGACCCCGACGAACCAGAGCGGCGTGGCACCGTCCCAGGCCAGCATCAGCGCCGCGGGCGCGGCGAGCAGCAGCAGCCCGATCAGCATCGCCCGATCGAGGCCGATGGCGCTCACCGCGCGGCCGGCGAAGGGGAAGAAGACGAGCGACACGAGCGGAGCAGGAAGCAGCAGGAGACCCGCATCGGTTGCGCTCAGTCCTCGGCCGAACTGCAGGTACAGCGCCGGGTAGACCGTCGACGACGTGATGGCGAACCACGCGGCCGCACCGGCGATCGTCGCGACGACGAAGCGCACGTTCGCAAAGATGCTCAACCTCACGGCTGGTTCAGCCGCACGGCGCTCGACCGAGACGAAGGCGCCCAGCGCGATCGCGGCGAGCGCACCGGAGGCGACCGCGAACAGTGTCGCGCCCGGGATGGCGAGCTGGAGCAGCGCGAAGGTGGCGGCACTGATGAAGACCGATGCCGACGCGACGCCGGGGATGTCGAATGCCGTCCGGCGTCCGGCGTTCCGCGGCAGCAGCACGAGCGAGGCGAACGCGACCAGCGCCGGCAACGGCAGCTGTGCGAAGAAGACGAGGCGCCAGCCGCCGAGGTCGGTCAGCAGCCCGCCGATGATCGGCCCGAGCACCGCCCCCAGGGCGCCGGATGTGAAGTAGAGCGAGATTGCCCACGGTCGGCGATCGGCGGGGAAGGCGGTGACGGCGATCGCCAGCGATACGGTGTAGAGGACGCCGCCGGCGATGCCCTGCGCCACCCGGCTCACCACGAGAACTTCGAAGGTCGGTGCCAGCCCGCTCGCGGCGGTCGTGACGAGGAAGGCGACGGCGCCGGCCGCAAGAACGACGCGCGACCCATATCGGTCGTTGAGGCGGCCGGCTGCAAGCAGTGTCGCGGCGAGGGCCAGCAGGAAGGCGGTCGAGACCCAGGCCAACGCGCCGATGGGCTGGTCGAAGTCACGCGCGATGTCCGGCAGCGCGAGGCCCACGATCCCCGAATCGATGAGCGTGAATCCTGCGAGCCAGGCGAGGGCGAGGACGAGCCGCGGATCGGATCGGCGGACGTTCATCGCGGCACGATAGTCCAGAACGGTGGCGACGAGAAGAAGGCGGCACAATGGGGGCGTGACCTCCGACTCCTCTCCGTCATCGGTCCTGACCTGCGTCAACTGCGGCGCAAAGAACCGCATCCGCCCGAATCCGAAGGGCGTCCCGACCTGCGGCCGATGCGGGCAGGCCCTCCCCTGGCTGGTCGACGCGGCTGACGCGAGCTTCGACCTGGAAGCCGATGCATCGGTCCCGGTGGTGGTTGACCTGTGGGCGCCATGGTGCGGACCATGCCGATTCGTCAGTCCCATCCTCGCCGAGCTGGCGCGCGATTACCGCGGTCGGCTGAAGGTCGTCAAGGTCAACGTCGACGACAACCCTGCCACGGCGCGCCGCTACGAGGCGTTCTCCATCCCGACGATGATGGTGCTGCGCGGCGGGCAGCCGGTCGACCGGATCGTGGGCGCCATGCCGAAGGAGCAGCTCGTCGCGCGGATCGCGCCGCACCTGGAGCGCTAGAACCTGCGACCGACGTCACATGAATCCGGGGCGCTTGGCCCATGACGCGGTGCATCGGTCCGGGGAGACTGGTGGCGAAGACTCAAGGAGGTAGACAACCGTGAGCAAGCCAACCGTCACCAAGCTCTTCCTCGGCAGCCTGATCGCCGGGGTCGCCGGCGGCATCATGGTCTTCGCGGCCGTGCTGATCGCGTTTGCCAACAACGTGTTCGTCATGAACGGGCCCGATGTCGTCGGGATCCAGGGCGGCACGATGGCCTGGACGCTGATCGGCCTGACGATCGTCGGCGCGCTGGTGATCACCGGCGCGATGATCGGCGGCCTCGTGTCGTGGATCGGCGCGCTGCTGAACACCGCGCAGCTCGAAGACAAGCTGTGGTTCGTCCTGCTGCTGGTCCTCGGCATCGTCAGCCTCGGCCTGGTCGCCATGATCGCGTACGTCATTGCCGGCCCGGACGGGACGGTCGAGCGCCGGCTGCCGTCACAGGCCCAGGTCTACGGACGGACCTGACTCGAGCCTGACCTGACCTGAACAACAGACCGATGCCGCCCCTTCTCTCCGGAGGACGGGCGGCTTCCTCGTTTCGATGAGTTTTCGGCCGGTGTCGGGTCATCGGGAATGTGGAGCTGCACGCGCGCCGACCTGCGGGGCCGGTCGTCGTCTGCGATGCGTCGGTGCTGCTCGACGTCGACGTCGGCACGGTCGAGGCGTTGGCCTGGCTCGCGCTCCACGCGCGACGCCTGGGCGCG
>DASSTC010000004.1:0-3984 GCA_035708065.1 Candidatus Limnocylindria bacterium | reverse complement strand
GTACGAGCAGACACGCCCTTGGTCTTTCTCGGCAATCTCGGCGACCCGAGTTCCGAACAGGGGCCGTCATGAACCCCGTCCATCGCTAGCTCGTCGGCGTAGCGCCGGACCTGCCGCTACATCACGCGGTACGACCTTCTCGATCAGCGATTTGTTGACGCAGGTCGTCCTCGAAGCCCTCGTACGCCGCCGCGACGTCGTCGAGATCGAGTTGCGGAGGTAGGTCATCGGCGCGTTGCCGGGCGATCAAGTAGGCGGCGGCAGCCTCGATCACTCGGCTCTCGTCGATCTCGTCGTTGGCCAGCCGGGCGATCATGTCCGGGGTCGCGTCGATCCGAATCTCGATCACGTCCTCCCCTTGCCGGACGCGCACCAGGTACCGGTGTTCGCCGATAGCTTCGACCTGCGGCTGCTCGGCGCGTGCGGTCACGACTCGGGGGCCTGGCTGGGGTGCTCGGCGACAAGTTCGGTGTCCACGCCGAGCGGTCCGAGTCGGCCTGCGCCGCCGGGCGAGCCGAGCGCAGCGTCGCGGCCGGGTAGCGGCTCGGCGAAGAACCGGGCGTTGTCGGCCATGTAAACCCGCCACTTGTCCGGCAGGTCGTCCTCGTAGTAGATGGCCTCGACCGGGCAGACCGGCTCGCAGGCGCCGCAGTCGACGCACTCGTCCGGGTGGATGTACAGCGCGCGGCCGCCCTCGTAGATGCAATCGACCGGGCACTCCTCCACGCACGCGCGGTCGACGACGTCGATGCACGGTTCACCGATGATGTACGCCATCGCGTTTCCTCCTCCAGGAACGGGTCGGGTTCAGGTAGCCAGCAACAAGCCAAGGGCGATGAGCGCGAGGCTGAGCAGCCCGATGACGTCGCGCGCCGTGTCGGTCATACGCGTGGCTCGAAGTGCCGGTCGTTAGCTCGGCTCGAGCACGGCTTCGACGCTGATGTGCGCGCCGGCGAACAGCCGCGAGACCGGGCACAGCGCTGCGGCCTCGTCGACGATCTTCTGGAACTTGTCGGCGTTCAGGCCGTCGACCTGAGCGCGCACAACGATCTGCGACGACGCGATGGTCGGGACGCCGTCCACGTCCTCGAGCGCGACAACGGCTGCGACCTTGAGCCGCCGCGGGGCGGCGTGTGCCTCGCCCAGCCGCAAGGCCAGTGCCATCGCGAAGCAGGACGAGTGCGCCGCGGCGAGCAACTCTTCGGGGCTGGTCAGGCCGCCCGGCTGGCCGGTGCGGCCTGCCCAGCTCACCCGCAGCCCGCGGAGCGTGCCGCTGTCCGATGCGATCGATCCGCGACCGCCGCCGAGGGAACCCTCCCAGGTCGTAACGGCGCTGCGTTGCGCGATGTTCGTCATCGCTTACCCCTTCTTTCAGCCCGGGTAGCCGATGCCGGCCGACGTGTTGGCCGTTCGGCAGGTGATGCCGAGCAGGTGATCTGACCCGGCCGCACTGTGGTCGAGGCCGAAGCGCTCGGCGTCGAAGTCATGGATCCAGCGGCAGACTGCCCGCAGCTGCCAGTCGTCGTGAGCGTGCAGCTCGGCGGTCTGACCCGGGCGGAGCCGCAGCAGCCGCGCGATGGCGAGCTCGACCGCTTCATCATCAGGCAGCCCGTCGAGTTCGAGGCGGACCGGCGTGTCGTCGGGCAGCCACGCTCGGTCGGCCGCGGCGAGGTCGGTGGCGCTCGGCACCTCGTCCGCTGCGTCGGCCAGCGCAGCGAGCACGTGCTGTTCGCCCTCCAGGTGCCGGCGCAGCGTCGACAGCAGTTCCTGCACCAGCGCGCGCAGCTGCGCCGGCTGGCACGGCGATATGTGGGCCTGTTCGAGTCGCGCGGTGAGCCCGTACAACCGCGCGTGGTCCGCGCTCAGCTCTACAAACGGCGGCACCGAAGAGTCGTGCGGGTAGAGATGAACCTCTTCGTCAGAGACCTGCCGGAGTACATCGGCGCGCAGCAGCTTGGTCAGGGTGCCCAGCTCCGCGTGCGGCCAGGCATGCGCGTCCAGAAGGGTCAGTACCGGCGCGGCGCGCCGCTCGACATCGCGCATCAGCCTCGCGTGCTCTCCGGCCAGCGTGTGGCCGGCGCCCGCAGCGTCTCGTTCGGTATGCGCGGTGATCGAAGCTGGTGTCATGGCAACTGCCTCCGACCTCTAGTTTATACGATCAGAGCTGTAAAAACTACCGCCGGTCGCGGCGTTCGTACTCGCGGGGCACGGCGGTCAGGAGCACCGCGGAATCCTCGAGCGCCCGCAGGGAGTGACGCTGTGGGGGGAGAGTGCTTGTGGGTCATGAGGTTCCTCGTGTTGTCGGGATCGGACCGGCATCCTGTCGTGTCTGGACTGCGCCGGCAGTGGTGCCCAGGGTGACGACAAGGTGGTACAGCATGGCCGCGAAGGTGAGGGCCCAGGCGGCGAGCGCGGCCCAACTCTCGTCGGCCCCGATGGCTTTGACGATGGGCAGGTGGTCGGCCTGGCCGAGGTAGTGACTTCCGACGCCGTACATGCCGAGCGGGAACACGACGCTCCATAGCGTGGCCTCGTAGCGCAGCGGGATGCGGTGCACGACGTGCCGCCAGATTCCAGCCGCGATCAGGGGCGGGATGAGCCAGCTGCCGAAGGTCCAGAAGACGACCGAGATGCCGGCGGCCAGGCCCCGGGTGGCGTCGACCATCGGCGCGTCGGCCATCTGCACGATCCGGGCGCCGGCGACGACGGTGATCGCGGTGGCGCCCATCGCCACCCAGTACGGCGGGGTGAGGTCGTCCGGACGGAGCGGATAGAGCAGCATGCGGATGGTGACGAGGATGCCGACCGCGGCGTAGAGGAAGATTCCGACCGCCCACGAGAAGACGGCGAGCAGCGCGAGCTCACGCCGACCGACGCTGAGCGATGGTTCCAGCGCCGCAGCCAGTACGGCGATCGACTGGCTGGCCACGACCCAGATGACCCAGGTGCCGTTGGCGTCGGCGAGCACGGGGCGGCGGACGTGGCTCAGCACAGCCGTCCAGGGGACGATGTAGCCGAGCAGCAGCCAGCCGACCCAGCCGGTGGCGAGCAGCGCGAACGCGGTGTTGTGGTGCGCGTCGATCGCGAGCCGGGTACCCAGGACGTCAGTACCGGCGACGAACGTGAAGAACCCGAACGCGCGACGCGGGTCGGCAAGGTCGGCGGTGACCGCAACGCGATAGGCGATGAGCCGCCACCCGTTCAGCAGGACGAGCACGAGATACTCGGCCGCGGCCAACCACAACAACACCGCGGACAGCGCGTCCACCCCGTGGTTGTGCATGGCCACCGAGACGATGCCGGTGGCCATGACCAGAGCGAAATAGCCCGGAGTGAGCGTCCGGACAGCATCTGGAACGCGGTTGGCCGGCACCCGGGCGCTCCTCAGTACGGGGCGCCGATCTTGCGCCACTTGCGGCCGCCGGTGCCGGGTTCGGCGGGCCGGCCGGCGACGCGGCTGCGGATGACGATGTAGGGCCGCCACAGGTACCACAGCGGGTAGCTCCACGCGTGCACGAGCCGGCTGAACGGCCAGACCGCGAAGATCGCCCAGGCCGCGGTGGCGTGCACCTGGTACATGATCGGCGCGCTCTCGATGACCTTGCTGTTCGGGTCGCCGGTGAACAGCGAGCGGAACCAGATCGAGACCGTGTTGCGGTAGTCGTAGCCCGCGCCGAACTCCTGCACGCCGAGCGTGAGGTAGATGCCGAGGATCACGATGATGCCGAGCAGGATCAGCGCCAGGTAGTCGACCGCGCTGGTGGTCGCGCGCACCCGCGGGATCATGGTGCGCCGGAAGACCAGGATCCCGGCGCCGATGAGCACGCCGATCGCGGCGATCGAGCCGGCGATACCGGAGAAGGTCTCGTACACGTTCTCCGGGATGCCGATGTCCTCGGTCCAGCTCTTCGGGATCAGGATGCCGAGCACGTGCCCGCCGATCGCGGCGAACGTCGCGTAGTGGAACAGCGGCGCGCCCCACTT
>DASSTC010000003.1:0-20290 GCA_035708065.1 Candidatus Limnocylindria bacterium | reverse complement strand
GCGACGTCGCGACGAGCGACAGGAAGTACAGCCGCCATCGAGAGCTGGCACAGGGTGCGGTCGAACGTCGCGCCGAGATCGGCGAAGGCCTGCAGCGCGTGAACGAATTGCTCGGCGGCCTCGTCGGCGCGGCCCTCGAGGGCGAGGATGCCCGCCTCGAGCTCCAGGCGGGCCGGCGCGCTGGCGGCATCGGGCCAGGTGGCGAGCACCTCGCGCGCCTGTGACAGCTGCCGCGACCACAGCACCGCGTGGCTCCAGACCGGGTAGATCGGCGGGACGTACGCCTCGGGCGCCTCGCGAACGATCGATGCGCTGTCGGCTGCCACGCGTGCCATGTCCCCCTCGGCCAGGGTGATCTCGGCAAACAGGAGACGCGCGCCGGTGCGCAGCTGCGGGTCGCCGGCAGGCACCACAGCCCGCAAGCGATCCAGGCGCGGCCCGTACTCCTCGCCGCGGAACGCCTCCAGCTTGGCGAGGCTGGCCTCGAGCTGGATGCGGAACTGGGGAGCCAGGTTCAGGTCGAGCGCCTGCAGCACCATCTTCGCCAGCACGTCCCAGCGACCGATGCGCATCCCCGAGTCGACCATGTTGGAGAGCAGGAACGACAGGGTCGAGCCCAACCCCATGCGGAAGGCCAGCTCGGCGCCCTCACGCGACACCTCGAAGGCGGCCGCCGGGTCGCTGTCGCCCAGCACGAAGCCCAGGTTCACGCAGGCCCGTGCCTCGGGATCGAGGAAGCCGAGGTCGGCCGCGATCGCGCGCACGCCGCGCAACGTCGCGACCGCCTCGATCATGCGCCCCTCGGATCCGCCGAGCACCGTGCCGCGCGTATTGAGCATCTCGAGCGCGACGCGCTTCTCGCCGTGGCGCTCGGCGATCGGCAGGCCACGGTCACACCACTCGATCGCCTCTGCGGCGCGTCCCGAGCGCATGTAGCCGCGGGCGACCACATCGGCCAGCTGGGCGAACGCCGCGGAATCCTCGACGTCGGCGAACCGGGACGCCGCGTCGAGCAGCGGCGGCAGCGCCTCGTCGATCTCGTAGACGACGATCCGCGTCATGCCGATCGCCGCGATGGCGCGCAGCTCCTCCTCGCGGTCGCCGAGCGCGGCGAACAGGTCGCGGGCGAGCTCGGAGTGCTCTCTCGCGCGCAGCGGCTCCCCCGCCCGGCCGGCTGCCTGCCCGGCAAGCAGCCGCAGCTCGGCGCGGTCGGCGTCGTCGCGAGCGACCTCGAGCGCCTGCTCGAGGTAGTGCAGCGCCAGGTCGAACGATCGCAGCCGACTCGCCCGCTCGGCGGCGGCCTTCAGCGCGAGCCGGGCCTGGCTGGCCACCGCCGCCCCCTCCGGGCCTTCCGGCCGCGCGCGGTAGGCATCGACGTAGTGCTCGGCCAGCGCGCCGGAGATCTCCTCGTCCTCGAGCGACTCGAGGTGCCGCGCGGCGGCAAGGTGCAGCCGCCGGCGCTCGCGCCGCGACAGCGTGCCGTAGGCCACCTCCCGGATGACCGACTGCACGAAGCCGTATTGCCCGCGCTCCGGTGAGCGTGGATCCGCATCGACGCTGAACAGCTCCCGATGGACGAGATCGCGCAGGATCGGCTCGATCTCCGCCGGATCCCGCTCGGCGACGCCCGCCAGCGCCGGCGCGCTGAACGTCTTGCCCAGGACCGATGCCTCCTGGACGAGCGTCCGCATCGGTCCATCCAACGCATCCAGGCGAGCGGCCACCAGCGCGTGGAGCGACTCGGGAACGGAGAGCTCGGTCAGGTCTCCGGTGGGCCGATACGTGCCGTCGACCGGCTCGATCCGCCCCTCGGCGAGGAGCTTGCGCACGGTCTCGATGGCGTACAGCGGCACGCCCTCGGCGCGCTCCAGGATCCGGTCGCGAGCGGACTCGGGGAGCCCTGGCACCAGGCCGTCGAGCAGCTCGCGCATGGCCGCATCGGTCAGTGGCTCGAGCGTCAGCGACGTGAGCCCGCGCCAGCCGGCGCCCCAGTCGGGTCGCCGGTCGAAGAGCTCCGGGCGGGCGAGGGTCACGATGAAGATCGGCTGGTTGCGCGCCCATTCCAGGACGTGCTCGATGAAGTCGAGCAGCCCGGGGTCCGCCCACTGCAGGTCCTCGAAGACGAGGGCGACCGTGCCGCTCTCGGCCAGGCGTTCGAAGAACGTGCGCCACGCGGCGAAGAGCGTGTCGCTGGTCGCCGTGCCGGTGCCGGTCTCGAAGCCAAGCAGCTCGGCGAGCGCCGGGCGCAGCCACGCCCGCTCCTCGTCGTCCTTGACGACGTCGGCGAGCGTCTGGTCCAGGCGCTCGAGGCCCGCCTCCGGCCCTTCGCCCTCGGCCAGCCCGATCCGCGCGCGCACCATCTCGCCGAGCGCCCAGAAGCTGACGCCCTCGCCGTAGGCGGGGCATCTTCCCCGATGCCAGAAGACGATCTCGGTCAACCCGTCGATGTACTTCTGGAACTCCCAGGCGAGGCGGCTCTTGCCGATTCCGGCCTGACCGATGACCGAGACGAGGCGCGGTCGGTGCTCGGTGCTGGTGGCATGAAACAGGTCCTTCAGCATGCGCAGCTCGGCGCTGCGACCGACGAACGGCGCCTCGAGCTGCTCGCTGCGGCCCGCGCCGCCGCGCTCCGCCACGACGCGCAGGGCACGATACGCCGGGACGGGCTCTCCCTTTCCCTTGAGCTCCTGGTTGCGTGCTGCTTCGTAGGCGATGGCGTCGCTCGTCGCGCGGTGCGTTCGCTCCCCGACCAGCACCGTGCCCGGCTGCGCCGCCGACTGCAGGCGGCTGGCGGTGTTCACCATGTCGCCTGCGACCATTCCCTGGTTGGTGGCGTTCAGCGTCACCGCGGCCTCGCCGGTCATCACGCCGCCGCGAGCGTTGAGCTCGAGGTCGTTGTCGCGGCCGAGGGCGGCGACCGCCTCGACCAGCTCCAGTGCGGCGCGCACCGCCCGCTCGGCGTCGTCCTCGTGGGCGGTCGGCGTGCCCCACACCGCCATCACCGCATCGCCGATGAACTTCTCGATCGTCCCCCCGTACCGGCTCACGATCTGCTCCGCCGTGGCGAAGTAGCGGCTGAGCAGCTCGCGCGTCTCCTCCGCATCGCGGTGGTCGGCGTAGGTCGTGAAGCCGACGAGGTCGGCGAAGACGACGCTCACCAGCCGTCGCTCGGCCGCTGCCGCTGCTGCTGGTTGCGACGCCGTGGTGGCGGCGGCGGGGCGCGCCGCCTCGGTCAGCGACGAGCCGCAGTTGCTGCAGAACTTGCTGCCGGGCGCGACGCTCGCGCCGCACGTCGGGCACGATGCTTGGAGCGGCGAGCCGCACTCGCGGCAAAATCGGGCAGCGGCATCGTTCTCGGTGCCGCACGCTGAGCAGCGCATCGGTGCCGAGTATATGACCGGCGCGCAGGACCGCCGGTCACTGCCAAACTTCAATCACGCGAGGTTTCGGCGAAGCGACGGGCGGTTCGCGAGCGCTTCTGGCCCGAAATCGGCCGGATCGGCGGCGTAAGGCCGTTGTGGTTGAAGTTTGGCAAGGATGCGGCGGCGATCCTCGCCTAAGGCCGCTGCGGTTGAAGTTAGGCAAGGAACCGGCGCCGGCCCCGGCGGCGTGCCGCATCGGTCACGGAGGTACTCATGGGGAAGCTGATCTACTCGATGAACGTCTCGCTCGACGGCTACGTGGCGACGCCGGAGGGCGGGCTCGACTGGTCGATCGTCGACGAGGAGGTCCACGGCTGGTGGAACGACCAGCAGCGCCAAGAGGCGGCCGCGCTCTACGGGCGGCGCCTGTACGAGACGATGGCGTACTGGCACACCGCCGAATCGGACCCGGACGCGAACGAGGTGATGCTCGACTTTGCCCGCGCCTGGAACGCGACGCCGAAGATCGTCTTCTCCTCCACGCTCGAGTCGGTCGGCGACGGCTGTCGGCTGGTCCAGACCGGTGCGGTCGAGGCCTGGCCCGCCCTCCGCGAGGAGTTCGAGGGCGACGTGAGCGTGGGCGGGCCGACGCTGGCATCGGCCTTCATCAGGGCTGGCTTGGTCGACGAATACCGGCTGGTGGTGAATCCGGTGGTGCTCGGCGCCGGGCTGCCGTTCTTTCCACAGCTGGATGAGCCGATCCGCCTGGAGCTGCTCGAGACGCACCGCTTCGCGTCGGGCGCCACGTACCTGCGCTACGCGGCGCTTCGCTAGGCGTCAGCGTCGCCGGCTGATGACGCCGATCGCGCCGATCAGGACGGCGGCCGCGGCCGCATAGAGGCCGGCCACGATCCAGGCGAGCAGGTTGCGGTTCCTGGGCATCGGTCTATCTTCGCGGCGCTGCGGTCGGTCCGCTTGATGCACCGGGCGAATGCAAGCCGGCGCGAACGGCAGTCGACGCGGAAACTCACTCACCCTGCACCGACTCGACGGCGTCGGCCGCAAGCTCGGCATTCGGGTCCGCCTCAGGCCGCTCCGCCTCTTCGTGCGCCTCGTCGGCACGGTCGGCAGCCAGCGCCACCAGCACCTCCGGGCCGGCGGTCGGCGCGTCGCGCCGCACCTCCTCGATGATCTCCTCGGTGTCGACCTCGGGCGTCTCCTCGATCCGGCGCAGGTTGACGAAGTAGTTGAAGAACACGTTCAGCACGGCGATGACCGGGATGCCGAACAGCGCGCCCCACACGCCGGCGACCTGGGCGCCGACCAGCAGGCCGACCAGCACGAGCAGCGGGTGCATGCCCAACGCCTCGCGCATGAGCCGCGGCTGGAGCCAGTTCACGATCACCGTCTGCACCACCAGCAGCGCGACGCCCAGGATCAGCAGCCACTGCGGCGCGTAGATCGCGAGCGCGAGGATCGGTGGGACGAGCGCCAGCGGCGGGCCGAAGAACGGCACCAGCATGGCCAGCGTCGACAGGCCGATCACCAGCACGCCGTAGGGCAGCCCGGCGATCAGCACGACGATCACCGTCAGCGCGGCCTGGATGGCGGCGAGCAGCACCTGGGCGCGCAGGAAGCCGCCGAACGCACGACCGACCGTGCGCTCCAGGATCTCGACGTGGTCCTGGAAGCGCGCCGGCACCACGCGGTTGAACTTGGCGAGGATCCGCTCGCTGTCGGCGGTCATGTACAGGCTCAGGATCACGGTCAGCACCAGGCCGCCGACGATCCCGACGCCCAGGCTCGGGATCCGGCTGAGCATCGAGTCGCCGGTGATCGTCACCTGACGCTCGACGTCGCGGAAGATGGCGATGAGGTCCGGCTGGAACTTGCCGAAGGTGAGCGCCGACTGCCAGCCGAGCAGCGTGGTGTCGATCTGGGCGCGGGTGGTCGGGAAGTTCTCGATCAGCTGGCCGACCTGCGTGCCGATCGCCGTCAGCGCGTAGACCAGCGCCCCGCCGCCGACGACCAGCGCCCCGCCGTAGACCACGCCGATCGCCGCGCCGCGCCCCAACCCGCGACGCACCAGCAGGTTGACGAGCGGCGACAGGATGAAGGCCAGCAGCCACGCCAGGAAGACGACGATCAGGATCTGGGTGAACCCGCCCAGCCGCTGCGTGACGAAGTCGACCAGCAGCAGCACGACGTAGACGGTGGCCACGACGAAGAAGGCCATCCGCCATCGGCGCTCCCGCTGGGCCGGCGTGCTCACGCTGTCACCACCGGCGCAGCGTACCGGCGCCGGGCGCGCACCGCCAGCCTCCACCGCTAAGGTTGGACCGATGCAGGACGGCCCGCTCGACCACGACGACGATCACGATCCCTACGACGACTTCACCCTCGACGAGGAGCCGATGCCCGACGGCCGCACCATTCGCTACTACGCGTGGCCGGAATCGGTCGACGACGAAGCGACAGCGCCGGCGCCCGATGTCTGAGCTGCGCTGGGATCCGCTGCTCGGTGAGTGGGTGATCACCGCGACCGAGCGGCAGGAGCGAACGTTCCTGCCGCCGAAGGACTTCTGCCCGCTCTGCCCGGCGCGGCCGGACGGCGTGCCGACCGAGATCGGGCGGGCCGATTTCGATGTCGTCGTCTTCGACAACCGATTCCCCTCGCTCCGGCCCGATTCACCGCCGCCTGCGGTCACCGGCACCGCCCTGATGCCGGTGCGTCCCGCCGAGGGCGCCTGCGAGGTGGTCGTCTACACGCCACGGCACGAGGGGACGCTGGCCGATGCATCGCTGGGCCGCCTCCGCCGCCTCGTCGCGGTATGGGCCGACCGGACGACGGCGCTGGCGCATCGGTCAGGCATCGACTACGTCTACGTCTTCGAGAACAAGGGCGAGGTCATCGGGGTGACGCTCGCCCATCCCCACGGCCAGATCTATGCCTATCCGTTCATTCCGCCGGTGGTCGACCGGGAGGTGGCGCAGGCCGCGAAGCATCGGTCCGAGACGGGCGGCTGCCTGTGGTGCGACGTGCTGCACGAAGAGCGCGAGGACGGCCGGCGCGTCGTCTTCGAGGCCGGTTCCTGGACCGCGACCGTTCCGTTCTTCGCACGCTGGCCGTACGAGGCGCACCTGGTGCCGTCGCGGCATGTGGGCTTCCTGTCGGAGCTGACCGCCGGCGAGCGCGACGGGCTGGCGGTGACGCTCAAGGCCGTGCTGGCGAAGTACGACGCGTTGTTCGGCTTCAGCCTGCCGTACATCATGGCGGTGCACCAGGCTCCGGTTCGGACCGATGCCTCCGCCTATCACCTGCACGTCGAGTTCTACCCGCCGAACCGGACGGCGTCGAAGCTCAAGTACCTCGCCGGGTCGGAGGCGGGGGCCGGCGCATTCATCAACGACACGCTGCCGGAGGAAACCGCCGCGGAGCTTCGGACGCTGGAGCCGACGACGGTCGAGGCGGTCCGCGCCGGGTCGTGATCGGTCGCGTGGTGGCTGCGCTGGGAGCGGACCCCTCCGCGGTGCGCGTGGTGCGGGCGCCAGGGCGGGTGAACCTGATCGGCGAGCACACCGACTACAACGACGGGTTCGTGCTGCCCGCGGCGATCAGCCTCGAGACGACGATCGCCTTCGTGGCGTCGGACGAGCGCCGCGTCGAGCTGGCCAGTCCGGAAGCCTCGGTGGCCTTTTCGCTCGATGCGTTCGGGAACGAGCGGGGCTGGGGCGACTACGTGAAGGGCGTCGCCTGGTCGCTGATGGAGGCGGGCGTGGCCGTTCGCGGCTTCCGCGGCGTGCTGAGCTCGACGGTGCCGATCGGTGCGGGGCTCTCGTCGTCGGCGGCGCTCGAGCTGGCGGTTGCCTGGGCCTTGTGCTCCGGCGCTCCGCCGGTCGACGCCATGGAGCTGGCGCGGCTGGCCCAGCGGGCCGAGAACGAGTACGTCGGCGTCCAGAGCGGGCTGATGGACCAGTTCGCCTCGGCGTGCGGCGTGGCGGGGTCGGCGATGCTGCTCGACTGCCGGTCACTGTCGTGGCGGCCGGTGCCGCTTCCGGCTGGGCTGCAGGTCGTGGCGATCGACACCGGGTCGCCGCGGCGGCTGGCGGCGTCCGAGTACAACGCGCGGCGGATGGAGTGCGGAATCGCGGCGCGCCGGCTGGGGTTGCGCTCGCTGCGGGACGCGACGCCTGAGATGGTGGCCGGCCTTGACGAGCCGGGACGATCGCTGGCGGAGCACGTCGTGCGCGAGAACGCGCGGGTGCTGGAGACGGTCGCGGCGCTCGAGTCGGGTGACCTGGCGACGGTCGGCCGATGCATGGCCGACTCGCACGCCTCGCTGCGCGACCTGTACCGGGTCAGCTCGCCGGAGCTGGATGCGCTGGTCGAGATCGCATCGGCCGTCGAGGGAGTGGTGGGCGCGCGGATGACCGGCGCCGGGTTCGGCGGATGCACCGTCAACCTCGTGCGGCGCGGATCGGTCGAGGCGCTGGTCGAGGCGGTCGAGCGCGAGTACCAGCCACGGACGGGGTTGGTGGCGACGGTGCACCCGGTCGAGCTGGTGGACGGCGCGGGGCTGGTCGCATGAGCCCTACCGGGCGTTTTCGGATGCGCTAATTCGGGGCGGCGCGCCTGTGCGGGGGTGCGGCGGCCGTACCGGGCGTTTTCGGAGGCGCTAATTCAGGGCAGGGCGCCTCCGCGGGGGTGCGGCGGCCGTAACGGGCGTTTTCGGAGGCGCTAATTGAGGGCGGCGCGCCTCCGCGGGGGTGCGGCGGAGTAACGGGCGCGAGAGGGGGCGTTACGTCGTGCCCGGGTCGAGCGGCGGCGGTACCGGGCGCGAGAGGGAGCGTTAGTCACGCGCGGGTCGAGCGGCGCGGCTATGCGCGGGTGCGGCGGCGGTACCGGGCGCGAGAGGGAGCGTTACGTCGTGCGTGGGTCGAGCGGCCCGCCTCCGGGTCGTGCGGCGGCGGTACCGGGCGCGAGAGGGAGCGCTACGTCGCGCGCGGGTTGAGCGGCGACGGCTAGCGACCCCCCCTGGGACCCGATATCGCCCTCCCCGTACGGAATGGCCGGCAGCCGCCGGATTACCGATCCCGCTCGGAGCCGTTACGCGCACCGCAACGAGGCATCGGGCAGTCCGGCGCCCAACGGGCGCGAGCTAGCTCGCGAATCGCAACCAGCCCGGTGGCAGCGCGTCGAGGAGCGGAACAAGCGCGGCATTCGCGCTGATACGCCAGTCGATCACCGCGTTCACCTCCGGCTCCTGCTTGCGCCACTCGAACCAGTTGATCATCCGCATCCGGGGGAAGCGCTGGCGCACCTCGTCCGAGAAGACCTGCTTCCACCACGCGGACTTCAGGTCGACCTCCGACGGGCCGGGACCCGCAGGGTCGTAGAAGGCGGCGGTCTCGGTGATCGCCAGCGGCTTGTCGTGGCCGACCACGTACTCGTCGTAGAAGTTCGGGACCGCGGTCTCGTCGCCGTTCGCGCCGTCGTACTCGCCGGTCAGCCGCTCGACGAATGCGCCCGGCTCGGGCACCTCGTTCTCGCCCCACGGGTGCGCGTTGCCCCAGTGATAGAGGCTCATGCCGACCCAGTCGACGGCGTCGTCGCCGGGGTAGTACGGCGCGTATGGGTCATCGGCCTCGGTGACCGTGCCGTCGCCGTTCGCGTCGAGCGCCGCGAAGTCGGCCGAACCCTCAGCAGCCTCGTACCGACCGCCGCTGAACGGGTAGCCGGCGCCGTAGTTCGGCGCCCAGACCATGGCCGCGTACGGGGTGGCGGCGTGCACCGCGGCGGCGACGCGGCGGAAGGCATCGACGTAGGCCGATGGCTGCTGCGACCACGCGTACCACGACCCGTTCATCTCGTGCGCGAACCGCACGAACGACGGCACACCGCGGTCGGCGTAGCCAGCCACCAGCGAGGCGAAGTCGGCGATGGCCGCATCGGTCACCGACGAAAGCCCGGCGTTCGGCTCGAGGGTGATGAGCGCCATGCCATGGACCGCCGCGACCTGGTCGATGAACGCGTCGAGGTTCGCCCTGCCGCCGTCGTCGAGCGGGAACGCCACGAACTGGACCCACACTGCCGGCGTCCGGCCCAGGCGCTGTGAAACGGCAGCGGCCGAGTCGTTGCCCCAGTCGAGGTTGACGCCGAAGTAGGCGCCATCGGCCGGCTCGAGACGGGCGAGGCCGGGCACCTGCGTCGGCATCGGTCTGGCGGAGGCGCTTGGGGCGGCGGGGGTCTGCGAAGGCTCGACCGATGCAGGCGGGGCCGCGCTCTGCCCACATGCGGCCAGCAGCAGCGCGAGGAGGACGAAGGTGGTGATCCGATGCACCGCGCCATGCTCGCCGTCGCCGTCGCGTTGCCCAATGGCGAAATGGTCCCGGCTTCGAAGGTGGCACGTCCTCTGCCGCGCCAATCTGCATGAGGTTGCATACCGATGCGTTCGACGAGGGCGGCACCATCCCGGTGAAGTACACCTGCGATGGCACCAATGTGTCGCCGCCGCTCAAGTGGACCGGAGCACCCGGCAACGTGCAGGCCTTCGCGCTCATCGTCACCGACCCCGATGCGCAGAACTTCGTCCACTGGGCGGTCGCCAACCTGCCCGCGGTGACGCACGAGCTGCAGGAGGGCGCGTCCGGTGCGGAGATCGGCGGGGTCGAGGCGACGAACGGGTTCGGCAAGCCCGGCTGGGGCGGGCCATGCCCGCCGAGCGGGTCCCATCGGTATGTGTTCACCGTGTACGCGCTGTCGGCGGAGCTCGACGTCGGCGAGTCGCCGGACGCCGGGGCGGTGCAGGACGCGCTCAGGGGCAAGGAGGTCGCGCAGGCCCAGCTGTCCGCGACGTACGCGCGGCAGCACTGACGGCCCGGGCCTCGGTTGGGGCGTGGCGCACCCTAGACTGGACCGATGCAACCGCGCCTCGGCACCCTCGACGTGCTGCTCGTTCGCCACGCCGAGGCGACGGGGCCGCTCGAGGACGACACCCGCGGCCTGAGCGATGCGGGACGCGTTGCGGCGGCGGAGCTCGCCGACGAGCTCGAGCCGTACCACCTCAGCGCGATCTACTCGAGCCCGTACACGCGCGCGATCCAGACGGTCGAGCCGATCGCCCGGCGCCGCGGGCTGCGCATCCTGGAGCTGGTCGACATGCGCGAGCGCCGGCTGGCATCGGGCGTCGTCGAGGACTGGCGGGCCGAGCTGGCGCGCTCGTACGACGACCCGGATTACGCGCCGTCAGGCGGCGAGACCGGCCGCGAGGCGCAGCGCCGCGCGATGGCCACGCTCGACCTGCTGCGGGTGCGTCACCCCGACGGCGGCCGCGTGCTGGTCGCCAGCCACGGCAACCTCATCTCGCTCGTGCTGCGCGCGCTGGAGCCCGACGTCGGCTTCGACTTCCACCAGGCGATGCCGAACCCGGCGATCTACCACCTCGAGCACGACGGCATCGGCTGGCGGGTGATGGGCGGCCACGGCTTCGAAGAGGTCGCCGCGAAAAACTAGGTCAGCGGACGAAGGCCAGCGTCATCCCGTCGCCGATCGGCACCATCGCGACGTCGACCCGCTCATCGGTCGCGATCTTGTCGTTGAGCGCTCGGATGGCGACCGTCCGCTCGTCCTGATCGGTGTCGTCGGCGACGCGCCCGCTCCACAGCACGTTGTCGATCGCGATCAGCCCGCCGGGCCGCACCAGCCGCAGCGCGCGCTCGTAGTAGGCGTCGTAGCCCGGCTTGTCGGCATCGATGAAGGCGAAGTCGAAGCTCCCCTCCTCCAGCGTCTTCAACGTCTCGACCGCCGGACCGATGCGCAGGTCGATCTTGTGGGCGACGCCCGCATCGGTCCAATAGCGACGCGCGATATCGGTCCATTCGACGCTGACGTCGCAGCAGGTCAGGTGGCCGTCCTCGGGGATCGCCAACGCAACCACCGTCGAGGAATAGCCGGTGAAGGTGCCGACCTCGAGGCATCGGCGCGCGCCGATCGCCTTGACCAGCACCGACATGAAGGCGCCCTGCTCGGGCGAGATCTGCATCTGCGCGTTGGGGAGGTGGGCGGTCTCCTCGCGGAGGCGCCGCAGCACGTCGGGCTCGCGCACGCCGACGCGGCGCAGGTAGGTCTCGAGCGTATCGGAGAGCGCGATGCTTGCGTTGGCCATGGCGCTCTCAATGCTACGCGGGCCGTGTCGGTCAGTCCTGCTTGCGCGCGATCGCCCGCGCCAGCTCCTTCTTGTCCATGTTGGACCGCCCGTGCACGTTGAGGTTGCGGGCGCGGTCGTAGAGCTCGTGCTTGGTGTGGCCGAAGAAGTCGACGCCGCCGAACGTCTCGCCCTTGCCGTCGCGCGCCGCCTTGCCACCGCGCTTGGCTCGAGGGTCGGACGGCCCCTTCTCGTCCTTCGGCTCCCAGTGGTCGCCGACCTTCTCGTACGAGTGCTTCAGGCTGGCAAACGCCGTCCGATGCGCCCGCTCCCCCTCCCCGTACTCCTCCACCGCGTTGTCGTGGGTCTTGCTCCAGGTCTCCTGGGCCTTCTTCGGGGATCGCTTCAGCGTCCCCGGCAGCTCGTCTCGTGCAGGCATCGGTACAGCACCTCCTCTCCTTGCGCCTGCACAAGCGGTACCGATAAGCGGGCAGTAACGGCGCAGTAAGCGCCTGAACGTAGGCTGCTGGCTCGTGAACGGCGAAGCAGAACGTCGAGCAGTGTGGCTGAGCCGGCGCATCGGTCAGGAAGTGCAGACGACCCGGCGGACGCTTGGCTGGAGCCAGCGCGGCCTCGGCGTTCGAGCCGGTGTTCCGCAGTCGACTGTCTGGCGCATCGAGCACGGGTCGCGACACGCCAACATCGAAACGCTGTGCAGGATCACGACAGCGTTGGCGCTCGACCTGAACGTGCGCGCCTTTCCGTCGACGCGGGTACGCATTCGCGACGAGCGGCAGCTGGCCCGCATCGGCTTCATCACCGCGCGCGCAAGCACCCTATGGCATCCGCAGCTCGAGGTCCGAGTCACTCCGGATCCCGCGGACGCCCGGGCGATCGACCTCGTGCTCTCGTCCGCGGTCGAAGTGGTCGCAGTCGAGGTCGAGGGTGATCTCGCGGACTTCCAGGCTCAGCTGCGCCCCGATCTTGCCAAGCGGGATCTGCTCGCGGCGCGAGAGTCGCGTCCCGTCCGGTTCGTGCTTGCGCTCCCGGATACGCGGCGCCTCCGCGGGATCGTCAAGGACCATGCCTCCCTGGTCGCCCGGACGTTGCCCGCATCGTCGCGACACATCTGGGCCTCGATTCGGTCGGGCAACGTTGTCGGGGGAGATGGAATCCTGTGGCTGCCCGCGGGCGCCGCGTCGGTGCGCCGCTAACGGCGTTGAGTCATGAGTTGAGTCATGGGTGGATCAGACCGCCGATACCGCCGGGCTCTCATGCGTTTGATTCACCTGTGGCACCAACTCGACCGGAAGTGCCGCCTTTCGCGGCAATCGGCGGCTTCTTGATTCACCTGCGGCAGCAAATGCACGACAGCCGATGGAAAACCGTCGTCTTGATTCGGAGGGGAATCACGGCGCGCGGCGGCCAGCTCAGAGACCGTCGAAGAGGGATTCCTCGCGCAGGCCCTCGGGGATCTCGTGGTGCTGCCACTGGGCGAGGACGAAGCGCTCCGGCGTGAGCACGCGGTCGCCGAGGTCGGGCGGCAGGTCGAGGACCCAGCCCATGTCCTGGCGCTGCGTCTTGTGGCAGTCCATGCAGGCGCGCTTGCGATCGAGGTAGGCCGATACGTCGACCCGGGTGGTGATCAGTGCCTCGGGCGTGCCGAAGTCCTCGGGGGGCGCCTCGCCCTCGGCGAGATCCTCGCCCACCTGCCGCAGCGCTTCGACGTTCGTCGGGTTGAGCTCATCGGCGCCCGGCGCTGCGGCGGCGGCGTCGCTCCCCGCCGCCAGCGAATCGTCGAAGTCCCAGGGAAGCTTGATCCCGCGCGACTGCATCTCGCGCATGATCTCGAACCAGTGCTCGCGCGAGAAGGCGACCTCGTAGCGCTTGGCGACGGTGTGCGGGACGCCGGCATCGGGGTAGCGGGCGGGATCGCCGGCGGCCTCAAAGGCGCCGCGCGCGATGCGGTAGGCGTTGATGTGGTCGGGGTGACCGTAGTTGCCGTTGCTGTCGTAGCTGATGATCACCGCGGGGCGCACCGAGCGAACGATCGACACCAGCCGGCCGGTCGCGACGTCCAGGTCGGCGTTCCAGAAGGCGTCCGCCCGAGCGTTGGCCTCGGTGCCCATCATCCCGCTGTCGCGGTAGCCGAGCGGATGGAAGTTCACCGCCCCGTCGCCGAGCGCATCGAGCGCGCAGGCGAGCTCCTCGGCGCGGATCGCCGCCAGGCGCGGCGCGGCCTCGGCAGGATCCAACGCCGGGTCGTGGATCTCGCCCTCCTCGCCACCGGTACACGTGACGAGGTCGACGCGGATGCCCTCGGCGATGCACCGGGCGATGACCCCGCCGGTGCCCATCGCCTCGTCGTCCGGGTGCGCGTGGACGAGCAGGAGCCCGCCGCGACCGTCAGGCATCGGGCTCAAATGAGCGCCTCAGGCATCGGCCCCGGCAGAGGCGGCGGCGTGCTCCTCGCACTGGCACATGCCACGCAGCTTCTGGTAGGTGAACAGGCCGGTGTCGTGGCCGTCGGCCCAGATGGGAGCCAGGGCGTATCGGCCGATCCATTTCACCCGCTCGAGCGTGGTCTGCTGCGGGGTGAAGACCATATCGAGCGTCACCACGCCGGGGATGTTGCCCTCGCCGGAGCACAGCGCGCAGGGGCAGGCGCGGCGCAGCGCCTCCCAGTGCCAGAGGCCGAGATGGCCGTCGTCCCAGCGGATGCGCATGAGGCGTGCGGTCTCGTCGAGCTCGACGCCGATGGGGTTGATGATCTCCTGGAGTGGGCTCATGGGTCCCACGATTGTGCCGCACCCATCCATTCCGCGCCGAACGAGGTCCCGTTCGAGGTGATCGGCAGGGGTGCCTTGCCGTCCTGCAGCTCCCAGATGTAGAGATCCTGGATCACGCCGCCGTTGTGCCCGAGCCGACCGAGGGTGAAGACGACCTCCGAGTTGTCGGCCGACCAGCGCAGGTGGCTCACCAGGCCGTTCACCCTGACCGATGCCTGCGACACGTCGTCGCGGTTCTTCAGCGTGAGCGTCGTCACGCCGTTGCTCAGCTTCGTCGTGACGCGGCGCTTGCCGTCGGGCGACCACAACGTCGGCTGGCGGGTCACCTCGGAGAGCGTGCCGTCCATCGGGTCGACGCGATAGGTCGCCGGGGCGCCGAGGATCCACAGCACGAGGTTGCCGTCCGTCGTCGGCCACATGCGCACCGTGCCGCCGTCATCGGTGAAGGCGGCCTCCGTGAGGAGGGGGTCGCGGAAGATCTGCGGGTGCGGGTAGCTGAACGAGGTGAGCGCCTTGGCCTTGCCGGAGGCGTAGTCGACCGCCAGCACCTCGGCGGTGTCCTTGCCGCCCGAGGTCGTGATCTTCACCGCGTACACCGTCGTGGCGTCCTGGCCGAAGGTGATCTCGGCGACTCCGTCGATCAGCGCCCGCTTGCTGCTCTTCGGCTCGATCGCCACCACCCGACCGACCGATCCGCCGATCAGCGCCGCCCCGACCGTGCCGTCCGGCGCCCAGGCGAAGCTGGCGATCCCCTGCTCGGCCTGCGCGATGTCGTCGGCCTCGACCTTCTTGGCGAAGTCGCGGCGGAACAGGTAGATCGGCGACGTCGCCGAGTTGCGGCTCAGGTAGGTCATCTCGAGCGGCGGATAGGACGGCGCCGGCGTCGGCGTCGCGGTCGGCGCCTCGCTCTGGCTCGGGCTCGGGTTCGACGTGCCGGGCGACGGTGTGGCGGATGGCTGGAGGCTCGGCACCGTCGAGCCGCTCGGCTGGTGCCCATCCACCAGCCCGACGCCGGTCGGCTTGGGCAGGCCGGCGCCGTTATCGTTCGTGTAGATCAGCGCCAGCAGCACGATCACCATCCCGGCCAGCGCGAGGATGATCGCGATCAGCCAGGGCACGGCCTGTTCCGCGGTCGTCGGCTTTCTTCGTTCCCCGAGCTTGCGGATATCCCATTCCGGCCCGGCCTGGACCGATGCATCGGCCTCGCCGGTCTCGACCGCCGGCAGGTCGGCAAGCGGCTGTCCGGGGGTCGGCTGCTCGGTCGCCCGCTGCTCGGTCGCCTGCTGTTCGGTCGCCTCCTGCTCGGCCGCGCGGTCTCGCCAGGGGGACGTCCACTCAGCGACGTCGCGCTCCGGCCAATCGCGATCCGGCCAGTCGCGCCGCGGCCAGGCGGGATCGTCCCAGCCGGGGTCGCGGCCGGTGTCCCACGACGCGTCGCGGGAGGAGTCGTAGGACGAGTCGTTCGGCTGAGTCAGCCACTCGTCAGGGTCGCGCGGCCCGGTCATCGGCGGTCCGCACTGGCGGCTCGGCTCACGCCGGCCATGATACCGAAGGGTAGGATTGACCGATGACGACCGTCCGCGTGGCTGCCTGCCAGATCGACCCCGCGCTCGGCGAGGTCGACCGTAACCTCGAGCTCATCTCCCGCTTCCTGACCGATGCACAGCAGGGCGGCGCCGCACTGGCGGTCGTGCCCGAGGCCTCCGTGACCGGCTACGGCTTCGCATCGCTCGACGAGGCGATGCCGGTGGCCCGGCGGGCGTCGGCCGTTGCGGCGGACCGGCTCGCCGAGATGTCGTCGTCGCTGGGGATGGCCGTCATCTGCGGCACGCTCGAGGCGGAGGGCGACGAGATCTTCAACGTTGCGCTCGTCCTGGCGCCCGACGGTCAACGGTTCCGCTACCGCAAGATGCATCTCCCCTACCTGGGGATCGACCGCTTCGCGACCCCCGGCCCGAACGCGCCGGCGGTGGTCGAGCTGGCCGGGATGCGGGTGGGCGTGCTGATCTGCTACGACCTGCGCTTCCCGGAGGCGGCGCGCATCTGCGCGCTCGACGGTGCGGACCTCATCGCGCTGCCGACCAACTGGCCGGTCGGCGTCGAGTTCCACCCGGACCTGTTCGCGCCGGCGCGCGCCGCCGAGAACCACTGCTATCTGCTCGCCGCGGACCGCGTCGGCAGCGAGGGCGGCACCGACTTCATGGGCCGCTCGGTGTTCGTCGACTTCAACGGCAAGCGGCTCGGCGTCGCCAGCGACGATCGCGAGGAGATCCTATATGGCGAGGTCGACGTCGAGGCGGCGCGCGTCACCCACGTCCGCAAGCGACCCGGCGAGCACGAGTGGGACACGATCGCCGACCGACGGCCGGGCCTCTACGAGCGGCTGCTGCAGCCGGGCGTCGACCGTGAGCATCCGCCCTCGGCGACCCTGTTCTCGGGCGACGTCGAGTAGCTAGTCGATCGAGCTGATCTCGATCTCGCGGCCGTCGCGGATGATCTTGCGCATCTGCGCGTGGCGCTCGCGGACGCGCATCCCGACCGACTCGTAGAGCCGCGTCGCGCCGGTCAGCGAATCCGCGTCGACGCCGAGCGCCGCCCAGCGCCGGCCGCGCCGGTACAGCTCTCCGAACGTCTCGAGCAGCAGCGCCCGCGCGATGCCGCGCTGCCGCCACGGCCGTCGCACGCCGACGCTGCCGACCCAACCGCCGTCGGGCACCATCAGCGCGGCGAGCGACATGGCCACGATCTCGTCGCCCTCGGTCGCCAGGAACCACAGGGTCGGGTCGAAGTCGGACCGTTCGGTTCGGCGCATCCAGTCGTCGAACTCCATCGGCAGGTGACCCCAGTGGTCGCTGAACGCCTCCTCGACCGCATGGAACAGCGGCCGCGCGTCGTCGGGCTGATACGTCCGCACGCTGACACCCTCCGGCCAGCGCGGCGCCCGCGGCCGCTCGTCGAGCTGGATCTGCATGCGCAGGAAGTCGCGGACGCGTTCGTAGCCGCGGTGCTCCGCCCAGCCGACCATCTCGGGCTGCTCGGCGTTCACCCAGCCGACGATCGACAGCTGGGCGTCGGCCGGTGCCTTCGGCGCGTGGGCATCGGCGCGCTCCTCGGCGAAGCGGAGCATCTGGGTGCCGATGCCCTGGCGCCGCGCGTCGGGATGCACGTAGATCGTCGTCGTGAATCGGACCCCGGCGCGCGGCTGGACGCCGCCCATCCCCACGAGCTGTCCGTCGCGCCAGACGAGTCGGAGGTCGTGCTGGGCATCGGTACCGCCCATCTCCTCGAGGATGTCGTCGACGGTGACGTCGTGCGCGCCGTAGTCGTGGTCATCGGCGGCGTTGATCAGGTCGGCGACCGCCTGGGCATCGGCCAGCGAGCCGGGGCGCAGCGTCAGGGAAGGATCGGTCAGCGGGGGCATCGGTCTATGGAGGCTGGGGGCGTTATTCGGACGCGGCCCACATGATCAGGCCGACGACGACCACGCCACCCACCAGGCCCAGGAATGCGGCGGCGCCGTCGGGGCCTTCGCCGCCGGTCGTCGGGGCGTAGGTGTTGAGCAGCCACAGGCCGATGACCATGTAGCCGAGCCACAGCACGGTCGCGATCGTCGCGATGACGGCCTTCTTGCCTCGATCCGTGGTCATGCCGAAGCGGCTCTCCGTGCGGTGGGATTCACCGCGCATGCTAGCAAATCAGGATGCCGGCGCGGCCAGCCGAGCGCGCTCCGGCACGGCGTGGAACAGGCTCGGGTCCGCGCGTCCCTCCAGGATGCGCAGCTTCTGCGCCGCCACCAGCCCGAGCGTGACCTTCCTGCCTCCTCGGTCGAGGGTCATGGTGCCGATGTGCTCGCTCACGTCGGTGGTGGTGAAGACGGCACCAGGCCGGATGCCGTGCTCCTGCAGGAACGTGAGCAGCCGCGCGTCCTCCTCCGCCTCCTCGGTCACGCGCAGGATCGTGATCTCCTCGTTCGGTCGTGCCTCGCTGAGGGGGATGCCGGCCGGGCGCTCGGGGGTGCGGCCCTCGCGCGGGATCGGGTTGCCGTGCGGGCAGGTCGGCGGGCGACCGAGCAGCTCGTCGATCTTGTCGGTGACCCGCTCGCTCAGGGCGTGCTGGAGATGGTGCGCCTCGTCATCGGCTTCCGCCCAGCCCAGGCCGATCACCTCGGTGAGCAGCCACTCGCTCAACGCGTGGCGTCTGAAGGTGCGCTCGGCGACCGTTCGGCCGCGGTCGGTGAGCTCCAGCTGCCTGGTCTGCTCGTCGATGCTCAGCAGCCCGTCCCGCACCAGCCGGTTCAGCGTCTCGCTGACGGTCGGCGCGCTGACCTGGAGCCGCTCCGCGAGGCGGGCGGCGATGACCGGCTGACCCTCGCCGCGCATGTAGCGGATGGTCATCAGGTACTCCGCGGCCACGTCGCTGATCGGCGTCTCGGGTTGCGGGGTGCTGGCCATCGGCCGATTCTAGCCGGGCGTGGTCACACGTCAGCCGCCGGCGCTTGATTCTGTCGGGACTCATATGACCGGAAGTCCTGAGCTGTCGTGCATCTGAGTCACTCGCAGCGTCAAATCGACCGGTTTGCACGAGTGCTTGGGTCAAACGGGCCGTCTTGAGTCACCTGAAGCATCAAACGCAGGCGAGCGTCCGGTTCCCAGTCGTTTGATTCTGGACAGAATCACAGGCGGCACCGGTTCACAGACCGATGCCGCCGTGTTGCGAACCGCGGGAACCGCGTCGACGGCTACGCGCCCGCCTTCAGCTCCTGGAGCCGCGCCTCCACCTCGGCATCCGAATCGGCGTCGTCCAGTGAGGCGAACTGCTCGTCGATCGAGGAGCTGCTCACCTCCGCCATGCCGCGCGCCATCGCCTCCTCGCGCCGGATCCGCTCCTCGAAGCGGTTGAGCTCCGACGAGGGGTCCATGACCGAGACGTCGCGCACGGCCTCCTGCACCTGCCGCTGCGCCGATGCCATCTTGGCCCGGCTCACCAGCTCGTCGCGCTTCTGGACCAGCTCCTCGCGCTTAACGCGCATCTTGTTGAGCCCGTCCTTGAGCTTGTCGGTCACCTCGGTCTGCTGCTCGATCTGCGTGCGGAAGGTCTTGATCTGCTCCTCGAGGCTGACCTGCCGGCGCAGGGCCACGCGGGCCAGGTTGTCGAAGTTCTCGGCCTCGCCGGCCTTGCCTTCGCCACGCAGCGAATCGGCCTTCTTCGATGCCGCGCGGGCCTTGTCGCCCCACTCGACCGCCGCCTGCTGCGCCTCGCGTTCGTCGTCCTCGGTCAGGCGCAGGTTGCCGACCGTCTGGGCCACGGCCTCCTCGGCCTCGGCGATGTTGTTGGTGAAGTCGCGGACGAGCTGGTCGAGCATCCGTTCGGGGTCCTCGGCCGAGTCGAGCATCGCGTTGATGTTCGCCCGGACCAATTGACCGATGCGTCCGAGGATCGTCGTCTGGGCCACTGTCTGCCTCCTTGCGTTCAGGTTGTCGTCGGTTACCGATGGAACACCGGAATCAATATCGATGCCGCACTGGCGTCACCACGCCCCGCCCGCGCCGCGCCCGCCACCGCCGCCGCCGAAGCCACCACCGAAGCCGCGGCCGCCACCGCCACCGAAGCCGCCGCCGCCGAATCCCCCGCCACCGATGCTGCCGCCGCCCCAGCCACCACCGCCCCAGCCACCACCGCGGCCGCCGAACAGCGAGCCGATGATCAGCCCGCCCAGGAAGTCGCCGCCGCTCCCGCCGCCGAAGCCGCCGGGACGGCCGCGATCGTCGAAATCCGAGCGGGCGAGGTCGTAGGCGTCGTCGGCCAGCGCATCGGCGCGCTGCGCTTCGGCGATGGCGCCGGCGGCGTCGGTCGCCGCCAGGTCGCGCGCTCGCTCGAGGTGCGTCGCCGCCTCGGTGAGCCGCGTGCGCGCCGCGGTCCGGATGCCGAATCGATGCCGCGTGGCGATGAAGTCGCGCGCCACCTGGTAGCTGCCCTGGGCCGCCGCGATGGCCGA
>DASSTC010000002.1:0-37271 GCA_035708065.1 Candidatus Limnocylindria bacterium | reverse complement strand
GCCTGGCTCCGGAAGTCGTGGCGTGGAGCGATGTCGCCCAGTTCGAAGCGATCGCCGGTTCGGGCGCATCGGTCAACGAGGCTGAGCAGCTGCGCCTCCTCGAAGAGGCGCGCAGCCTGTACCGCGGCGACTATCTCGACGACGTTCCGTTCTACGGCGACAGCACGCCGGTGGAGGAGCGGCGCACGGCGTTGCGCGCCGCATGCGTGGAGATGCTGCTCGACCTCGCCAGGCGCTACGCCCATCGCGGCGAGCGAAGGGCCGCGGCGGCCTGCATGCGCCAGGCGCAGTCGCTCGATGGAGAAGCCGGCGCAGCGGAGTCGGCCCACGGCCTGCTGGCCGATCGCGGAACCGCGTAGCCGATCGCGGAACCGCGTAGCCGATCGCTCAAGCCCACGAGCCCCGCAGGCTGCCGCAGTCGAGCCGCAGGGCGCCCGCACGACGATCTCCGCTCGGAGACGCCCAGCGGCCCGCCGCTGACAGCGTCGGGCGACGAGGGGAGAGGGCGACGGTAGAATCGACGGCGTGATCGATCCCGTCGCCCTTCGCATCGGCCCGATCGAGGTCCACTGGTACGGCATCATCATCGCCTCGGCGGTGCTGATCGCCGCGCTGCTCGGCAGCCGTGAGGCGAAGCGACGCGGCGAGGATCCCGAGCAGGGCTGGTCGATGCTGCTGCTGGTGATCATCACCAGCGTCGTCGCCGCGCGGCTCTACCACGTGATCCACATGTGGAGCTTCTACAGCCAGAACCCGTGGCTCATCCCCCAGGTGTGGAACGGCGGGATCGGTATCCCGGGCGCGGTCGCCGGCGGCGCCTTCGGCATCTGGCTGTACTGCCGCTGGAACCGGCTCTCGACGGCGCGCTGGCTCGACATCTTTGCCCCGGCGCTCCTGCTCGGCCAGGCCATCGGCCGGCTCGGCAACTTCGTCAACCAGGAGCTCTACGGCCCGCCAACCTCGGTCTGCGGCACGCAGGGCTATCCGCCCTGCCTGCCGTGGGGCATCCAGATCGACGCCGCCCACCGGGCAGGAACGCCGTGGGATCCGATCGCCTTTCCGGTCGACACGACGCGGTTCGTGCCGATGTTCGCCTACGAGGCGATTCTCAACCTGATCGGCATGGCGGTCCTGCTGTACGTGGCGTATCGGTTCGCGAGGAAGCTCTATGACGGCGACATCGCGCTGCTCTACATCGTCTGGTACGGCGCCGTTCGGTCGGTGCTCGAGCTGTACCGGGTCAACAACTGGACCATCCTCGGTGTGCCGACTGCCATCTGGATCGGCATCATCGGGATCGTGCTGGCCGGCGGATTCTTCGTGCTGCGCCACGTGAAGCACTGGGGCACGCCCGGCGCCTGGATGGATCGGTCTGCCAGGACCGATGCGGACCCGTCGCAGCCTGCCAACCCGGAGCCGCAACCTGGCTGAGCGCTCGCGCATCCTGCGCGATGTGACCGATGCGGTCGGCGACACCCCGCTGATCGCCCTCGACCGGCTGTCCGAGGGCGTCGCGCCGCGGATCGTTGGCAAGCTCGAGTCGATGAATCCGGGCGGGTCGGTGAAGGACCGCATCGGGCTGCCGATGATCGAGGCCGCGGAGGCTGCGGGGCTGCTCAAGCCGGGCGGCGTGATCGTCGAGCCGACGTCCGGCAACACCGGCGTCGGACTGGCCCAGGCGGCGGCGATCAAGGGCTACCGATGCATCTTCGTCATGGCCGACAAGCAGTCCGAAGAGAAGCGCGCGCTGCTGCGCGCCTACGGCGCCGAGGTGGTCGTCTGCCCGACCGACGTCGCGCCGGAGGATCCGCGCTCCTACTACTCGGTGTCGGATCGGCTGGCGCGCGAGACGCCCGGCGCCTGGAAGCCCGACCAGTACTCGAACCCGGCGAATCCCGAGGCGCATTACGCGACGACCGGGCCGGAGATCTGGTCGGCGTCCGGCGGGAAGATGACGCACTTCGTGGCGGCGATCGGGACGGGCGGGACGATCTCCGGCGTCGCGCGCTACCTCCGGGAGGTCGCGCCTTCGGTGGTCATCGTCGGGGCCGATCCGGCGGGCTCCGTCTACTCGGGGGACGAGGCTCGCGCCTACCTGACCGAGGGCATCGGCGAGGACTTCTGGCCGACGACCTACGACGTCGAGGCATGCGATCTGATCGTGCGGGTGTCGGACCGGGACTCGATGCTGATGGCCCGGCTGGCGACTGCCCGAGAGGGCATCCTGATGGGCGAGTCGGCGGGGACTGCCCTGTGGGCCGCGCTGCAGGTCGCACGCTCGGTCGAAGATCCCGACGCGCTGTTCGTCGTCCTGCTGCCCGATTCCGGGCGCAACTACATCGGGAAGCTGTATTCCGACGAGTGGCTGCGTTCGAAGGGGCTGCTCGGCGGAGTTGAGCAGGTCGCCGACTACGACTGGCGATCGACGTCGCCGCAGGTCATCGTCCGCGGCCGGGGAGCGGTGCGGCCGGACGCATGACGCCGATCATCGTTGCGGCAACCGGTCCCGGCTTGGTAAGCCCAGGAACGCACCCCTCCAGCCGCGGCTGCTTGCGCCGGAGCGGGCCGTTCAGCCCGGGTGGCGCGCCGATATGACCCTGGGTTCTGTGTTCGACGTTTCTGGGGCCAGATCGGCCGGCTGTATGAACCGCGAGTTGTGCCAGCGACGGATCCGGACGCGGATCGGTCGGACACAGAACTGACGGTTATCGCCCGCTCCTCCGGCCTCGCGCAACCCCGTCAGGCCGCCCAAAGGCGCAACCGACCGACCGCGAGTACCATGGACTCCTTCCCACGGAGGTTGAGGACGCCATGACGCAGCTTGTCGATCGCCCGGCCGAGCAGACCACCGGCCTGGAGCGGGTCAATCATTGGATCAACGGCCGACGGGTGCCCGGCGGCAGCGGCCGCAGCGGCCCGGTCTACAACCCGGCAACGGGGGAGAAGGCGCGCGAGGTCGACTTCGCATCGGTCGATGAGGTCGACGCCGCCGTCAAAGCCGCCGCCGATGCCTTCCCCGCGTGGCGCTCGACGAGCCTCAGCCGGCGCACCGAGATCCTGTTCCGCATCCGCAACCTGTTCGAGGAGCACCGCGACCAGATCGCGGCCCATCTCACCGCGGAGCACGGCAAGGTCCGCAGCGACGCCCAGGGCGAGGTGGCGCGCGGGATCGAGAACGTCGAGTTCGCGACCGGCATCTCGCACCTGCTCAAGGGTGGCTTCACCGAGCAGGCAAGCACCGGCATCGACGTCTACCAGATCCGTCAGCCGCTCGGCGTGGTGGCCGGCATCACCCCGTTCAACTTTCCGGCCATGGTGCCGATGTGGATGTTCGCCAACGCGATCGCCTGCGGGAACACCTTCGTCCTGAAGCCCTCCGAGAAGGACCCGAGCGCATCGGTCTACCTGGCGGAGCTGATGAAGGAGGCGGGCCTGCCGGACGGCGTGTTCAACGTCGTCCACGGCGACAAGGTGGCGGTCGACCGGATCCTGGAGCATCCGGAGATCCGTGCGATCAGCTTCGTCGGCTCGACGCCGATCGCGCGCTACGTCTACCAGACCGGCACCGCAAACGGGAAGCGCGTCCAGGCGCTGGGCGGCGCCAAGAACCACATGATCGTGCTGCCCGACGCCGACATCTCCATGGCGGCCGATGCAGCCGTCTCTGCCGCGTACGGCTCCGCCGGCGAGCGCTGCATGGCGGTCTCCGTGGTCGTGGCGGTGGGCGGTGTCGCGGATCCGCTGGTCGAGGCGATCGAGGAGCGGCTGCCCAAGCTGCAGATCGGCCCCGGCGACCAGGAAGGGTCGCAGATGGGGCCGCTGATCACGCGCGAGCACCGTGATCGGGTCACCTCGTTCATCGACAAGGGCCGGGAGGCAGGCGCGCAGGTGCGTGCCGACGGTCGCCAGCACGTCCTCTACGACCAGGAGTCCGGCGGCTTCTTCCTGGGCGTGTCGCTGCTCGACAACGTGTCGCCCGAGATGGAGTGCTACCGCAACGAGATCTTCGGCCCGGTGCTCGAGGTCATCCGGGTGTCGACCTATGCCGATGCGGTGAAGCTGATCAACGACAACGCGTACGGCAACGGCACCGCCATCTTCACCCGCGACGGTGGGGCGGCGCGCCAGTTCCAGTTCGAGGTGGAGGCCGGCATGGTTGGCGTCAACGTGCCGATCCCGGTGCCCGTGGCCTACTACAGCTTCGGCGGCTGGAACGACTCGCTGTTCGGCGACCTGCACATGTACGGCCCCGAGGGCGTGCAGTTCTACACGCGGGCGAAGGTCGTCACCTCGCGCTGGCCGGATCCGGGCACATCATCCGTCGACCTGGGCTTCCCGCGGACGCGCTGAGCACCACGCCGGTTCAGCACTCGTGCTGACGTAGGCGATCTGGAGCAGGAGTCGCCATGAACACGCCGAGCGCCGTCGCTCCCACGCGAGGCACCTGGCTGGCGGGCGACCTGACCCCGTGGGCCTGGGCGGTCATGTCGTTCGCCGCCTTCCTGATCAGCGGCGCAGTCTCCCTCCTGGGCACCGGTCCCGGACTGTGGGCGGTCGTCTGGACCGTCCTCGCCGGTCTCGGCGTCCTCGGTACGGCCCGACTCTCGTTCGGAGCATGGCCAGAGGTTGGCTTGCGTGCCGCCGCAGTGCTCATCGGCGGCGTTGCGCTGGCTGGTGCGGTCGACGGCTCGTTGCGAGATTGGGCGACGGGCAGGTTCAGCTACTTCGACCCGGAGCTCATCGGCGTGACGGGGCTCTTTTTCGCGGTCGTCGTCGGCGTTGCGGCGGCCGGATTCGGCGCGCTGATAGCACCGACGCGGCGGGCTGCATGGCCGGCGACGCTCGCTACGATCTTCGGAGTGGTCGCGACCATCTTTGTGCTGATCGCTAACCTCGGTGGGCTCGCCGACGGCCTCGATCCGGAGAGTTATCTGCTCGCCGCGGTGATGGCGGTTGCCGCCGTGTATGTGGTGATTGTGGCCGTCCTGGCGCTGCGCATCTCGTTGACGGTGGACACGCCAGAAAGCTAGCCCGGCTCAGCTCGGTGAGGGTTCGTCGGAGGTCGTCTCGTCAGCGTCCATCGGCTCGCCCTCGATGTTGGCGGCGGTAGGTCCGGCCTGGTCGTAGTTGCCGCCCGACTCGGCCGAGGAGGCGCCGTACGCCGTGCTCTCGATCGGCTCGTCGAGCTGGTCGAGCTCGTCCTGCTCCACGCGTACGCGTTCGTCGGCCTGGTTATCCTGCACGCGTCGCTCGGGCGCTTGTCGATCGCTCATCGGTCCACCTCCTGGCCGAGGCGAGCGCACGGTCCGTGCCACAATGGCCCGGCATGACCGATTCCACCGATCAGTTCGAGACGCTCGCCGTGCACGCGGGCGCCGAGCCGGATGCGACGACCGGCGGCGTGTCGCCGGCCATCCAGATGAGCACCACCTTCAAGCAGGACGGCGTGGGCGCCACGCGCGGCGGCTTCGAGTACGGCCGCAGCGACAACCCCACGCGGCGCGCGCTCGAGGCAGCGATCGCCACCCTCGAGGGAGCGACGCACGGGATCGCCTTCTCGTCGGGCCTGGCCGCCACGCAGAACGTCCTCTACCTGCTTGACCCCGGCGACCGCCTGCTGATGAGCGACGACGCCTACGGCGGCACCTGGCGGCTGGCCGACCGGGTCTGGCGGCGCTACGGCATCCAGACCGATGCGGTCGACCTGCGCGATCTCGACGCCCTGGCCGCCGCGCTCAACGACCCGAGGCCGCCCCGGATGGTGTGGATCGAGACGCCGACCAACCCCCTGCTCAAGGTCGTCGACATCTCGGCGGTGACGCGCCTGGCGGCGAGCGCGGGGGCGCGCACCGTCGTCGACAACACGTTCGCCACGCCCTACCTGCAACGCCCGCTGGAGCTCGGCGCCGACCTGGCGCTGCACTCGGCCACGAAGTACCTCGGCGGGCATTCGGACGTCATCGGTGGCCTGGTCGCCACGCGCGACGACGATCTCGCCGAGCGACTGCGCTTCACCCAGAACGCCGCGGGCGCCGTGCCGAGCCCGTTCGACTGCTGGCTGCTGATGCGCGGCATGCGGACCCTGGCGCTGCGCATGGAGCGCGCCTCGGCCAGCGCGGCGCTGATCGCCTCCTGGCTTGGATCGCGGGACGAGGTGTCGCGGGTCCACTACCCGGGGCTGCCTGACAACCCGCAGCGCGAGCTCGTGGAGCGTCAGATGCGGCTCCCCGGCGCGATGGTCAGCTTCGAACTGGCGGATGGCGCCGACCGTGCGCGCCGGGTTGTCGGCGCCACGCGGCTCTTCACCCTGGCCGAGTCACTCGGCGCGGTCGAGTCGCTCATCGAGCTGCCGGCGGCGATGACCCATGCATCGGTCTCCGGGTCACCGCTGGAGGTGCCCGATGCGCTCGTTCGGCTGTCGGTGGGGATCGAGGCGGTCGACGACCTGGTGCGTGATCTCGCGACCGCCTTCGAGGGGAGCCGCAGCGCGTGACCCGGCGCGCGCCGGACGGGGATCGGCCGCCGAAGCTCGCCGAGGATAGCCCGACCGAGCTGGTCGAGACCGATGACGGCGAGCTCGTCGAGCGGCTGTCGGGTGGCACCGCCACGATGTTGCTGGTATGGCTGATCGGCATCGGTGCCGGAAGCACGCTGCTGGCAGCCTGGATCTTCGCCGCGGCGGTGCTGGGCCAGCACCTCGGGATCGGTGCGCTTTTTTCTGGATTCGGCCTGTACGTCGGCCTGTTCGGCGCCGCCGGACCGACCGTGCTGTGGCTTGCCGGCCGGGCGCAGGGTCACTCGCTGGCGTGGTTCGCGTGGACCTCTGCGAAGATCGGCCTGCTGATGATCGCGATGGTCATGGCCGTGACCGCGGTCGGCATCCTGATCCTGGGCGGCGGTTTCGGCAACGGGGTGCTGCTCGTTGTGGCGCTGCTCCTCGTGGTGACGCTCGTGCTGTCGCTGGTCTGGGCGCTGGCGACCTGGTCGGCCGACCGGTACATCGCCCGCGCACGCATCGACGGCGAGTAGCCGCCGGGAGGCGGCCTCAGGACTCGGTCGCTTCGTGCTCGGCGCGGAGGTCCTTGCGCAGCACCTTGCCGATCATCGTCTTCGGCAGCTCCTCACGAATCTCGATGGTGGCCGGCACCTTGTAGCGCGAGACATTGGCGCGGCAGTATTCGATCAGCTCCTGTGGCGTCGCGGTCAGACCGGGCAGCAGCGTGACGTAGGCGTGCGGCAGCTCGCCGTGGCGCTCTTCCGGCTTGCCGATCACCGCGGCATCGCTCACCGCCGGGTGCGAGATGAGCACCTCCTCGACCTCGCGCGGGTAGACGTTCAGCCCACCCACGATGATCAGGTCCTTGGCGCGGTCGACGATCGTGAAGTAGCCGTCCTCGCTCACCGTGGCGAGGTCGCCGGTGCGCAGCCAGCCCTCGCGCAGGACATCGTCGGTCTCGGCCGGCCGCTCCCAGTAACCCGCCATGACCTGCGGTCCGTGGACCCACAGCTCGCCCACCTCGCCGATCGGCATCTCGCGGGTGCCCGTCTCGAGATCCATGATCCGCGCGTCCGTCGAGGGGAAGGGCAGCCCGATCGTTCCGTTGCGCCGGTCGCCGTGCACCGGGTTGCAGTGCGTCACCGGTGACGCCTCGCTGAGCCCGTAGCCCTCGACGACCCGCCCGCCGGTGATCTCCTCGAAGCGGTACTGGACGTCCGGGGCGAGGGGCGCCGCGCCCGAGATGCAGGCGTCGATCGAGCGCAGGTCGTACTTCCACGCCTCGGGGTGCCGGCCGAGCGTCTGGTACATGATCGGTGCACCGGGGAACAGTCGCGGCTTGTGCTTCGCGATCGTCTTCAGCGCCTCGACCGGCTCGAATCGCGGCAGCAGGAGGAGCGTGGCGCCCTTCACCATCGCGTAGTTCAGGTCGACGGTCAGCCCGTAGATGTGGAACAGGGGCAGCGGGCAGAGGATGGCGAAGCCTTCGTCGGGCTCCGCATCGGGCAGCCAGGCGGCGACCTGGTACGCGTTTGCCACCAGGTTGCGATGGGTCAGCGTCGCGGCCTTCGGAATCCCGGTCGTGCCTCCGGTCGGCTGCAGCACGGCCGGCTGATCGGGGCCGCCGGCCGAGACGAACGGGACGGGCGGCGCCTCGCGGAGCAGCCGGAAGAGCTGCGGCATCTCCTGGCTGTGGCGCTGCGGGTTCCATCGGCCTTCCTTCCTGGCCTTGAGCGGATACAGCCACTTGATCGGCACCGGAAGCGAGTCCTGAATGCCGGTCGTCACCAGCTGACCCGGTCCGGCGGGGCCCGAGAGCGACTGCAGGCGGGGCACCAGCACGTCGAGCGTGACCGAAACCTTGGGCTGAGTCAGCTCGAACAGCTCGACGAGCTCGCGCGGCATGTAGAGCGGGTTCATCGGCACCGCCAGGGCGCCGGCCCGCAGCGCGCCCATGAACGAGATGACGAACGCCGGCGAGGTCGGCAGGTGCAGGCTCACCCGGTCGCCCGGGCGAACGCCGAGCCGCTGCAGGGCGTGGGCAAAGCGGTCAGCCGCCCGGTCGAGCTCGCGGAACGTGGTGCGCTTGTCGAAGAAGATCAGCGCGTCGCGCTCGGGCCACCGCTCCGCCGCGCGGCGGAGCAGCGCATCAACCGTGCACTCCGGGATGTCGACCTCGCTCGGAACTCCCGGCTCGTAATGCGCCAGCCACGGACGGCCGTCGACCGAGTCGGCTGGCGTTCGGCGCTCGACGGTCGTCATGTCCTGATCCCTCCCGCGTCAGATCGGATAGCCATCGGCCTTGATCACCGCTGCACCGATGCGTCGCAGCAACGCCACCCGGTCACGCGGCTCGCCGCGCATGAGCCGCCTGACGCCGGCCTGCAGCGTTCGCGCTTCGTCGCCCTCGGCGAGGCTCGCGGCGAGCCACTTGGCGCGCTGCTCGACGGCTGCACCGCGATCGGTGATCACCAGCCGCGCCAGGTCGGCGTGCAGCGGCGCGCTGGCCGCGCCCTCGCTCGATGCCTGCGCCGCGCGCTCGAGGGCGCTCTCCATGGCGAACAGGTCGATCGCCAGGTCGGCGACCGCGGCCAGGATCTCCTGCTGCGCCTCGAGCCCCGCCCCGAAGCGCTGCACCGCGGCGCCGGCGAGCAGCAGGGTCGTCGTGCGCGTGGCGGCGACCGCGCTCCGCTCGGCAGCCAGCTCGCCGTCGAACGTCGGCTGCTCCCCACCGAGGAGCGCCTCGGAGGCGCGCTGAGCGGGACCGAGCAGGTCGAGCCGGCCGGTCATCGCGCGCTTCAGCAGCGTGCCCGGCACGAGCAGCCGGTTGATCTCGTTGGTGCCCTCCCAGATGCGGTGGATGCGCGCATCGCGGTAGAAACCGGCGGCCGGGTACTCCTCAATGTACCCGTACCCGCCGTGAACCTGGACCAGCTCGTCCACGACGTAGCCCAGCTCCTCCGAGGCGAGCACCTTCGCGATGGAGCATTCGACCGCGTACTCCTCGAGCGCGGACCGAATGGCGTCGCTCGACTGCGCTTCACCCGATTCGGCGGCCGCCAGCCGATCCTCGAGCAGCCCGGCGATGCGATAGGTCGCCGATTCCACCGCGTACGTCCGCGCCGCCATGGTGGCCAGCTTCGCGGCGATGAGCGGGAACTCGGTCAGCTTCCGGCCGAACGCCGCCCGGTCACGCGCGTATCCCACCGCCACTCCGACCGCGTCGCGCATCCCGCCCAGGCACGCCGCTGCCAGCTTGAAGCGGCCGACGTTGAGCACGTTGAACGCGACGCGATGGCCCTTGCCGGGCTCGCCGAGCAGGTTCTCGGCGGGTACGACCACGCCGTCCAGCGTGATCGGGCAGGTCGAGCAGCCGTGGAGCCCCATCTTGTGCTCCTCCGGCCCGATCGCCAGGCCGGGCGTGTCGCGCTCGACGAGGAACGCGCTGAACTGCTCGCCGTCGATCTTGGCGTAGACGGTGAACAGGTCGGCGAACGCGGCGTTGGTGATGAACTGCTTGCTGCCATCCAGACGCCACGAGCCGTCCGGCTGGCGAACTGCCTTGGTGCGGATTCCCATCGCGTCCGACCCGGCGGATGGCTCGGTCAGGGCATAGGCGCCGACCCGTGACCCATCGGCCAGGCCGGGGAGATAGCGTGCCTTCTGGGCATCGGTCCCGAAGAAGACGAGCGGCAGGGTGCCGATGCCGGTGTGTGCGCTGTACGTCACGGCGAAGGACCCGGCGATCGAGATCGCCTCGTTGACGACCAGCGAGCTGATGCGGTCGAGGCCGGCCCCGCCGTACTGCTCGGGGATGTCGATGCCGAGGTAGCCGTCCTCGCCGAGCCTGCGCAGCAGCGACCGATGCGTCTCGTAGTCCTTCCCCTCGACCTGCTCCTTGACCCGGCCGACCTCGCGCTCGACGAAGGTGCGCACCGCGTTGCGCATCTCGCGATGCTCGTCACTCAGGCGTTCCGGCGTGAAGACGCTGCCCGGCTGGGCCGATCCGGTGAGGAACGAGCCCCCTGCCGGTGCCGTTCGCTCGCGTGTCGTCGTCGTCATGCCGCCTGCTCCTCCCCGGGCGAGGCGCCGCTGGCCGATGCCTCCCGCACCGGCTGCCGCCCACCCAGCCATTCGATGACGCCCGCGGCGCCCTGGCCGCCGCCGACGCACATCGTCACCAGGCCGTACTTGGCGTCGCGCCGCGCCAGCTCGGACAGGATCTGCACGGTGAGCTTCGCTCCCGTCGCGCCGAGCGGATGGCCGAGCGCGATCGCGCCACCGTTGACGTTGGTGCGCTCCTCGTCGAGGCCGAGCGTGCGCACGACGGCCACGACCTGCGCGGCGAAGGCCTCGTTCAGCTCGACGAGGCCGATGTCGTCGAGCGTGAGCCCGGCCCTGCGCAGGGCCTTCGGCACGGCGTCGACCGGCCCGATGCCCATGATCTCGGGCTCCACGCCCGCCGTCGCGAAGCTGACCAGCCGCCCGAGCGGCTCCAGGCCCAGCGCCGCGGCGCGCTCCCCGGTCATCACCACCAGGGCGGCTGCGCCGTCGCTCATCTGCGAGCTGTTGCCGGCCGTGACCGTGCCGCCCGTGGCGAAGACCGGCTTGAGATTGGCCATCTGTTGCGCGTCCGCGTCGTGGCGGATCCCCTCGTCGTCTTCGAAGTCGCGATCGGACACGCTCGGGCGGCCAGCGCTGACCGACGTGGCGTGCGCCCTGACCGGCACGATCTCGTCGCGGAAGCGGCCCTCACGCTGCGCAGCCGATGCCCGCTGGTGCGAGCGCAGCCCCCAGGCGTCCTGCGCCGCGCGGCTGACGTCGAAGCGCCGGCTGACCTCCTCGGCCGTCAGACCCATCGACATGAACACCTGTGGACGCGTGTCGGCCAGGCCCGGGTTCGGCGTGAAGCGGTGCCCGATCATCGGCACAAAGCTCATCGACTCCATGCCGCCGGCGATCGACACGTCGGTCACGCCGGTCTGCACCGACTGGGTGGCCAGCGCGAGTGCCTGGAGCCCGGAGGCGCAGAAACGGTTGATCGTCATCGCCGATGCACTGACCGGGATCCCGGCGCCGAGCGCCACCTGCCGTGCGATGTTGAGCCCCTGCGCTCCCTCCGGCATCGCGCAGCCGAGGACCAGGTCCTCGACTTCCGCCGGGTCGAGCCCCGGCGCGCGTCGCAGCGACTCGGCGACCGCGCTCATCGCCAGCTCTTCGGGCGGTGTCTCGCGCAGGGCGCCGCGCGGCGCCTTGCCGACCGCGGTTCGGGCGGCGGAGACGATGACGGCGTCACGCATCTGCATCGGTCTGTTCCTTCTCAATTCCGCAGTGGCTTGCCGGTCTTCAGGGTGTGCCGGATGCGGTCGCGGGTGAGCTTCTCGCCGAGCAGCCGCAGGAATGCCTCGCGCTCGAGGTCGAGCAGGTACTGCTCACCGACCAGCGTGCCCTCGGCGACGTCGCCGCCGGACATCACCCGCGCCAGCTCCATGACGATCCTGCGGTCGTGCTCGCTGATCTGGCGGCCGGCCAGCTGGTTGTAGCTGAGCGCCTCCGCCGCAGCGATGCCGCGCCGTCCGAGGACGCGGATGAGCGTGTCACCGGGTGGCGCGTGGCCCTGCTCCGCGAGCTGGCGAGCCGTGCGAGCGGCGTCTGCCCACTGCCGCTCCGCGTTCGCGGTCACGGCGTCGCAGTCGGTCAGCAGGCCGAGCTCGCGAGCCTCGACGGCACTGGTCGCCACCCTGGCGAAGGCGATGGTGGTGAAGGCAGCCTGGAAGAACGGGAAGAGGTCTGCGTCGACACCGGTCGGCATCCGCTCGCCGGCGCGTCGGGCCATGGCGGTCGAGCCGCCGCCGGCCGGGATCAGGCCGACGCCCGCCTCCACCAGGCCGATGTACGTCTCCCGCAGCGCCTGCGCACGGGCCGATGCCAGCACCAGCTCGGCGCCGCCGCCCAGCGTCCGGCCCCTCGGGGCGACGACCACCGGGACGCTGGCGTGACGGATGGCGCTCGTCGCGTCCTGGAACGTGCGCGCGGCGCGGTCCAGGCTGGCCCACTCGCCCTCCTCGGCCTCGAGCAGCAGCAGGGCGAGGTTCGCGCCGGCCGAGAAATCGGGCGACTGGGTGCCGATCACCAGCCCGTCGTACTTCGCCTCGGCCAGATCGACGGCGCGGCGGATCATTGCGATCGTGTCGAGCCCGATGACGTTGAGCTTGCCGTGCAGCTCCAGTCCCAGGATGTTTTCGTCGAGCTCGACGACCGATGCGCTGCTGTTGTGCGGCAGCTCCTCGTTGCGCCGCGCGGTGACGTCCACCGCATCGGGAATCGGCTCCGTCTCGCGCAGGGCGCCTGCCTCGAAGCTCCAGCTCGAGCCGTTGACGTAGTAGCGCTCGGGGAGCGCGGCGGCGGTCTCGCCAAGGAGCTGGGCCCGCAGCGGCCCGAGCGCGTCGAGCGTCTCGAGCGGCCCGAGCTCCCAGCCGAAGCCCCAGCGCATGGCGCGATCGACGCTCAGCGCATCGTCGGCAATCTGCGGTCCGACCTGGGCCGCGTAGCCGAGCCCTGCCGAGAACAGATCGCGCAGGAACTCGGTGGCGTCGTCGCCGCTCGTCGACAGCAACGCCGACAACCGCGTCGCCAGGTCGCGCTCGTTGCGCGCCATCTCGACGGCCGCCGATGCCAGCCGCTGGCGCGGCCGGTACTCGCCGGTCGCCAGGTCGATGGCCAGGATCTCGCCGTCGATCTTCCTGTAGAAGCCGGCGCCGCTCTTCTCGCCCAGCGCACCGCTCGCCACCAGGTCGCGGACTGCCTGCGGCACGGCGAAGCGCTCACGCTGCGGGTCGTCGGTCAAATCCGCGAAGCAGTGGTCGGCCACGGCCACGGCCACGTCGATGCCGACCAGGTCGAGCGTTCGGAACGTCGCGCTCTTCGACCGGCCGATCAGCGGTCCGGTCAGCTCGTCAACCTGGTCGACGCCCAGGCCATGGCGCTTCGCGAGCTCGAGCGCGGTCATCAGCCCGTGCACGCCCAGGCGGTTGGCGATGAACGCCGGCGTGTCCCGCGCGACCACGGTGCCCTTGCCCAGCTGCCGGGACGCGTACTCCGCCAGGCTCGTCACCGCCTTCGGCTCGGTGGACTCGAGCGGGATGATCTCGAGCAGCCGGGCGTAGCGCGGCGGGTTGAAGAAGTGCGTGCCGAAGAAGTGCCGCCGGAACGCATCGGAGCGTTCCTCCGCCAGGGCACTGATCGACAGGCCGCTGGTGTTGGTCGTCACGATCGGCCAGGCATCGGCCGCACGGGACGCCAGCGCCTCGTCCACGCGAGCCATCAGGTCCCGCTTCGGCCCGAGCTGCTCGACGATCGCCTCAAGGATCCAGGACGCGTCGGCCAGCGCATCGGTCAGGGTGTCGAAACCGGCGGTGGTGATCCGCGCGAGATCGGCCTGGCTGTACAGCGGCGATGGCTTCAGGCCGGCCACGCGCTTCAGGCCGGCCGCGGCGACGCCCGCGTCCAGGTCGAGCAGCGTCACGCGCGAGCCGGAGCCGGCCAGCAGGCAGGCGAGCTGAGCGCCCATGGTGCCGGCGCCGAGCACGACGACGCGGGGGTAGCGCGGAATCATGATGCGACCCCCGGCGTCGTGGAACCGCGCACGCCGTCGAGGAACAGGCCGATGAACCCGTCGGCGATCTGATCGACGCTCATCGGTCCGTCCGGGCGGTACCACTGCGTGAACCAGTTGCAGGCGGACAGGATGCCGATGACGGTCAGCCGCACATCCGCGTCCTGGCGTACCGCGCCGTCGGCGATCGCGGCGCGGAGCGCCTGCCGCCATAGCTCCTCGTATTCGTTGCGGCGCTGGATCATGTCGCGACGCCGCTGATCACCGAGCGACCGCAGCTCGATCTGGATCAGGCTCAGCTCATCCGCGGAAGCGGCCGCGACACGCAGGTGCTCGCGGATGCCGTCGGCCAGCCGTTGCGAAGAAGGCACGTCCGTGGCGGTCAGCATCGGTCCGACGCGGGCGGAGAGCAGATCGAGCGCGGTCGTCAGGATCGACCAGAGCAGGTCGTCCTTGCTGTCGATGTAGTGGTACAGGCTGCCGCGATTCATGCCGAGCGCCTCGGCGAGATCCTGCATGCTCGTGGCGTGAAAGCCCCGCTCGCGGAAGAGGCGCGTGGCTGCGCGCAGCAGCTCCGCCTCGCGTCCACGTACCGCCACTGCCACGGCGCTCCCCTCCGGATGGCTTCCGTCGTACCAAACGAACGTTTGGTTGGAGCATGCTAGACCGATGCGCAGGATCGGTCAAAGCCAGCACGAGGAGGCCGGCGCCGCACGAGGAGGAGTACGAGCGCGGGTGCGCTAGACGTCGTAGCTCTTGAGGAGCTCGGCCACCTCGACGGTGCCGTTGAACTCGGTGGCGGCCTCGTCGCGTGCCCAGTCGCCGCCGTTGTCGATCGGCAGGTGGGTGAGGATCAGCCGCTCCACCTTGCCGGCGGCGGCGACCGCTCCCGCCTCGCTGGGGAGCAGGTGGCCGCGATTCTGGGCGCCCGGCGGATCCTCCGAAAGCGAGCGAAGCGCCGCCTCGCACAGGAACAGGGTCGCGCCCTCGGCCAGGCGGTTGAGGTTCGGCGTCGGGGCAGAGTCGGCGGAGTAGGCGAGCACTTTGCCACTCACCTCGTCGGCACCGCGAGCCTCGATGCGGAAGCCCCAGGTCGGCACGAAGTGCTGCGTGGCGCACGGCTCCAGCCGGAGGTCGCCGATCTCGAACGCCGAGTTGCCGTCGTGCTCGTCGAAGATGAAGCTGCGGTCGAAGAAGTCGGGGAAGCCGGCGCCCTTGGCGACGTCACGCAGCTGCTCGGACGAGCCGGGCGGGACCACCACCCGCAGGCGACGGGGAGCGACCTCGAGCCACGGATACGCATAGCGCAGGGTGACGAGGTCGAGGAAATGATCGGTGTGCATGTGGCTGATCACCACCGCATCGAGCTTGTCGGGCGTTGTGCGGCGCAGCAGCTGAGCGACCACGCCCGGTCCCGCATCGAGCAGGATGCGGCTGTCGCCGCCCTCGACCAGATAACCGGCGCACGGCTCCCCCGGATTGGGCCGTGCCGGGCTACGGCCGAGGATGGTCAGTCGCATGTCGCGCGCACTATTGCCGATTCAGAGGGCAGCGCGTCGCCGCTCGACGGCTGCTCGTCCGCCGTCATCGGTCGCTGATCGGCACGTAGTCGCGCTCGGTGGCTCCGACGTAGACCTGGCGTGGGCGCCCGATCTTCGTCTCCGGCGACTCGATCATCTCCCGCCACTGCGCGATCCAGCCCGGAAGGCGGCCGATCGCGAAACAGTTGGTGAACATGTTCTTCGGGAAGCCGATGGCCCGGTAGATCAGGCCCGAGTAGAAGTCGACGTTCGGGTACAGCTTGCGGCTGACGAAGTACTCGTCGTGCAGGGCCACCTCTTCGAGCCGCTGCGCCACCTCGAACAGCTGGTCATCCGCGCCGGTGGCCGACAGGACCTGGTCGGCAGCCCGCTTGATGATCCTGGCCCGCGGGTCGAAGTTCTTGTAGACCCGATGGCCGAAGCCCGCGAGGCGGAAGCTGTCATCCGGATCCTTGGCCTTGTCGACATACTTCTGGATGTTGCCGCCGTCGGCCACGATCCGCTCGAGCGTGTTGATCACCGCCTCGTTCGCCCCGCCGTGCAGCGGGCCCCACAGCGCGCTGATGCCGGCGCTGATCGAGGCGTACAGGTTGGCGTGGCTGGAGCCGACCATGCGGACGGTCGACGCGGAGCAGTTCTGCTCGTGGTCGGCGTGCAGGATCAGCAGGAGGTCGAGCGCCTTGGCGACGTCCTGGTTGACCTCGTAGTCCTCGGAGGGCACCGCGAACATCATGTGCAGCAGGTTGGCCGCGTACCCGAGGTTGTTCTTCGGGTAGGCGTACGGTTGCCCGATCGCCTTCTTGAATGACCAGGCGGCCAGGGTCGGCAGCTTGGCGATGAGGCGCTTGATGGTGACCTCCACCGCCTCGGGCTCGAAGATCTGCTGCGAGTCGGGGTAGAAGGTCGAGAGGCTGACCGTTCCGGCGGCCAGCACGGCCATCGGATGGGCATCGGTCGGGAACGAGTCGAAGAAGTGGCGCATCTCCTCGCGGATCAGCGTGTGGCGCGTGACCTCATCGACGAACGCCTCGAGCTCGGCACGGGTGGGCAGCTCGCCGTAGATCAGCAGGTAGGCGACCTCCAGGAAGGTCGACCGCTCGGCGAGCTGCTCGATCGGATAGCCGCGGTAGCGCAGGATGCCGCGCTCGCCGTCGAGGAAGGTGATGGCACTGGTGCACGACCCGGTGTTGCCGTATCCCGGGTCGAGCGTGATCAGGCCGGTCTCGGCCCGGAGGCGACCGATGTCGACGGCGCTCTCGCCCTCGGTGCCGGTCACCACCGGCAGCTCGACGCTCGAGCCGTCGTGCGCGAGCTTCGCCTCGCCGCTGCGCGTCGCTTCCGTGGTGGTCGTCATGGCAGCAGCTCCCGCACGGCGTCCCGTTCCTCGATGAGCTCGTTGAGGGTTGCCTCGATCTTGGCCCGTGCCCACTCCCCGTGGGAGATGCCCTGGACGATCTCGACCCGACCGGGCGCGGTGGCCCGCAGCGGATAGCCGAACACGATCCCCTCCGGTACCCCGTAGGCCTGGTCGCCGCCGGGGGATGGCACGGCCGCCGAGAAGATCTCGCCGGTCGGCTGGGCGATGTTGCGCACCGTGTCGATCACCGCGTTGGCGGCGCTGGCCGCCGAGGATTGGCCGCGGGCCTTGATGATCTCGGCGCCGCGCTGCTGGACGACGGCGATGAACTCGTCGTGCAGCCACTCGTCGTCGTCGATCATCTCGCCGGTCGGCCGCCCGTCGATGGTGGCGTGGAAGAAGTCGGGGAACTGGGTCGAGGAGTGGTTGCCCCAGATCGCCAGGTCGCGGACCTGGCTGACCGGCACGCCGGCCCGCGCGGCAAGCTGGTGCCGGCCGCGGTTCTCGTCGAGCATCGTCATCGCGAACCATCGGTCACGCGGCACGCGCGGCGCATTGGCCGATGCAATCAGGCAGTTGGTGTTGCACGGGTTGCCGACCACCAGGACGTGGACGTCATCGGCCGCATGCTCGGCGATGGCGCGTCCCTGGCTGGTGAAGATTCCGCCGTTGACCGTGAGCAGGTCCTTGCGCTCCATCCCTGCCTTGCGCGGCACCGCGCCGACCAGCAGCGCCCAGTTCGCGCCATCGAAGGCGGTCGCGGCGTCCGAGGTGGTGACCACCTCGCGGAGCAATGGAAAGGCGCAGTCGTCCAGCTCCATCTTCACGCCCTCCAGCGCGGGCAGCGCCGGCTCGAGCTCCAGCAGCCGGAGGTCGACGGTGGTGTCGGGCCCGAACATCTGCCCCGATGCGATGCGGAACAGCAGGGCGTAGCCGATCTGCCCGGCAGCGCCGGTGACGGCTACCTTGACATGGGAATCGGGCATGGTTCTCCTCGACTGGTCTTCCGAGTGTAGCGCAGCACGCCGCCTACCAGTCCCGGGGCAGTCCGAACTGGCCCTCGGCCCAGTCCTGCAGGGCGGTCGCCATCGGGCGGAACGCCATGCGCGGCAGCCACTCCGGCACGTCGGCGCGTCTCACCCAGGCGTGCTCGCTCGATTCCGCATCGGTCTGAACGGTCGCTTCGCCGGTCGGGCGGGCAAGGTAGATGGTGCTGATCGCGTCCGCCCCGCGACTGGAGTAGACGCCCACGAGCCGCACCAGCTCGATGTCGAAGCCCGCCTCCTCGCGCGTCTCGCGGAGCGCCCCCTCCTCGGCCGATTCGCCTGCCTCGAGGTAGCCGGCCGGGAGGTCCCAGGCGCCGAGCCCCGGCTCGACGGCGCGCTTCAGCAGCAGCACGCGCGCCTCGCCGTCGGGACCGATGCGCTCCACCAGCGTGCCCGCAGCCGGCTTCGGGTTGGCGTACCAGCGCCAACCGCATCGGTCGCAGGCGATCGGGTACTCGTTCCGCGCGGCGCAGTGCGGGCAGACGGCCACCTGCGAGCTCATCCGATGAACGCTTGCACGGCCGATGCGATCTCGTCCCGGACCTTGCGAAACGCGTCGAGACGGGCCGCCTCGTTGCCGCTTACCGCCGAGGGATCGGCGAAGGACCAGTGGTCGGTCGTCTTCGCGCCGGGGAGGTAGGGGCATGCCTCGACCGATTCGTCGCAGACGGTGATCACGTCGTCCCATGCCTCGCCGATGTACCGCTCGATCGTCTTGCTCTGTTGGGCCGAGATGTCGATGCCGATCTCGCGCATGACCGCCACCGCCTCCGGACGGACACCGCGCGCTTCGATGCCGGCACTGTGCGCATCGAAGCGGTCGCCGCCCCACGCGCGCAGCATCCCTTCCGCCATCTGCGAGCGCGCGCTGTTGTGGATGCAGATGAACAGGACGCGTCGCGGGTGCATCGGTGCGGTGGTCATCGCGAACCTCTGTCCACATTGGGGATCGGCTGTGGATAACGCCGGCCGGTCGCGCGAAACTCGGGGATAAGGGGGATTGCCACGGTCAGCGGACGGCCGGTATTCTGTGGTCGTCCCGAAGGGGCGGCGAGCGGTTCCGGAGATTGCATCAACGGAGCCGGGAGCGGTTCCTTCGGGACACTTCGTTGTATACAGCTACGCGTCGAGGTCCCGCTGCAGCCGCCGGACCACCTCGGCCGTCTCGTCGTCCGGCCCGTGCCCCGGCTCCGACCCCGGCCCCGAGAACGTCCCGAACTGGCGATCGCCGGCATCGCCAAGCCCGGGAACGATGTAGCCACGCTCGTTGAGGTGCGAGTCGATCGCGCCGACGTGGATGTCGACGTCCGGGTGCGCGGCGGTCAGCGTCGCGACGCCCTCCGGCGCGGCGATGAGGCTGACCTGCTTGATCCGCGCGGCGCCCCAGGCCTTGAGGATGTCGACCGTGGCAGCCGACGAGCCGCCGGTCGCCAGCATCGGGTCGAGGATCAGGCAGACCTGCACGGTCGCCGCGTCGGGCAGCTTGTTGTAGTACTCGACAGGCTTGAGCGTGCGCTCGTCGCGGTACAGGCCGATGTGCCATACCTCGGCCGACGGCATCAGCTCGAGCATGGCGTCGACCATGCCCAGCCCGGCGCGCAGCACGGGGATCAGGCCGACCTTCGGCTCGAGCTCCGCGCCCTGCATCGGCTCGAGGGGCGTCTCGATATCGAGCGCCCGCGTGGCGAGATCCGCCATCGCCTCGTAGCCGAGCAGCCATGACAGCTCCCGCACGAGCTCACGGAACTTCTTCGGCTCGGTTGCCTTGTCGCGGAGCAGCGACAGCTTGTGGGCGACCAGCGGGTGGTGCGAGACGTGGACGTTGGCGGGCAGTTCTCGGGCGGCCATCGGCGCGATTCTACGCGCGGCCCCAGTCCGCGGAACGAGTGCGTCGGCGGCGATAGCGGTCCGGCTGCTCCATGTGCCGCTTGCGGACCTGCACGCCGCGGATCCGCAGTGCGCGGGCAGGTGCGCTTGCGCACCGCTACCCGTGCATCGGTCGGTGCTGTACGCTATCGATCCTGCACGAGCACCCGCACGAGCCGCGGCCAGGCGGTCGCAGAGGAGGAAACTCAGCCGTGGTCTTCGGATCGAAGCGTGACCAGAAGCCCGACGCCCTCTCGCGCGAGGACGTCGTGGGCAACCTCTATCCGGACAGTCTCAGCAGCGAGGTCGACGTGACGCCTTCACCGAGCGACTCCACCTTTCGCCGCAGTGACGGCGGTGCCGGGAACGAGAGCGTGATCGATCCCCACGCCCGCTTCAACGGCAAGTACGTCAGTGACCGCGACCTGCGGATCGAGGGCGAAGCGCAGGGCGAGATCGAGTGCCAGGGCACGTTGATCATCAGCCCGCAGGCTCGGGTGCGCAGCGCGATCAAGGCCCACAACGTCATCATCAACGGTGACTACGAGGGCGACGTCGACTGCGGCGGGCGCTTCGAGATCGGCTCCACCGGCCGCGTCAAGGGCGCGATCAAGACCCAGGTGCTGGTCGTCAAGGAAGGTGCCCACTGGGAGGGCTCGGTGACCATGACGCGCGATGCGCGCCAGGCGCCGGCTCCGCAACAGCAGGGTTCGCAGGGTCAGCAGGGTCAGGGTCAGCCGAAGGGCGGCGCCCAGTCCTCGGCGGGCAACGCCTCGAACCAGGGCGGCGGGTCGCAGGCCAGCATCTTCAGCAAGCAGGATCGGGAGGCGGCTCCGGCCGGCGAACGGCAGGGCGGCGGCGGCCAGTAACACCGCGGCCAGCAGGACCGCGCCGCCAGTCCTCGTCGAGGTCACCCGCGGCGATCACGTCGAATCCCGCCATCGCGGCCGGATGGCGGTTGTTTCGGGCGATGGCCGCCTCGTCGCATCGATCGGCGATCCCGACGGCTTCATCTATCTCCGCTCGAGCGCGAAGCCGTTCCAGCTGGCGCCATTCGTCGCATCGGGCCTGTTCGACACCTACGGCCTCGGCGACGACGCTCTGGCCATCATGGCCGCCTCGCATTCGGGCGAGGACCGGCACGTCCGCACCGTCCAGGCGATCCTGCGCGACGCCGGACTGACCGCCGCCGCGCTGCAGTGCGGCACCCATACCCCGTACGACGTCGAGACGGCTCGCCGGCTGGCGCGCGATGGCGAGGAGCCGACGCCGCTGCGCCACAACTGCAGTGGCAAGCACACCGGCATGCTGCTCTACGCCAAGGCGCTCGGCGCACCGCTCGACACGTACTTCGCGCCCGACCATCCGGTGCAGCAGGCGGCACTGCGCACCGTCTCGACCCTGAGCGGCATCCCCGAGTCGCAGATCGCGACGGCGACCGACAACTGTGGCGTCGTGACCTTTGGGCTCCCCCTGCGCGCGCTGGCACTGCTCTATGCGCGCCTGGCCGATCCGTCCGGGGTGACCGATGCGCCGCTGTCTGCGGCGCTGCTTCGCATCCGCGACGCGATGATGGCGCACCCGATCCTGGTCGCCGGCGAGCGGCGCCGGCTCGACACGGCGCTGATGCGTGCCGAACCGGGGCGCGTGCTCGCCAAGGGCGGTGCCGAGGGCGTCCAGGCGGCTGCCCTGGTCGGGGCGGGACACGGTTTCGCGCTGAAGATCGAGGACGGCGATGCGGCGCAGCGGGCGCGGAACGTCGCAACCTGCTCGGCGTTGCGGCAGATGGGCGCACTGACCGACGCGTCGGTTGCGGCTCTGGCCGAGTACGCGGCACCGGTCATCCGGGACCCGCGCGGCGATCGCGCCGGCGAGGTACGACCGGCGTTCCGGCTCGCCGGCTGACTCAGGCGAGGGCGGCGCGCACCAGCTCGGCCAGCCGGACGAAGATCGGCGCCAGCACCAGGGCGGGGAGGAAGTTGGCGACCCGCAGCCGCTTGAGGTCGAGCAGCAACAGGCCGACGCCGAGCAGGATCAGCCCGCCGACCGCGGTCACCGCCAGCACGGTGATCGGATCCATCACGTCGCGCAGCACGAACGCGGCAGCGGCGATCGCGCCCTGCACGATCAGGATCGTGCCGATCGACAGGTAGACGCCGGCGCCAAGTGCCGCGGCAAAGGCGATCGAGGTCACGAAGTCGAGCAGCGACTTGACCGCGAGCAGCGTGATGTCGCCGGTCAGGCCGTTGTCGATCGAGCCGAGGATCGTCAGCGGCCCGACGCAGAACACGATGCTGGCGGTGACGAAGCCCTCGGCGATGCGGCTGGGGCGCTCGTCGCGTGACAGGCGTCGCTGGAACCAGGCGCCGAGCGCGTCGAGGCCGTCGGACAGCCGCAGCAGCTCACCGACGACCACGCCGACGAGCAGCGCTGCGAGCACCGCCAGGTCATCGCCCGGCTTGACCGCCGGGTTCCCGAAGATCGGGATCGCCATCGAGATCCCGAGCGCCAGCGTGAACAGGCCCACCGCCGCGGTCAGCGCCCCGTGGATGCGCTCCGGCATCCGAGCGCCGAGGAGCAGGCCGATGCTCGTCCCGACCAGGACCGTCGCCGCGTTGAGCAGGGTGCCACTCAGGAACACCCCGGGATTGTGTCAGCCGCGGACGCGGCGCGACGCCGTCAGTGCGACGCCGTCAGTGCGACGGCGGCAGTGCGACGGCGTCAGTGCGACGGGTTGTCTGTGTGCGGCTTCTTCCCAAGATCGCGCCAGCTGTCCTCGGTGACGTCCACGCCGTAGTGCTTCGCGGCCTTCTTGATGTTGGCGAACGCCTGGTCCCGATCCGCATCGGACACATCTTCCACCTGGTCGAAGCGGGCGAGCGCGTTCTGGACATGGTTCGCATCGGTCAAGGGCTCTTTGCGGTCCTTCGGGAACGCGAAGGCGCTGTCGGGCAGGTCGTCGCGGTCCTTGTCGGACAGCTCGCCGTGCTTGGTGTGTGCCTCCCAGGTGGTGTGAGCCATGGTCGTCTCCTCCTTCTGCACCGTTTCGATTGAGACCGATGCAGCCTGCGGACCAACCGGGTTCCGTTTGCCGGGCTCCCGGACAACGCGGACCAGCCAAGAGATCAAGTGACTTGAACTCTTGGGCAGCACGGCCGAGGTTACGCCGCCCCACTTACCGGGCGCTTATCGGGTGCTTACCAGCCGCCTACCAGGCGCTGATTGCGCCGGCAGGCCGCCTGCTACGCTTGGCGCATGCTCGCCAACGACGAGAACCGAGCGCAGCTGCGCGTCCGCATGGCGCCCAGCCCGACCGGGCCGCTGCATATCGGGACCGCACGCACCAGCCTCTACAACTACCTCACCGCACGGCACCGTGGCGGGACGTTTGTGCTGCGCATCGAGGACACCGATGTCGCGCGCAGCACCACCGACTTCGAGCGCGACATCATCGAGGGCCTGCACTGGCTCGGGATCACCTGGGACGAGGGGCCGCAGGTGGCCGGCGGCGAGGACATCGGCCGATATGCGCCCTACCGCCAGAGCCAGCGCCTGGACCGATATGCCGCCGAGGCCGAGCGGCTGCTGGCCGACGGCAACGCCTATCGCTGCTATTGCACGTCCGACGAGCTCGAGGCGGTGCGCCGCAAGCAGGAGGCGAACCACGAGCCGCCGCGCTACAGCGGCCGCTGCCGCAACCTCGGCGACGCGGAGCGGAACGCGTTCGAGGCCGAGGGCCGGCAGGGCGCCATCCGCTTCATCGTGCCGCCGGAAACCGTCAGCTGGGACGACCTGGTGCGCGGCGAGGTCGAGTTCGACAACGCCCTACTTGGCGATTTCGTGATCGTCCGCGCCGACGGCAGCCCGCTCTACAACTTCACGGTGGTGGTCGACGACGCGGAGATGCAGATCAGCGAGGTGATCCGCGGCGAGGACCACATCAGCAACACTCCCAAGCAGATCGCGCTGTATCGGGCCCTCGGCTATCCGCTGCCAAGGTTCGGCCACATCCCGCTGATCCTCAATCCGGATCGGACCAAGATGAGCAAGCGCAAGAGCCAGACGGCGATGGACGAGTACCGCCGCCAGGGCTACCTGCCCGAGGCGCTCGTCAACTTCCTGGCGTTTCTCGGCTGGTCGCCGGGCACCGAGGAGGAGATCTTCAGCCTGGACGAGCTGGCCGAGCGGTTCGAGCTCGGGAAAGTCCACAAGGGCGGCGCGATCTTCGACAAGGATCGACTCGACTACTTGAACGGCGTCTACATCCGCTCGCTCAGCGACGAGCAGCTGGCGCTGCGCCTGCGCCCCTTCCTGCCCGATGCCGCCGCCGACCAGACCGTTGTCCGCCTGGTGCCGTTGCTCAAGGAGCGCCTGGTGCGGCTGGGCGATGCCGGCGAGCTCGTCGGCTTCCTGTTCGAGACCGATGCCACCGTCGCGTCGTGGTACGACGGCGAGGACCTGGTGCCCAAGAAGCGCGAGGCGGCCGACGCCGCGTCGGCGCTGCGTATCGTGCGTGACGAGCTGTCGCCGTTGACCGATGCCGACTGGGCGGCGGACCTGCTCGAGTCGCGCTGCCGCGGAATCGCCGAGCGAATGGGCTGGAAACCGGGCGACCTGTTCAAGCCGATGCGCGTGGCGATCACCGGCCGCAGCGTGTCGCCGCCGCTCTTCGGCTCGATGGAGCTGGTCGGGCGAGAGCACTGCCTGCGCCGGATGGACGATGCGCTGGCGAAGCTGTCGGGCGTGGGCGTCGGCGCATGACCGGATGCGCCATCATGTCGACCGATGTCTGAGACGCGCCTGGGCGACATCGTCTCGCGCGAGCTGATCGTCCCGATTCGCTCGTCGTCGGGCAAGTCACCCGACCCGGAACGCGTCCCGACCGATGCGCTGCGTCACGGGCGCGACAACAACGGCTCGTTCCTGGCCGCCTACACGTCGCTGGAGCTCTTCGGCGAGTTCGGCCCGCCGGGAAGCGACCACGTCGAGCTGTCGGCGCGAGACCTCTTCGGTCGGGCAGACGATGCGGGGGAGCGGGTCTTCATCGACCCGGGCAGTCCGTCGCAGCTCGAGATTCCCGTCGGCGTCCTGCCGTTCCTCGCCGCGGGGATCGACCCCAACTCGCCCGAGGCGATGCGTGCTCGGCGTCCCGTGGGCGACATGCCGGCGCTCGAGGCTCCCGGCGACATCCCGCAGCCGTTCGGCGACGAGCTTCGCCGCTCCCTCGGGGAGCTGCCGCAGGTCGCGCGCGCCTGGCTGCTGCGCGCGGGGAAGGCGTGGACCGTTGGCATCCAGCTGCGCCCCGAGGCCGAGCTCTCCGACTTCGACGAGGTGCGCAACAAACTGCACGCACTCGCCAGCGAGCATCTGGGCTCGCGCCGTGAGCTGGCGGTCACCGACCTGCGCGCGCCCTCGCTGCGCGAGGCGTACGACGAGGTCGCCGCGCCGTACTACGTCGTTCACGAGGGACCGAAGGGCTTCCTGTCGCGCCTCTTCGGCAGCTGAGCTTGTTCGGCAGCTGAGCTTGTTCGGTAGCTGAGCCTGTTCCGCACCTGAGCCCGACCCGCCGCTGAGCCGCTACGGAACCAGCACCAGCCGGCCCATCACGTCGCCGCGCGCCAGGCGCTCCAGCGCAAGGGATGCGTGCCGCAGCGGGACGGCCTCGACGTTCCAGCGCAGGTCCGGCGCGAGCGCCACGACCCGGTGCAGGTCGTCGAGCGATCCCCAGGCGATCGTCGTCACGAAAGCCTCGACGGGCGGCGACTCGAAGCTGAAGGGGAGCACGCCGCCGCCCTCGCCGACGACCGAGATCAGGCCACCCGGCGCCACCGCTGCGGCAGCGGCCGGCATCGTCTGGGACGTTCCGACGAAGTCGAACACCACATCCGCCGGACCGGCCAGCGACTGGACGGCGCCGAACGAGCGAGCGAGCTCGACCTTGCGCGGGTCGAGGTCGCGTACCGCGACCCGCGCGTCATCGGGCAGGTACTGGATCGCGAACTGGCCAAGCGCGCCGAAGCCGATGAGCAGCACCCGCGCGCCATCGTCGAGCCAGGGCGTGGCCCGCGACACGGCGCGGAAGGGCGTGACGCCGGCGTCGGCCAGGACGGCGGAGCGCACCGGGTCGAGCGAGCCCAGCGGGACGAGATAGGCCGCGTCGGGAACGAGGACGTACTCGGCGTAGCCGCCGTCGCGCTGGAAGCCGGGCGACTCGCCGCGTTCGCATCGCTGCGACTCGCCGCGCAGGCATTCGCGGCACTCCCCACAGCCCCAGCCGCCGAAAACGACGACTGGCTCGCCGAGCTGCAGCGATTGGCCGGCATCGGGCCCAAACGCGTCGACCCATCCGGCGATCTCGTGGCCGAGCGTGACCGGCAGCCGCACGCGCGGCTGGGAACCGTCGAGAATGTGCAGGTCGCTGCGGCACACGCCACAGCCCGCGACACGGACGCGAACCTCGGCGCCGCGCGGCTCGGGAACCGGCACCTCCGAGAGCTCGAGCGGCCGGCCCAGCGCCGGCAGCCGGAAGGCGAGCATCGGTCTTCAGTCGGAAACCGACTCCTCAATGGACTCGAGGAGTCGGGCAATCAGTCCCTTCGGCGCCGCGTTCTCGACGACATCCACGATCCTTCCGTCGCGCGACACCGCGACGGCGGTCGGCCGGGCGTTGTAGTTCTCGCCGTCGACCGTGGTTGGCACGCCCAGCAGCTCGACGGCCGAGCGGCGCTCGTCGCTGTAAAGCAGGAATGGCAGCTCGTGCTCCTCGGCGTACTGCTTCTGTTCCTCCTCGTTGTCGCAGGTGATGCCGACCAGCGCGATGCCCGCCTGGGCCAGGCGCTCGAAGCCGCGCTTCAGCCCGTCGACCAGCGCGTCGCCCGCATCCCGGGCCGCGCCCTCCAGCGTCGGTGCGCCGAAGAAGACCAGCACCGCGGGCTGCTTGCCGACGAAGCTGCGCAGGTTGAGGAGGTACCCGTCGGTGGCGCGCAGCCCGACCGACGGCAGCTGGTCGCCGACGCCGACATGCAGGCCGGCAGCATTGGTGGTCATGGCCGGATTGTAGGCGTCCCGGCGGGCCGGCTGCCGAGATGCAGGCTTTCGCCAGACCGATGCAGCAGGCCCTCGCGCTCCATCCGGGCGACGACGCGGTCGAGCGTTCCATCCAGCAGCCGATGCGCCTCGGTCAGCCCCAGCCGATGCCCTTCGGCCTCGCTCAGCGCACGCAGCAGACGGCCGCGCGCAGCGCGTGCCGAGCCGCCGAAGGCCGGCTGCTTCGGCACCGCGACGCGTCGGGCACGATCGCGCGAGGGGCAGCCACGGCGGATGGGACACGCGCCACACAGCGGGCTGCGCGAGCGGCAGATGCGGGCGCCGAACTCCATGGTGGCGTGCGTCCACGCGCGTGCTTCGTCGCCCTCGCCCGGCGCGGCGAGCTCGTTCGCAAGGGCCTGCAGCGACGCGGGCCGGTCATCGACGGCGAAGCGCCGCAGCAGCCAGCGCCGCACGTTGGTGTCGACCACGCCGACGCCCTCGCCGAAGGCCAGGCTGGCGATCGCCCGGGCGGTGTACGGACCGATGCCCGGCAGCGCCTGCAGGCTGGCGACATCGCGCGGCCAGCCGTCCGCCGCCACCGTCCGCGCCGTCCGATGCAGCGCCAGCGCGCGGCGGTTGTAGCCGAGGCCGCTCCATTCGGCGAGCACCTGCGCATCGCTCGCCGTCGCGAGTGCCTCGACGCTCGGGAATCGGCGCATGAAGCGCGGGAAGCGCTCGGCGATGCGCGATGCCTGGGTCTGCTGCAGCATCACCTCGCTGACCAGAACGGCGTAGGGATCCGCGGTGCCGCGCCACGGGAAATCGCGGTGCTCGATGGCGTACCAGTCCAGCAGCGCGCGACGGATTGGGGCGAGGCGCATCGGCCGAGTCTAGGCGGGCACCGGTCGGAGCGTCTGCGCTAGGGTTGCGCGAACATGCCGTACCGACTCGTCTGCCTGGATGCGGGGTTCACCCTGCTGGCCCCGCGCCGCACGCTCGCACAGTCGCTGGCGGGGGTGCTCGAGCAGCAGGGCGTGGCCATCGGTCAGGCGGAGCTGCAGGCCGCCTGGGAAGCGGCCGATGCCTGGTTCTGGGACGACTACCACCGTCCCGACAACGCGACGTGGACCGATGACGCGCTGATCGAGGCAACCTGGCGTGACTATCACACCCGCATGCTGCGCGAGCTCGGCATGGAGGAGCAACGCCAGCTGCTCGATCTCGTTTTGGAGAGCCAGTTCGCGCCGGATGCCTGGGAGGTCTACCCCGACGTCAAACCGATGCTGGCCGACCTGCGCCAGGCCGGCCTCGCCGTCGGCGTGGTCTCCGACTGGGGATCGAACCTGGAGGCCATCCTTGCCTCGCTGGGACTCGATGGCACGCTCGACTTCGTGCTCGCCTCGGGTGCCGCCGGCGTGGCCAAGCCCGATCCGGCGTTCTTCCGGCTGGCGCTCGCCCGCGCCGGGGTCGACGCGGCCGATGCGCTGATGGTCGGCGACTCGTACCGCGCCGATGTTCTCGGAGCGCGATCCGCCGGCATGGAGGGCGTGCTGCTCGATCGCGCCGGCGATGCCACGGTCGACGACGTCCGCGTGATCCGCAGCCTGGGCGAGCTCCCATCGCTGGTGCGCGCCGCGGCCGGATGAGCGCGCCGCCGGTCGTCGTCGACAAGTTCGGCGGGTCGGTGCTGCGGGAACCGGCGGATATCGCGGCCGCGGTCGCGGTCGTGGCCGAGCAGCGACGCGTCGGCCTGCGGCCGGTCGTCGTCGTCTCCGCCTTCGAGGGTGTGACCGACACGATCCTGTCGTCCGCTGCGGTGCTGCTGCCGGACGGTGGCGCGTCGCTGCGCGCCGGTCACCAGGACGCCAGCTCGGCACTGGCACGCGAGACGGACCGTGCGTTGGCCACCGGCGAGGCGCTGTCCGCCGCGCTGTTCGCGCTCGGCCTGCAGGCCGCCGGCGTGCCGTCGCGCTCGTTCAGCGGCGCCGAGGCCGGCATCCGCACCGCCGCCGCGCACCTCGGGGCTGAGGTCCGTCGCGTCTACTCCCGCCCACTGCGCGCGGCGATCGCCGATGGCCTGGTCCCGGTGGTCGCCGGCTTCCAGGGCGTCGGGTCGCACGGCGAGCTGACCACGCTCGGTAGAGGGGGCACCGACCTGTCGGCCGTGGCGCTGGCGGTCGCGCTGCGGGCCGAGCGCTGCGAGCTGTTCAAGGACGTGGGTGGTGTGATGGAGACCGATCCACACCTCGTCCCCGCAGCCCGATTCCTGCCGGTCGTCGACGCGCTGCAGCTCGAGCTGCTCGCCGAGCTGGGTGCCGAAGTCGTCCATCCAGTGGCAGTTCGGCGCGCGCGACGCGGCCGCCTGCCGCTGTTGGTTCGTGGCCTGGACGATTCGGCCCCGCAGACGGTCGTCCGGCCGGTTCGTCCGCGCGAGCCGGATCAGGGCGTGCTGATGCTCGCCGTCGACCGCAAGCAGCGCGTGGCGCGCCTGTCACTGGTCGGGCCGGCGCCGATGATGCCCGAGATCCTGCCGCTGCCGGCATCGGGCGAGGGCTCGTTCGACGAGGGTGGCCTGCGCGTGGTCTGGGCGGAGGTGCCCGTGGCGGCCGCGGAATCAGCTGCCCAGGCGGTCCACGCCGCCTTCATGCAGCCACGGCCTCGTGCTCGGCCGGTTCAGCGCCCGGCCCCAGCTGGAGCAGCACCGCCGCGGCGATGATCAGCGCCCCGCCGACCAGCTGCAGCACCCCGGGGTGCTCGCCGAGCAGCAGCGCGGCCAGCGTCACGCCGATGACCGGCTCGAGGGTGGCCAGGATCGCGCCGCGCGGCGCTCCGATCAGCCGGATGCCGACGATGAACGTGACGGTCGGGATTCCCGCGCCGATCGTGCCGGCCAGCAGCACCGGCCAGAACGCATCGACGCTCGCCAGCGGCTCGGCGAAGGCGAAAACCTGCCCGGTCACCAGCGCGACCCCGAACAGCAGGATCACCGCACCGCCCATGGTCAGCACCCCGGCCTGCGGCCCCGGCACGCGGTTGAATCCGTGCCGCGCGATGAGCACGTAGCCGGCCTGCACCGCGCCGGCGAGCAGGGCCAGCCCGAGCCCGAGCGGGTCGATCGCGGCCAAGCTGGCGCCTCCACCGACCACCAGGATCACGCCGGCGAGCGAGATCCCCAGCGCCGCCCAGCGCACCCGGTCGAGCCGTTCGCCGAACCACAGCCAGCTCGCGATCGCCACGTAGGCGGGGTACAGGTAGAAGAGCAGCAGCGCCAGCGCAATGCTGATTCGCAGGAACGCGACGAAGATCGCCAGGTTCAGCACGGTGTTGGCCACGGCGGCGACGGCCAGCATTCGGCGCTGCGGGACGGGGATGCCGCGCAGCGACAGGATCGGCCGGCGCTGGACGGCCAGGAACAGGGCGACGCAGCCCGCACCCAGGATGTCGCGCCAGGCCACCAGGCCAAGGGCGCCCACCCCGCCGTTCTCGGCGAAGCGGGACAGCGGCCCAAGGGTGCCGAAGCAGACCGCGGAAAGGACGATCAGGGCGGCGCCGACGGCGCCCGCATCGGTCCGCGAAGCGCTCACCCGGCGGGAGCCAGGGCGTCCGCTTCGGCAGCCTCGAGCTCGGCGGTCAGCCGCTGTCGCTCGTCGGCCAGCGCAGCAGAGCGGTCGAGCGCGGCATTGTGCCGCTCGATCAGCTCACGAACCACGTTGCCGTCGGTATAGACCGATGCGTCCGCCAGGCGGTCGGTCACCTCGGCGAGCTCCGCATCGGTCTCGCGTGCCTCTCGTTCGGCCCGCTCGAGTGCCGACCGCAGGTCCCGCGTGCGTCGATAGCGGCGGTTGCGCTCCTCGGCTTCCTCGCGCTTGCGCCGGTTCGCCTGGGCGGAGGTCTCGCGCGGCTTCGGCGTGGCGGCCTCCACGCCGCGCGGCGTCTGCCGTCCCTCGGTCGCGCCGCGCTGCTCGATGTCGAGCCCGCGCTTGGCGGCGTAGTACTCGAAGTCGCCGAGGTACGGTGTCGCGTCGCCGCCGTTGACCTCGACGATCACATTGGCCACCGACCGAATGAGATAGCGGTCGTGGGTGATGAGCACGATCGTGCCCGGGAAGGCGTTCAGCGCATCCTCCAGGACGTCGCGCGAGGCGATGTCCAGGTGGTTCGTCGGCTCGTCGAGGCAGAGGAGGTTGGCCGGATCGGCCATCAGCTTGGCCAGCGCCAGCCGCGTCTGCTCGCCGCCCGACAGCACGCCGACCTTCTTGTCGACCGAGTCGCCGGTGAACAGGAAGGCACCCAGCAGCTTGCGCTGCTCCGCGCTGGTCATTCGCACGGCGACCGATGCCAGCTCCTCCATCACGCTGCGCTTCGGGTCGAGCGCGTCGATCTGGTGCTGCGCGAAGTAGGCGACCCGGACATTCGTGCCCAGCTCGCGCGTTCCGCTGTCGAACGCAAGGACGCCCGCCAGGATCTTCAGGAGCGTCGACTTGCCGGCGCCGTTCGGGCCGATGAGCGCGACCTTCTGTCCCCGCTCCAGCTGCAGGTCGAGGCCCGCGTACACGATGTTGTCGCCGTAGGACTTCTGGATGTCGTGGAGCGTGATGACCGTGCGTCCCGAACGCGGAGGCTCCGGGAACCGGAACTTGACGCTCTTCGTCCGCGCCGTCGGCACCGCGACCCGCTCGATCCGGTCGAGCTGCTTGATCCGGCTCTGGACCGATCGCGCCTTGGAGGCCTTGTAGCGGAACCGCTCGATGAAGCGCTCGACCTGGGCGATCTTGCGTCCCTGGGCCAACGCGTCACGTTCGAGCTGGGCGATGCGCTCTTCGCGCTGCTCGACGAAGTCGCCGTAGTCGCCGGCGTACTCGGTCAGCATGCCGTGGTTCAGCTCGGCGACGCGGTTGACCACCGCGTCGATGAAGTCGCGGTCGTGGCTGACCAGCACGATGGCGCCGGCGTAGTCGGCCAGGAAGCCCTGCAGCCATTCGACCGATGCCAGGTCGAGGTGGTTCGTCGGCTCGTCGAGCAGCAGCACGTCCGGGTTCTGCAGCAGCAGCCGGGCGAGCGCGACGCGCATCATCCAGCCGCCGCTGAACTCGCCGATGTCGCGGTCCATGTCGCGGTCGGCGAACCCAAGCCCGGCCAGGATCCGCCTGGCCTCGGCCTCCAGGGAATAGCCGCCCATCGCCTGGAACCGATCCTGGAGCCGGCCGTACTCTGCCATCAGCTCCTCGAGCTCGGCCTCTTCGGTGGCGTCCGCCAGCTCGGCCTCGATGTGACCCATCCGCCGGCCGATGCCGCTCACCTCGCCGGCCCCGGCGATCACCTCGGCGACGACGCTTCGGCCGCGGCTCTCGGCAACCTCCTGGCGCAGGTAGCCGATGACCACGTCCTTCGCCCGGGTGACCGTCCCGCCGTCGGCCTCCTGGTCCCCGGTGATGATCTCGAGGAGCGTGGTCTTGCCCGCGCCGTTCGGCCCGACGATCGCGATCCGCCGGCCGGCGCTGATCTGCAGGCTCAGGTCGGCGAACAGGTGCTGCGCGCCGTGGCTCTTCGACAGGTTGCTGAGGGTGACCAGGGACATAGCCGACCGATGGTACCCGAGCCCGGCGCGACCCTCAGGACGAGCTGCCGGTCAGCCGCGCACCGGTCGTGTCGAAGCGCAGGCGGGTCGCCATCCCCGGCAGGTCGAAGGCGTTGAACGCCTTCTCGACCGAGTGCGCAGCCGCGGGCGAATCGCAGATCGCCAGCACCGACGGCCCGGCCCCGGAGAGCGCCGCCCCCGCGGCGCCGTGCGCGTACGCGGTCTCGATCAGCTCCGCGCTGCCGGGGAGCTGCGGCAGGCGATACGGCTGGTGCAGCCGGTCATCCATCGCCTCCCGCAGCAGTGCCGCGTCGCCGGTGATCACCGCGGTGGCGAGCAGTGCCGCGCGACCCGCGGCGGCCGATGCGTCGTGATGCGGCACCGCCAACGGCAGCGCACGGCGCATCTCGGCGGTCTGGCTCTCGCGCTGCGGCAGGAACACGACCGGGATCCAGGCCTCGGGCGCGTGGAAGCGGCGCAGCGTCACTCGCTCGTGCGCGGACAGCACGGCGAGCGTGATGCCGCCATACAGCGCCGCCGCGACGTTGTCGGCGTGGCCCTCCAGGCGGGCAGCCGCCGCCAGCAGCTCGTCGGCGTCCGGTGAGCGGCGTCCGAGCGAGGCGCCGAGCAGCAGCCCGGCGACGATCGCGGCGGCGCTGCTCCCCAGGCCGCGGGCCGCGGGGATCATGCTCGACACCTCGAGGCGCCACGCGCCGCCGCCGCCCGCCAGCGCGAGGCGCATCCCCTCGCGGAACGCTCGGATCAGCAGGTTCTCGTCGGGGTTCTCGTCGTCCCGCGGCACGCCCTCGCCGTGCGCGTTGAGCAGGATGCCGGCGTCGTCGCCCTCGTGCAGCTCGGCGCGCAGCTTCAGGCTCAGGGCGGCCGCGAAGCAGTCGAAGCCGCTCCCCAGGTTGGCGCTGCTGGACGGCACCTCGACCGAGGCAATCGGGCGCGACATGGCGCCGCGAGTCTATCGGAGCGCCGCGACCTCGGCGTAACGGAAGCAGCCGACGAGATGGTCGTTGACCAGCCCCGCGGATTGCATGTAGGCGTACACGATCGTCGGGCCGACGAAGCTGAAGCCGCGACCGCGCAGCTCGCGCGACAGTGCCCGCGAGGCATCGGTCTCGGCAGGGACCTCGTCGAGCGAGCGCCAGGCGTTCTGCATCGGGCGGCCGTCGACGAACGACCACAGCCACTCGGCGAATGAGCGGCCGGTGTTCGCCTCGAGCTCCATGAATGCCCGCGCATTGGCGATCGCCGATCGCACCTTGGCCCGGTTGCGAACGATGCGCGGGTCGCTGAGCAGTCGCTCGACGTCGGCATCGGTCAGGGAGGCGACACGAGCAGGGTCGAAGTTGTCGAACGCCTCGCGATAGCCGTCACGCCGGCGCAGGACGGTGATCCACGACAGGCCGGCCTGCGCGCCCTCGAGGATCAGCAGCTCGAACAGGGCGCGGTCGTCGTGGAGCGGGACGCCCCACTCGCGATCATGGTAGGCCAGGTACTCGGGGTCACCGACTGCCCAGGGGCATCGGTCGGGCTCGATCAACCGTTCAGGAAGTGCTGCAGGATGTCGGGTCGCCGCTCTGGTAGCCGATGCGGAACGACTGCTGCCGCTCCTCCGACGAGCCATGCGTCCAGGTGTCCGGGTTGACGTAGCCCTGGCTCTGCTGCTGGATGCGGTCGTCGCCGACCGCGCTCGCCGCATCGAGGGCCTGCGCGATGTCCTGGTCGGTCAGCTGCGCGATGAAGCCGGTCGCGACCGCATTGCTGGCCCACACGCCGGCAAAGCAGTCGGCCTGCAGCTCGGTGCGCACCGACTGGCCGCCGGCTCCCGCCTGGCTGGAACCCTGCCCGAGCAGCCCGAGCAGGTCCTGGACGTGGTGGCCGTACTCGTGCGCGACGACGTACGCCTCGGCGAAGCGGCCGCCCTTCGCGCCGAACTGGGTCTGCAGCTGGTCGAAGAAGCCCAGGTCGAGGTAGACGAGCTTGTCGGCCGGGCAGTAGAACGGGCCGACCTGTGAGCTGGCGGTGCCGCAGGCAGTCGAGGTGACGCCGTCGTAGAAGACCGTATCGGCCTGGACGTACCGCTCGCCGCTGTCGGCGAACTCCTTGCTCCAGTACGCTTGGATGCTGTTGATGTAGCCGACCATCCGGCAGCTCTCGCTCTGGTTGGCATCCTCGCCGGTCTTGCAGGATGCGAGGTCGCTGCTCGGGTTGGCGGTGCCTGCCGGCTGCTGGACCAGCCCGCCGAGGTCGCCGAGGTTGCCGCCGAAGAGGAGGTAGGCGGCGACGAGGATGATCGTCCCCAGCCCGCCGCCGACGGCGATCCCGCCGCCTCGACCGATGCCGCCCCCGCGGCGATCCTGGACCTGCCCCGGGTCGAGCCCGGCGCCTGGATTGAAGCTCATGAGCCGATTCCGTTCAGCAAGCGCGATGCCGGGCGGTTGGCCTTCCGGCGGGCAAGCGCGCGTTGCGAAGTCTACCCGGGGCGCGGATGAAACGAGGCGGACCGGACGCCTGTGCTGACGAATAGACCGATGCAGAGCCGGCGTCTGTGCGTCGTTTCATGCTCCGGTGGAATCAGCGTCGGCCGGTCCGCGGTAGGCGAAGACCTCGACGCGCTCCAGGGTGACCAGACCGTCGTCGACCATCTCGTCGATCTCGGGCAGGACCCCGCGCAGCCGCTCCTCGTCGTCGACGACCTCGATCAGGATCGGGAGGTCTTCCGACAGCCGCAGCAGCCGGGTGGTATGCACATGCGCGTGTGCCCCAAAACCCTCGATTCCGCGCAGCACGGTCGCGCCGGCCACGTGCCGTTCGCGCAGGCGCTCGACGATCGCCTGGTAGAGCGGCTTGCCCTCCCACTTGTCGCTCTCGCCGATATAGATCCGAACGAGCAGCGCTCGTCCCTCGAGCTCCATCAGATGGCCCTCCCGATTGCGACGCCGACGACGACCGCCGCGACGCCGAGCACGACCGATCCGCCGAGATTCGCCATCGCCGCCGGCCAGGCGCCATCCTCCAGCAGCCGCCACGACTCGAGCGCCAGCGTGCTGAAGGTGGTGTAAGCGCCGACGAAGCCGATCATCACCGGCGCGCGCAGCTCGGCGGGGATCAGCGCGCGCTCGGTCATCAGCGCGAACAACAGGCCGATCACCAGCGAGCCGCTGGCATTGACGACGAGCGTTCCCCACGGGAACGAGCCGCGGACGAGCGCGCTGACCCAGCCATCGACCGCATAGCGGGCGATCGCGCCCGCGAAGCCGCCGAGGCCGATGACCACCAGGTGCATGGACCGATGCCTCCCTGCGATTCGAGCATCAGGAGCCATCAGCCCGCTTGGCACGGGCGGTTCGCGGCGAGCCCCATCGCCGTCGGTGGAGGATACCGCTATCCTCCGCGCGTGCACCGCGACCCCGAACGCGCCGACCTGACGTTCCTGTTCACCGACGTCGTCGCCAGCACCGACCTCGCCCAGCGCTTCCCGGATCTGGCCGGGGAGACGCTCGACCTGCAGCACGGGCTGATCGTGCAGACCGTCGAGGAGCACGGCGGGCTGGTCTTCGAGCGCATCGGTGATGCCGCGTATGCCGCCTTCGAGGATGCGACCGCCGCGCTGGCGGCCGCCACGGAGATCCAGCGGCGCATCACCGAGCACGACTGGGGGCAGGTGGGACACCTGCAGATCCGCGTCTCGATCGACCGTGGCGAGGTTGAGAAACGCGGCGACCGGTACTTCGGCACGCCGCTCTTTCGCGCGGCGCGGCTGCAGGCCCTGTCGCACGCGGGCGAGATCCTGGTGACGAGCGCCGCGGCCGAGCACGACGGACTGGAGCTGCCGGCCGAGATGCGGCTGCGCGACCTCGGCGTTCAACGGCTGCGCGGTCTGGCCGAGCCGGTCCACGTCTTCGGACTGGTTCATACTTCGCGCTCCACCGAGAGCAGTGCCGCCGCGGAGGGACAGCCCATGCCTGAAGAGACCGAACGCATCCGTGTCCTCCTCGTCGACGACCACCAGGTCGTGCGTCGCGGGCTGCGCGGCTTCCTCGAGCTGCTGCCGGACATCGAGGTCGTCGGCGAGGGCGAGGACGGTGAGCAGGGCGTGTCCCTGGCGGATCGGCTGCTGCCGGACGTCGTGCTGATGGACCTGCTCATGCCCAGGATGGATGGCCTGACCGCGATCGCCACGATCAAGCAGGCGCACCCCGAGATCGAGATCGTCGCCGTCACGAGCTTCATCGAGGAGGAGAAGGTGACCGCCGCGCTCGAGGCGGGGGCATCGGGCTATCTGCTCAAAGACGCCGATGCCGAGGAGGTCGCCAACGCTGTGCGCGCGGCCCATGCCGGCGAGGTGTCACTCGATCCGGCGGTCGCCCGGCTGCTCGCTCAGCGGATGCGGACCCGAAAGGTGGAGGAGCCGGTCGAGCCGCTCACCCAGCGCGAGAAGGAGGTGCTCGCGCAGCTCGGCAAGGGAGCCTCGAACAAGGAGATCGCCTACGAGCTGTCGATCACCGAGCGTACCGCCCGCACCCATGTGAGCAACATCTTGGGCAAGCTCGGCCTCGCTTCGCGCACGCAGGCTGCGCTCTATGCCGTGGAGCACAAACTGGTCTCAGCCCGCCGGCCATCGGCCTGACCGGTCCGAACGCCCGGATGCGTCGTCAACGCGCGCGCTTCCGGCGCGGCGTTGTCAGATTCCCGCCGGCGCGGAGGTAGGCGGTTCGGACGGTCGCTCGG
>DASSTC010000001.1:0-3182 GCA_035708065.1 Candidatus Limnocylindria bacterium | reverse complement strand
TGGAGGTAGGTCTGCGTCGCGCCGTCGGTCGCCGCAGCACTGCTGGCGATCACCAGGTCGCCGGTCTTCAGCCCCGGACCGATGCCGCCGCACGTCCCCACCCGGATCAGCTGTGTTGCACCCAGCCGCAGGAGCTCCTCGACGACGATGCTCAGGCTTGGCGTGCCCATGCCCGTCGTCTGCACGCTCACCGGTCGGCCCTGGTAGGTCCCGGTGTAGCCCAGCATGCCGCGATTGGTGTTCACCAGCCGCGTGCGGCCGTCCTCGAGCGCCTGGCCGCCACCGTCGAAGCGGGTCGCGATCTTCCGCGCCCGATTCGGGTCGCCGGGCAGCAACACGAGCGGCGCGTAATCACCCGGCTCGGCATGAAGATGGATCTGTGGCATCGCCTCGCTAGCGTAGCGTGGGTGACCGTCCGGTGGCTGGCACCTCGGCACTCCGTGGCACCTCGATCGCCGCGATGCGCCTCGCCAGACGCGCCGCCTCGCCGGGCCGGTGTTCCTCGATCGCCTGGTACAGCGCCTGGTGAAGCTCTTCGAGGTCGTCGACGTCGATGAGGCGCGGCGCATCGGTCACAAGGTCGACCTCCAGCTGCCGGCACGCCTCGCGGTGCAATACCGCGGCGAACGCCGCGCCGCTCCGCACCACGATCGCACGGTGGAATGCGAGATCGCGCTCGACATACTCGTCGGCCCACGTGCCAGGTCCGCGGCGTAACTCCCAGACCGCTTCGAGCAAGCGGTCGTTGGGAGGGAACAGTTCGCGGTCGACATGGCGCTGCGCCGCCCGACGTGCGGCTTCCACCTCGATGATCCCGCGCAGCGTAACCATGTCGCTCTTTCTCGCGTGCCGGATGGCAGCGACGGTGCCCGTATGCGAGTGCGGACCATGAGCGACGAACGTGCCGGCTCCATGCACGATACGCACGAACCCGAGGTAGGCAAGCGTCTGAAGCGCTTCGCGCAGGGTGGGGACGCTCACCCCGCACAGCTCGGCAAGCTCGTGCATCGGCGGCAGGCGTTGGTACTCGTGGAGCACGCCGACGGTGATCTGCTCGCGCAGGTGGTCAACGAGCTGTGGCACGAGGCGGTGTCGCGTCGCGGGGCGGAACAGGGCAGCGTGGGCCCACGTGGTCTTCAAATCACTTGAAGACTCGCACACGACCCCTTACTCAGCGCTTACCGCAGGCTTACCGTGCGCGAAGCGACGTGGCGGCGTCTAGCATCAGGGGATGCCGACGACGACCTTCGACGAGGACCTGCGTTTTGCCGTGGGGCTGGCGAAGCGGGCGGGCCAGGTGCTCACCGACGGCTACGAGAAGGTCGAGCACATCGATTACAAGAGCAAGCGCGACGTGGTGACCGATGTCGACTTCCGCAGTGAAGCGGTCGTCATCGACGCAATTCGCCAGGTGCATCCGACGGATGCGATCCTCGCCGAGGAGTCGGGCAGGCACGACAGCAAGGCGGGAGCGGGCGGCGCCCAGCGGACGTGGATCATCGATCCGCTTGACGGCACGGTGAACTACGCCAACGGCATCCCGTTCTACTGCGTGAGCATCGCTCTCGTGGCCGATGGCGCGCCGGCGGTCGGTGTGATCTTCGACCCGGCCCGCGACGACCTGTTCAGTGCGACGGCCGATGGACCGGCATGCCTCAATGGGGAGGCGATCAGCGCATCGGACAAGGACCAGATCAGCGACTGGGTGGTCAGCCTGGCCGTGGTCGGGCGCGGCGGGCTGGCCGCCGAGCGGCGAATCAGCAGGGCGGTGCGCATCCATCGGCGGATGGGCAGCGCGGCACTGTCGCTGGCGTACGTGGGCTCGGGCCGCTTCGATGCGTTCGTCCAGAACGGCGGCCTGTCACCGTGGGACGTGGCAGCGGCCGGGCTGATTGCCGAGCGCGCCGGGGCGCGGGTCACCGACCTGGCCGGCGGGGAGTGGTGGGCGACGGCCAGCCGCGGCAAGCGGGTGAGCATCGTGGCCGCCCCGAAGCGCCACCACGGGGAGCTGCGCACCATCCTCGACGCCGCGGGCACCCACGAGCGCGACCGCAGCTAGGATCCAGGCGGCTGGGAGCCGCCGGCCTCGCGCAGCACGGTCGCGAACATCGCCAGCGCGCGAGCGGTCGCGCCCCAGATCCGCTGCCCGGCATACCGATATGCCGCGGCATGGATTTGCCAGCCCGGGCCGCTGAACTCCTCCTCGGCGACGATCGCATCGGTCAGGAGCAGGCGCAGCGGGAGCTCGAGGATGGCGGCCACCTCACTGGCCTGCGGATGGAGATCCGGGCGAACCGGGCTGGTCGCCACGAACGGCCGCAGCTCGAAGTTCGACACGGGGATCCAGATGTCGTCGAGCGCCCCCGCGACGTTCACCGAATCGGGCGGCAGCGCGATCTCCTCCCATGCCTCACGGAGGGCGGCCGCCTCGCGGCTGGCATCGGTCGGGTCGACGGCGCCACCCGGCAGCGAGACCTCGCCCGCGTGTGCCCGCAGCTCGGCGTGGCGCAGGGTGAGCGGCACGACGAGCTCTCCATCGGCGCCCGGAGCGATGAGCAGCAACGTCGACGCCTGGCGCGGCGGCTCCGCCAGCGTCGGCGGCGGGCCGCTGACCGAGCGAACGCGGGGCGTGAAGCGTGGGTCGACCGGGATCGGTCGTGGGACACGTGCCAACGCCGAGGCGATCGACGCCTGCCAGTCCTGCCGACCGCGTAAGATCTGGTCCATGACGCTCCTGGAAAGCCCGGATCGTGACGATCGGGTGCGCAAGGCACTGTATCGGACAAGGCTGCTCGTCAACCGCACCCCGCACCTGACGCCGGCCACGCGTCGTGAGGCGAACCGCGGCCTCGACATGCTCGAGGGCCAGCTCGGGCTCAACCGGATCAGCACGTCGGAGGCGATGCGCGGCGTGGAGCTGCTCAACCGGGCCGCGCCGTCGCTGCTGTTCGGCCTGCTGCGCGACGAGGTCTTCGCGGACCGATTCGCCCCGGCGCTGCGGCGCCTTGGCCTCCGCGGGATCGAGCAGCGTCTCGACGAGGTCGCCTCCAGCGTGATGGCGGAGCCGATTCCCGGACCGACCGGCGCGCGGCGCCATCGGGACGACCTGCCTGTCGACGAACGCCTCGATGCCGAGGGCAACGCGCTCCCGCCGCCGCCCGGCTTCTACTGAGCGCAGCTAG